>JAUNDD010000008.1 GCA_030526245.1 Lachnospiraceae bacterium
CTGAATCATAATGACTTTTGCCATGTCATCTCTCCTAATCTATCTGAAGCACATTTAAAGTTCGCAGCCGGACAAAGCGTGCCTGGCGCACTGCCGCTTCGCGGCAACCGCCCAAATATCTGCCCGATTTTAATATCGAGCCCATAGGAAATTCCTCTCAGAATTTCCTATGACAACATAAAACGCCGTAGCTGTACTCAGCATACAGTCTGCGGCGTCTTCCCTGTCTTTACCGCAGCAGACGATACGCTTACTCCGTTGCCATCTCCGTGGCGGCTTCCTCGTCTTCCATCGGGATCGGATCGGAAACCGATACCTTATGGTCATACCATTTCTCTTTCTTGCCGATCAGAGCCACATCAAACTCGGCATCCAGATACGGTACCGGGATGTCAAAGCCGTATACCTCCTCGGACTCGCCATCGCTGTAGGTCACCGTGTCCTCGGTTCTCGGCAGCATCTCGGCGCCATCCTTCTTCGCATCTTCAGCCACACCGGCAAACAGGTTCACGATACCCTTGGAAGCCAGGCTGACGTGAATGGTCATCTGTCCATCCTTCACGGTCAGGACACCGCGTCCCTCGCAGGCTTCGTTCACATGGAACATACCGCTGTCGGTATCAAATACTGCTGAGTACACGCCATCCTCTAATGCGGTCTCACCAAGCTCCGCCACGGCTTCGGTGGCCCACTCGGTCTCGCCCTCCAGGATGCTCTCTGCCCCGGCCAGACTGCAGGCTGCGGCGGACAGCGCCAGTGCCGTCATCATGCTCAGAATCCATTTCCTGCTCATTTTCGTTCTCTCCTACTCTTATTTCTTCTGCTTGAAATACTCCAAATGCTGCCGTTCGCTGCCAAAACGGATGCCCTCGATAGCGATAGACATAAACAGCAGCCCTCGATATGCTCTCTCAAAATACGTCTGAAAGCAGGCGCCCCTTCGGAGTGCCTGCCTTCCGTTTCTTTGTTGATCTCAAATCATCTTAAGCGCCGAGATCCGTTCTTACAAGGCTGCCGCGTGCCGACGCGGCCTCCGCTTTCCTCTGAATCGATCTGCGCTTTTTACTCTGCATCCATGGCAGCCTGGGTATGTGCAATGTAGATATCCTGGATACCTTCAATGCGTCCCATACCCTCGATCTGTGCCTCTACACTCTCGAACTCACCGGATGCCTCAAACATGCTCTTCCAGCTGTCTTCTTCCTCACCGGCCATATCGTTGCAGGCATGGTCACCGGCAACGACCATCAGCGGACGAAGGATGATGTTCTTGTAGCCGGCTGCCGCAGCGGCCTCGATCACAGCCTCACAGGCAGTCTCTTCCGGCTCACCCTCAACGGTACCAATGAAGACATTTTCAAAGCCCAGCTCATCCATCTGTGCGCCCATCTGACGATAGGTGACCTTGGCGGTATGCGAGGTTCCGTGTCCCATCAGAACGAATGCGGTTCCGTCCTCGGCAGCCGCCTCAGCCGTGTCATATCCGGAAGAAGCCACCGCAGCATCCATGATCGCCTGCGCAGCTTCCTTCTTATCGTCGTTCACATCTGCGTCGCCTTCGCCCACTTCACCCAGCATCGGCTGTGCGATTTTAATGCTCTCAAACTGATCCTCGTAGGCGCTGACTGCCTCGCACATCTCATCAAACTCGTAGCCGCGCATCAGATGAGTCGGCTGTACCACCAGGTTCTTAACGCCGTTGGCCACTGCGCGCTCCAGGGCCTGGTCCATGTTGTCGATGAACTCGCCGTCACGGGCCTGGACATGGTTGATGATGATCTGTGCGGTAAAGGCACGGCGTACGCTCCAATCCGGGAACGCTTCCTCCAGAGCCTTTTCAATGCCGCCGATATCCTGTGCACGGCTGTCGTTGAAGGAGGTACCGAAGCTGACTACCAGCAGCTCGTTCTCTCCGATCTCATCTGCATTTCTCGGATCATCCAGGGATGCATCACCGGTGTCTCTTCCGAAGTAATCCGGATCTGCCTCTTCTCCCTCCACCATTTCCTTCTGTTCGTCTGTCAAAGCGTCCCATGCCTCCTTTGCTGCTGCGCAGTCCGCATCGGTGGTCTCGGTTCTCTCCTGCACATAGATTGCATCGATCAGCTCGGCGCACTTGTCGGCTGCCTCATCTGCCAGTGCCATCGAAGCGGTTCCCATAGCCAGAAGTCCGGCCATCATCAGTGTAAGGTTTCTCTTTTTCATGCTAATCATTCCTCCCTAGCATATTGTGCGATCCGCACAGTTCGCGCGTAAACACACAAAAAAAACTGTTTCCGGGAGAAACAGTCATGGATTCCAATATGCAGCTTAAACCATGTTCCGCGTCAGCTGCCGCCTCCGGCCTGCTCACACAAGCCTTCCGACGCCGCACGCTTTGTTCCACGGCAGACCGCTCCCTTTGGCAGGAAGCCGCTCCTTGCATATGCCATGCCTGTCATCTCTCGTGACCATAGCACCATCATAAGCAGGTCTTCTGACTTCCGGGCCATGCCTTGATCCGCCTTCCCAATTGCTCAGTGGCTATACGTTTGAAACCGGGTGGTTCGTCTGCTCGCTCTGACAGCTCACGTATATGAGCTCCGCTGTCAGTCTGATCAGCGATCCAACCTTTTTCTTCGTATCAGGATCATGCTTCCCGGTTACAGCTGCGGGACAGTACAGGACTTTCACCTGTTTTCCTTTTCACCGGCTCCCCGGACCTTTTGCTGCCACTTAATGACAAGCAGCGCCGTGTCCGAGCCGACACTTATGATCTGTTTTGTAACAAAATAATTTTAGCGTAATACACTGTAAAAGTCAATCTTCGCATTCGAGTTCACGAAGTAAACAACGGCCTGCGCATGACTGCACAGGCCGTACCATTTCACGGGATAATTTTGCCACGCAGACGAAAGATCGCCTCCCTAGATCAGACGCTCCCTGCGGTTGGCCCGCATCCGCAGCCAGTTGCCGATATTGGTCAGGCATACCAGCATGACCACCAGGAACAGGCCCGGGATCAGGATGATCCACCAGGCCCGGGTCATCAGCGCCCGCTCCGCATTGGACAGCAGACTTCCCCAGGAGATCACCTCCAGCGGCAGTCCGATTCCCATAAAGCTTAAGGTCGATTCCGCCACGATGGCGCTGCGTACATTCATCACCACCATAAACATGATGGCGGAGAAAAAGTTCGGCACCAGATGCCGCCACAAAATGTGGAAAAATCCGCCGCCCATGCACCGGGAGGCCACCACGTACTCACTCTTTCGGATCTGCCGTACCTCGGTACGGATCACCTTGGCCACGGAAAACCATCCGGTGACACCGATGACCACAGACAGGGTCCAGACCGAGGCCGGCCCCAGAATAGCCTGCATAAATATCGTCAGCAGCAGCCCCGGCACGCTCAGCAGAATCTCCGTCAGCCGCATCAGCAGCGTATCCATCCATTCCGAGGCGATCCCGCTGAGGGATCCGTAGACCACGGCAATCAAAGTGGACAGCAGCGTCGCCAGAAATCCGATGGAAAGGGAGACCCGTCCGCCATGCCAGATACAGGCAAACAGATCCCGTCCCAGGGTATCCGTTCCGAACCAGAACTCCCGGCCGGGTGCCCTGGTGTAGTTCATCAGATCCATAAAGGCCGGATCCTTCGCCGCGATCACATCCGCCAGCACACACCCCAGCACCATCAGCCCCAGCACCGCCATGGACCACACCGGTCTTTTTTCTCTTCTTACCTTTGTCTCAGCCGCTGCCCCCGTTTCCGGACGGGACGCAGCCGGCGCAAACAGTTCCTGCTCCGTCATGCTTTCTCCTGTTCCATGATCTCCGATGTCTCCATCACTTCCGACGCCTTCACCCGGGGATCGATCTGCTCGTTGATGATCTGGCCGATCATGTTAAAAAAGATGACCGCCACCCCGGTGAGCATACACAGCACCATCAGCATATTGTAGTCCGCATACCGGGCTGATTCGTAGGACAGCGTCCCGATTCCCGGATAGGAAAAGACCGTTTCCACGATGTAGGTGCCGCCGATGATGTGGGGGATCGAGATGGCCATCAGCGAAATATACATCGGCATCACATTGCGCAGACAGTGTCCGAACAGGATCTGCCGTCTGGAAAGTCCCTTGCCCTTACACAGCAGCACGTAGTCCGCCCGCACCTCCTCCAGGATCAGATTGCGGATCATGTAGGCGTAATACCATAAATGCTCGATCACCACGATGACCATGGGCAGAATCAGATGGATCACCCGGTCCTTCAGGTCGTTTTCCTTTCCCACACTGTAGGCGCCGCTGCTGGGCAGCCATTTGAGCATCACGCAGAATACCAGGATCAGTACCAGGGACAGCCAGAACTCCGGGATGCAGCTGATGATCGTTCCCACCTTGCACAGGATCTTATCCAGCCAGCTGTCCTCATACCAGGTGCACAAAATCCCCAACAGCAGACTGCCCGCAAAGATCAGGACAAATCCGATGCCGCCCAAGATCAGCGTGTTGCCGATCCGTTTGGAGATGACCACCAGCACGTCCTGCTTGTACTTGTAGGATATGCCAAAGTCTCCCTGGAGGGCGCCTTTGACCCACCGGACATACTGCACCGGGATCGAATCATTCAGCCCCAGCTTTTCTCTGGCCCATTCCTTTTCCTCTACGCTCATCTTCTCCGTCCGCTCTCCGTAATAGGACTGCAGCGGATCCGTGGGCGTCAGCCTGGAAATGGCAAAGACCGCCATGGATAAAACCACGATACTGATCAGAAAGATCAGAAGCTTTCCCGAAAAATAGGCAAGCTTACTCTTTTTATACGCAACCATTTTATTCTCTCATTTCTATGTACCCAAATCCTGCGATACAGGCACTCATTCCGATAAATCCGTTCAACCCAGCCCGCTATTCGCAATCCATGGGGCCATGCCCGCTTCCTGCTCATACCAGGACATGCCAGTTGTCACCATGATCCTACGTGAGGACAAAATGCCCGTGACAGATCTCCTTAAACTCCCCCTCCACCGGGAAGGTCAGCTCCTCCGGATCGATGGTCTCCCGGGCCCTTTCCCGTTTCGGATCCGGATAAGGCATGGCCCGGAGCAGATGCTGCGTGTAGGGATGCAGGGGATTGGCATACAGCTCTCTGGTAGGCGCCATTTCCACCATTCGTCCCCGGTACATGACCCCCACCCGGTCGCACAGATACTCCACCATCGCCAGATCGTGGGCAATGAACAGGAAGGAAAAACCATGTCCCTTCTGCAGATGCCGGAACAGATTGACGATCTGCGCCTGGATCGATACATCCAGCGAGGCGATGGGCTCATCCGCGATCAGAAGCCGGGGCTCCATGGAAAGGGCTCGGGCGATGGCCACTCTCTGGCGCTGACCGCCGGAGAGCTCCCCGGGATACTTGTCCAGATAGCTTTCGTCCAACCCCACGGTCCGCAGGTGAAAGGCCGCCTCCTCCCGGCAGCTGCCCCGCTCCGGCCGGATCCGGTTGATCTTCATCGGCTCACAGATGATATCCGCCACGGTCATGCGCTGATTCAGACTGGACGCCGAATCCTGAAAGATCAGCTGCCGCTGGGTCTGCAGCATGGTCCGGGCCTGCCGGCGCTGACGCCGGTCGCAGGTATTGATCCCCTGAAACCAGATCTCACCCGAGGCCGGTTCATAGATGTTCATCATGCAGCGGGCTACCGTGGATTTTCCGGAGCCCGACTCTCCCACCAGGCCAAACACCTCTCCCTTGTGGATATCAAAGGACACATGATCCACCGCACGGATCGAGGTCTTCTTTCCCAGCTTGAAATACTGGGTCAGATCCCGCACGGACACGATGGTCTGGGCCTTCTCCTCCGCTCCCATTTCATGGTGAGAATGGGTCCTTTTTTCATGGGCATCGTGGCTGGCGGCATGCACACCGCCCAGCATCCGGCGTGCCCGCATGCCGTAATCCCTGGGCGCCCGTTCATCCAGAAGCCAGGTAGCCGCATAATGGGTATCCGAGATCTTAAACATGGGCGGTGCTTCCCGGTAATCGATCTCCAACGCAAACTCATTGCGGCAGGCAAAGGCATCTCCCGCCGGCGGATCGATCAGGGTCGGCGGCATCCCCGGAATGGTATAAAGCTCCCCCCTCTCCCTGGCCAGGGAGGGCAGGGACTGCATCAGTCCCCAGGTATAGGGATGCCTCGGATCGTAATAGATCTCCTCCGCCGTACCGATCTCCACAATGCGGCCGGCGTACATAATAGCCACCCGGTCTGCTGCCCGGGCCACCACGCCCAGGTCGTGGGACACCAGAATGGTGGCGGTATGCAGCTTGCGCTGCACCTCCCGGAGCAGATCCAGAATCTGGGCCTGGATGGTCACATCCAGTGCCGTAGTGGGCTCATCCGCCAGCAGGATCTTCGGTCCGGCCGCCAGGGCGATGGCCATCACCGCACGCTGACGCATACCGCCGGAAAAGTTGTAGGGGTAGAGCTTCGCCCGCTCCCGGGGATGCTCGATTCCCACCAGCTCCATCAGCTCCAGTACCCGCTGCTCCACCTGCTGTCTGGAAAGCTTCGGCTCATGCACCAGCACCGCCTCGGCGATCTGGGCGCCCACCGTCAGCGTCGGATCCAGGGAGGTCATGGGGTCCTGAAAGACCATGGAAAAGAGCCGCCCCCGCAGCTTCTGCATATCCCGCTCGCGATACGCCGTGATATCCACGCCATCTGCCCGGATGGAGCCCCCTTCGATCCGGGCACTTTTGGGCAGAAGCTTCATGATGCTCTTGCAGAGCATGCTTTTGCCGCAGCCGGACTCGCCTACAATGGCCAGGATCTCTCCCTCCTTCAGCTCCAGACTGACATCCCGCACCGCCTCCACCTTTCCCATGGGGGTGTGAAGGCTGACACTTAAATCGTTGATCTCAAGAATCGTTTTCATGTTAATCCGCTCTTTATTCTCTCATCCCTGCCGGTCACTCACTGCCCTGCTTTCATCGCAGATGCAGGCGCATCCGCTCAGGCGGCTCGTTTCTGCCGGCTGCTGTTTCCACACATGCGGCCAGATCCCGCAGGGCGCCGCTCACTGCGTAACCGCTGACATGCAGAATGTGCGACAGGGATGCCCCTGCCGTCAGCAGGATGCATCCCTTGTCCGTATCCGATCTTACCGCTCATACCATGAGCGATAAGTCCTGTCGTTTCTTCTTAATCTTATTCGATGGTCCAGTCACAGACGTTCCAGAAGATACCCACGCCGTGGTGTCCCAGAACCGTGTCGGTGGCAATGCCCTGAATGGTCGAATCCGCCACGTACATGGCATCGATGTAGCAGAAGAAGGTGTAGGCCGGTGTCTGGGCCAGTTCCTTCTGGAAGTCAGCGTAGGCTGCCATTCTCTCTTCCGGTACATCCGTCTGACGTGCGGCTGTCAGGTACTCATCCACCAGCTCGTTGCTGTAGCCGGAGTAGTTGGCCCCCTTGTCGGTACCGAATACCTTGTAGGTATGGTCATCTGCATCGAAGGGAGATCCCCATCCGATGATGCAGCACTGCTGGCCGCCCCAGTCGATGCCGTCTGCCGGCACGTTGGCGCTGACATCCAGACCGATGGCCTGCAGCTGCTGGGCTGCGATCATGGCCATATCCACGCGAACCTGATCACCCGGTGTGGCATTGATCACGAAGCTGATGCGCTCATCGTTTCTGCACCAGAAGCCTTCCGCATCCTTTTCGCAGCCGGCTGCTGCCAACAGCTCCTCGGCCTTCGCCGGATCATAGTCGTAATGCTCCACATCCTCGCAGTTGTAAACATTTCTCTGCAGCGGTCCGTAAGCCACATCACCGCAGCCGAGCAGAACCGCATCCAGGATGGCCTGACGGTCGATGGCATAGCTGATCGCCGGGATCAGATCCGCATTCTCCTGCCAGTATTCGTTCCAGAAATTGTAGAGGATACCGCGGTAATCCGAGGTCTTCTCATCGTAAACGGTATGTACGCCGTCGTTTTCAAACAGGACCGCATCCTTGGGCGTTACCTGAGACAGGTTCAGCTCGCCGGACTGCAGCTGCAGTGCCTTGGCATTATCGTCCGTTACGATCTTGAAGATCAGGCGGTCGATGTTGGCCGGTCCTGCAAAGTAGTCTTCGTTCTTTTCCATGATGATGGCCTGGCCCTCATCCCAGCCGGTCAGCTTGTACGGGCCGGTGCCGATGGGTGCACGGAAGAAGTCTGACTCCTGCATATCCTCACCCTCCAGCAGATGCTTAGGCAGGATCGCCATGGTCATATACTCCAGAAATGCATAGTTGGGAGCACTCAGCTTAAAGGAGACGGTGTAGGGATCGATGACCGTGATCTCTTCCACATCCTCATAGTTCGGGGCATTCTCCGCTCCGTTCTCCGGATCCATGATCGCCTCAATGGTAAACTTAACGTCCTCTGCGGTGAATTCCTCGCCGTCATGCCACTTGACCCCTTCCTCCAGATAGAAGGTATAGGTGGTGGTCTCCTCGTCGTAGGTCCATTCCTTTGCCAGACGCGGAATGATGTTGTTGTCGCCATCATGATCCGTCAGACCGTCAAACAGAAGCACATTGATCTCGCAGTGCTCATCCATGGCTGGATTGATCCGGGTGTAATCACCGGAACCGTACACCAGCGTCGTGGGTTCCTCCGAAGCCATCGCCGGCATCGCACCTGCGATCACGCTCATTCCCATTGCTGCGGCTAAAAGCAGCGCCGCTCTTTTCTTACCATTCCACATATGCATTCACCTCTTTTGTTAAATTCTGAACATAGCCCAAGTATAAGCCACCTATGCTCAGCAGGCAAATGAATACTTGTCATAAGGGTATTCCTCCCGGGAATATCCGGATGCCGTCCTTCCCATGCCTGGCCGCTGCCGCAGCCGTGTGTGCCAAACGACGTTCCCGTACGCCTATGGCTCTGTGCACCTGTGTTTCCGTACATCTGTCATCTGCCGCAGCCTATCGGTTCCGTACACCTGTCATCTGCCGCAGCCTACCGGCTCCGGCAGATACCGGTGATATTCGCGTAGGCACTGCCGGACCAGCCGCCCTTCACCGGCGCAATGCCGATCCGGATGTGGGTGATGGACTTTCGATACGGCCACTTGGACAGGTTCACCCGCAGCTTCTGGGCCTTTCCTCCCACGATGGCCCGCTGGGCATCGAAGATCTTATCCCCGGCATAGAAGCGGATCTTCACCACCGCGGACTTGGCCGCTGCGCCCCGGATATCCGCCGTCAGACAGAAGTAGGGATTCTTCTCAAAGGCCTGCTTCTTTTTAAAGGTCTGGGCAATACCCCAGAGGCGGTTTGGATTGAGGGATCCGTTATGCACGATCCGATATCCACCGCTGACCTTGTTCACCGAAGTCACCGCTCCATAGGGCTGCCAGTTTGATGTGATCGAGGCCGTCTTTTTATAGCCGGACACCGGCTCGATGACACCATCCGACAGGCTGGTCTTCGCATACAGCTTGGCATTGTAGGTGCCCACCAGCTGTGCCCAGCTCGCAGCCCCAATCTCCTTCAGATACGAAGAGGCCACACTGGGCGACTTGCTCGTGTCCATATATTTGAACACATCCCAGGAGGGCTTTTTGGTATCCGCCCACTCGGTCCGGCTGTTTGTCCACAGTCCCAGGGCCAGACCCTGGGCTTCCTCCACCGTGTGGTCCACATGACGGTTCATGATGAAGGAGTCGATCATGTCCTCCTTCTCCGTCAGGTAGTAGCTGTAAACGATGGCCGCCGCCTGGGTCTTCGACACATTCTTGCCGTTCTGTTTGGAGGTATAGCCCTGCTCCGACAATATGATCCGGGTGGCCTGACCGTAACGCTCCTTCACAAACCGGCACAGCAGCGAGATGTTGTTCATGTTGATGACCGGCGTATTCAGGTCATTGCGGGTCCACTGATTCTCGTTTTTCCAGAAGGCCGGCTCCGTCAGCGGCGATCCGTAGGGATGGTAGGCCAGATTCCAGGGAATGTAGCCATGGGAACTGATGGCCTTGGCAAAGGCCGTCAGCACATCCTTCGCCGGATAGGTGCCGTCCACGGTGTTCACGTTCCAGAGATGATCCAGCGAGATGTACACCCGGGCATTGGAGTACACGCTGCTCACACAGTTGTAGGTCAGACGAAACGCCGATTCATACAGATTGATATAGGTATTGAAGGGCAGACGTCCGCCGTAGTTCCAGACCTTATAGTTATTCACCTCGTTGCCCACGATCCAGTTTACGATCCGGCCGTTGGCTCCGTTGCTGGCGGAGTAGCGCTGCGCCAGGAAGGTAATGCAGGCCTCGATCTTCTCCCGGGCCGCCTTGCTCTGGGTATTCCAGGCGTAGTAGTTATGTCCGCCTTCCCGTCCGGAAGGCGCGATCAGGTCCTTCAGATCCGATCGGTATCCCAGCAGCAGGATCGCACTGACCACCGCATTGTTGGCCTTCAGTCCCTTCAGCATGGCATCGTAGGAATAGATGGCCGCCTTGCTGTACCAGTAGGTCTTTCCCTTATATTTAAAGGGAATAGAAACCGACGCATTCTGCTCCCCGGGCCCGGCCATGGTCAGATTAAACAGAATATTGATGGTGGAGTGACGAACGTTCAGTTCCTGGGCATCCTCGATCATATCCGCCGCCACCTGCAGTCCCTTCTTCGAGGTGGCCGTGGGGAACTTATAGCGATAGGAAGCCAGTCGTCCCGGATTCGTGATGTAGCGGTAGTTGCTGATGATCTTATAGCTGCTGCCGCTCTTCTGCGCCACCACAAACCGGCGGTCAAGCATGGTCCGCAGGGTGGATTTTTTCTTTTTCACCGTAAAGGTCATCCGTTTGGCCTTTTTGACACTGACCAGCGGTTTATCCGTGCCGGAGATCTTCGAGGCCATGTAGGGCAGCGAAAACAGATAGCAGCGGTCCCCGCTGATCTGTGAGATCTTGCTGCAGGAGGCTGTCACCTGCAGCTTGGTGGTGGAGGTCAGAGTGCAGCTGGAGATGGTCACCGGCTGCGAAGCCGCCTGGGCCCGAATCGGTCCCGTCCCCGGCAGCGCCATCAGTACCATCAGCAGACAGATCGCCAGCACCCGGAGCGTCACCCTTTTTCGCTGCGACTCCTGGCCCTCCTGCTCATGCATCCATCGAAACGCATTCTTCATCGTCATGGCTCCTTTTCTTTTTTTCTTCATTCTTTTTCTTTTTCCTTAATAATGCAGACACAAAGCCGTCACAATTCTCAGGTAAAGTATAGCCATGCTAGCAAATGAGCTAGCAGATTTCATAACTCGGTTCTGTGAGGCCCACAACTCACAGGACACTCCCTCAAACATTTATTTTTTCTCTTTCCTTGAAAAAGGCACGCGGCAAGCGTGCCTTTTTCATTTTCACAGCTCTGCTTCAACATTTCCAAAGCGACCGGTCAACGGTCTGCCCGGCCTTTCTCCCTACTTTACCACAGAGTCTTCTCTCGTCGCTACCATAAGCGTACACATTACACTAAGCCCTTTTCGACAGGCTCTCCGAGCCCCTGCCCTTTTTGAGCCTGAAAAAAAACCCACTATAACTTTTTGTGAAGAGAAAAATCCTGTGAGCAGCCAACGCCGCTCACAGGATCACGCATCTGTCTTCTCTATAACGATCTGGTTTCATCAAACCACGCTCTTTCAATCACGCTCCTCACTCATGCAGGCATGAAGGGGAGCGTGACTTTTTCCCATCATCCTATGGATGCTGCCTCTCTCCCGCGGATCACAGATCCCGGATCGCATCCTTCATGGACCGCACATACTCGCCCACCGGACCGGCCGCCTCCGTCTTATGCTTTTCCAGCAGCCGGATGATGGCCGATCCCACAATGGCACCATCGGCATGCGCTGCCATGGCTGCCGCCTGCTCCGGCGTGGAAATACCAAAGCCCACCGCACAGGGCACCTTCGCCGAAGCCTTCACCATCGAAACCAGCTTGCCGATGTCCGTGGTGATCTCGCTGCGCACACCGGTCACACCCAGACTGGATACGATGTAGATAAAGCCGGTGGCTTCCTTTGCGATCATGGCGATACGATTTTCACTGGTGGGGGCGATCAGAGAGATCAGATCCAGCCCGTATTTTTTACAGATGGGATCAAAATCCTCCTTCTCCTCAAAGGGAACGTCCGGCAGGATCATGCCATCGATTCCCACCTCACGGCATTTCTGGCAGAAACGCTCGGTGCCGTAGGAGAACACCACATTGGCGTAGGTCATGAACACCATGGGAACCGTTACATCCTCCCGCAGCTCCTTCACCATGTCGAAGATCTTGTCTGTGGTGACACCGCCGGCCAGGGCCCGCAGGTTTGCTCCCTGGATCACCGGTCCCTCCGCCGTCGGATCGGAAAAGGGGATACCCAGCTCCACCAGGTCAGCGCCATTTTCCACAGCGGCCCGCACCACCGCCTTGGTGGTCTCCAGATCCGGATCCCCGCAGGTAATAAATGGAATAAATGCTTTGCCCTTTGCAAAGGCCTCTGCTATTCTGCTCATTCGTGGATGTCCTCCCCTCTATAGCGCGCAATGGCTGCGCAGTCCTTGTCACCTCGTCCGGAAATGGTGATGACCATGATCTGATCCGGACTCATCTGCGGAGCCAGCTTCAGAGCGTGAGCCACCGCATGGGACGATTCGATAGCCGGGATGATACCCTCCATCCGGCTCATGTACTCAAAGGCATTGACCGCTTCATCGTCCGTCACCGCCACATACTGGGCCCGTCCGATGTCATTGAGCCATGCATGCTCCGGCCCGATTCCCGGATAATCCAGACCGGCCGAAATGGAATAGACCGGTGCGATCTGTCCGTATTCATCCTGGCAGAAGTAGGACTTCATGCCATGGAAAATGCCTACCCGGCCGGTGGCGATGGTGGCTGCGGTCTCGTAGGTATCAATGCCGCGGCCTGCTGCCTCACAGCCGATCAGCTGCACTTCCTTGTCCTCAATGAAGTGATAGAAGCTTCCGATGGCATTGCTGCCGCCGCCTACGCAGGCCAGCACCGCATCCGGAAGACGTCCTTCCTTCTCCAGAATCTGCTGCTTCATCTCCTTTGAGATCACCGCCTGGAAATCACGGACGATGGTAGGGAAGGGATGGGGACCCATGACAGAACCAAGGCAGTAGTGCGTATCGGCAATGCGGTTGGTCCATTCACGCATGGCCTCGGACACCGCATCCTTTAAGGTGGCAGTACCGGTCTTCACCGGGATCACCGTGGCACCCAGCAGCCGCATCCGGTATACATTCAGAGCCTGGCGGATGGTATCCTCTTCGCCCATGAACACCACGCACTCCATACCCAGCAGGGCGGCTGCCGTGGCCGTCGCCACACCATGCTGTCCCGCGCCGGTCTCCGCGATCAGACGGGTCTTGCCCATCTTCTTGGCCAGCAGCGCCTGTCCCAGTGCATTGTTGATCTTGTGGGCTCCGGTATGGTTTAAGTCCTCTCTCTTTAAGTAGATCTTGGCACCGCCCAGGTCCTTCGTCATCTTTTCTGCATAGTAAAGACGGCTGGGGCGGCCCGCATACTCATTAAACAGCTCCGTCAGCTCCCGGTTGAATTCCGGGTCATCCTTAAAGTGATTGTAAGCCTCTTCCAGCTCGATCACCGCATTCATCAGTGTTTCCGGTATATACTGTCCGCCATGCTCTCCAAAGCGTCCCTTCGACTGTCCCATTGTTACCTCCTGCTCTATTCACCCGAATAATCAGATGAAGTTCTCCCTGTTTCCGTTTATATCCGGGTTCTCGACCCGCTCCAATCTTCAATTTATCCGTCTGCCAGGCCTATTCCCTGCTGCGTTATTACCTGCTCTCCGGCCTTCTTACCTGCCGGACAAAAGACTCCATCTTCTCCGGATCCTTGACGCGGTCCGTCTCGATCCCGGAGCTGACATCCACCCCGAAGGGCTTTACCTGCCGGATCGCTTCGGCCACATTCTCCGGATCCAGCCCGCCTGCCAGTAAGAAGGGTCGTTCAAAGCCCTCCACCAGCGACCAGTCAAAGGTCTTCCCGGTTCCGGTTCCGCTGTCCAGCAATACCAGATCCGCCCCAGACCTTTCGGCTCTCTCCAGATCGGCTTTCTCCCGGATCTTAAAGGCCTTGATGATCCGCGCCCTTTTCAGACTGTGATTTTCCGGATCGACTCCTGTGACAGCTCCCGCACTGACTTCTGCCGAAGCTTCAAAGCCGCCTTCTTCCTGGCGCTTTCCAAGCTCCCCGAAGTCTTCTTTCCGACAGTCTGTCGTTTTACCTTCGATCTCGCTTCTCAGCCTTGCTATGTAGGCATCGTCCTCCTGCCCGTGCAGCTGCGCGATGTCGATCAGACCTTCCCGTAGCAGCGCTGCCACATGCTCCAGTGGTTCATCCACAAACACACCCACCGCACGGATCGTCGGATGCAAAAGGGGCTTTAACACCTGCATCTGCTCCCGGGTGATACTGCGTCCAAATCCGGGACTGAGTATAAAGCCCGCCAGATCCGGTCGGCAGCGGTTCACCGCCAGCACATCCTCCGATCGGCGCAGACCGCACATTTTGATACAGATCATGCCGCTTCCATCCTTTCCTTGCTCAGCCAGCTTATCCACAAATAACGCTTCTGCTTTCCGGTTTCCCGGCAGATTTTCCCGGCAGAACAGCTGCCGCACAGATCTCCTTATCTGGAATACGCCTCTCTGCTTTCATTGATCGATGACTGCCATTTCCCGGCTGCCATCGGATCAGCGCCGGCCCCTCAGTTCATCCAGCATGGCTTTTTTATCGGCTGCCCGCATCAGAGTCTCTCCGATCAGTACACCATTGACGCCAGCCTCCCGCAGCACCTGGATATCCTCCGCCGTGCGGATCCCGCTCTCTGCCACAAACAAGGTCTCCTTCGGAGCCAGCCGTCGAAGCCGCTCGCTGTTGTGTACATCTACCGTGAAATCCTTCAGGTTTCGATTATTTACACCGATGATCCGGGCGCCGGATTCCACCGCACTTTCCACTTCCGCTTCATCGTGGGCCTCCACCAGACAGGACAGCCCCAGGCTGTCTGCAATCTCCCGATAGGCCCGCAGCGTCGAGGTATCCAGCAGGGCGCAGATCAGGAGTACCGCCGAGGCCCCCAGTGTCTTCGCCTCGTAGATCATGTATTCATCCACCGTGAAATCCTTGCGGATACAGGGAATGCTGACGGTCTGCACGATCTCCTGCAGATACCGGTTGCTGCCTAGAAACCATTTCGGCTCCGTCAGCACCGAGATGCAGGCGGCTCCGGCCTGTTCATATTCCCGGGCTATGTTCACATAGGGAAAATCCGGGGCGATGAGTCCCTTGGAGGGAGATGCCTTCTTGCACTCGCAGATGAAGCCGATATCCGGCTGACTCAGTGCCTGTTCAAAGGGAAATCCGGTATCTGCCTTCAGGGCTTCCGCCTGTCTTCGCATCTCTGCCGGCGGGATCTGCTCCTTGGCCCGGGCGACCCGTTCCGCCGCATACCCGGCAATCGTTTCAAGAATGTTTGCTGCCATACTCTATCTCGTTTCTCGTCAAACTGTATCGTGACGCCTTCGCTTCTTTATTCCCACCAAGCCGTATCGCCACGCCTTCGTTTCCGTTTTTTCCACCAAGCCATGTGTTACGCCTTCGTTTTCCTGCCTCAGCTATTCGACTCCCGAACGTAGGCCTCCAGCACTTCCATGGCCTTACCGCTGTCGATCATCTCAGCAGCCAGTCGAACACCGGCCTCCAGGCTTTCCGCCTTGCCGCCGGCATAGATGGCCGCGCCGGCATTAAGAAGCACCGTGCTGCGCTTGGGTCCCTGCTCTTTACCGCTTAAGATGTCCCGGGTGATCTGTGCATTTTCCTGGGGTGTTCCGCCCAGCAGATCCGCCTTTGTGCATCGCTCCAGTCCGAACTGCTCCGGCGTGATGGTATAGGTCTTGTACCATCCGTTCTGGAATTCACATACCGTGGTGGGAGCGCTCATGCTGATCTCATCCAGCTTGTCCTTGCCGTATACCACCAGGCCGCGTTTAACACCCAGGCTGGTCAGAACCTTGGCCACCGGCTCTACCAGATATTCATCGTACACACCCAGCAGGAAATAATCCGGGCTGGCCGGGTTGGTCAGCGGTCCCAGGATGTTGAACACGGTTCTAAAGCCCAGTTCCCGGCGAATGGCGCCTACATATTTCATGGAGCTGTGATACTTCTGCGCAAACAGGAAGCAAAGTCCAACCTTTTCCAGCAGCTCCTTCGCCTTCTCCGGACTCTGCTCAATGTTGACACCAAGGGCCTCCTGGCAGTCGGCCGTTCCGCTCAAAGAAGAGGCCGCCCGGTTTCCATGCTTGGCAACCTTGACACCGGCTGCTGCAATGACAAACGCAGCCGTCGTTGAAATATTGAAGCTCTTGGATCCGTCTCCTCCGGTTCCGACGATCTCCAGCACCTCCATGCCCTCATGCTCCACCTTCGTCGCATGCTCACGCATCGCTGCTGCACATCCGGAGATCTCGTCGATGGTCTCCGCCTTGGCGCTCTTGGTGGACAGAGCCGACAGGAATGCCGCATTCTGGGTCGGTGTGGTCTCTCCGCTCATAATCTCATTCATCACCGCGTAGGCTTCGTCATAGGTAAGGTCCTCTTTGTTCACGATTTTTACAATAGCTTCTTTGATCATAACTGCCTCCTTAGCATAAATCCTGTCACAGTTTCAGGTCCATGAACTGTAACCAAATCCTCTCTGTCGGAGCCTTTGTACCCGTTCACGAAGTGAACTGCAGCAAGCATTTCATTCGTCCTTCGTATCCTTCAAAAGCACGCTGACTGCGCTGCCGCAGTCATCCGGATACCTGCCCGATTTTATCCCGGGCTATCGGTAAAAATAAAAACCCCGGCAGAATCTTCCATTCTGCCGGGGACGAATAACAAACTATCCGCGGTGCCACCCCGCTTTGCAGGTTTCCCTGCACTCTTTCTCAGGTACCATCATACCCTCAGCTCCTGACGCGAGCCTCACGTCACAGAATACTCAGCCAGCATCCATTTTGATCTGCCTCCCTGTTCATTACCATCGGGATCCGATCCGTCGGTGCCGTGCCTTTGACTGTGCCCTCCGCGGTCCATTTAGCAGGCTGCGCTCCGTCTGTTCTCAGCAATCCAGACTCTCTGTAGGTGCATATCCGGCTTTTATCTCCGCTTCATCGGTTTGAAGTATTAAAGGATTGCAACCATCCTACCACTAACATTTACGGCTGTCAATCCTTTTGCTCTCAGATTTTTTGTTTCATTTACCTTGCGATGTGAATATTTCTTTCACTCTTATATAAAAAATGCCATGGCTGCCGCCGCAAAAATCGCCGGCAGCAGATTGGCGACCCGGATCCTCTTATCAAACAGCAGATTGACCCCCACGCAGAAAATCAGAATAGATCCCACGTAGGACAGGTTGCTCATGGCCGCCTCCGTGATCAGGGGCCTGGCCGCACCGGCCAGTAGCGTCACGCTTCCCTGGAAAATGCCCACCGGAATAAAGGAAAACAGTGCTCCCTTTCCAAGGGAAGAGGTCATGACCAGAATGATCACAAAGTCCAGCACTCCCTTCGCCAGCAGGATCGAATAGTCCCCGTTGATCCCATCCTCGATGGATCCGACGATGGCCATCGCTCCGATGCAGACTGTCAGCGAAGCGGTCACAAAGGCTCCCACAAAGCCGGCATCCCGACTGTTGCCGGTGCGGATCTTCAGCCATTCTCCAAACCGGACAAACTTTCCATCCAGATCCAGCAGCTCACCCAGCAGGGCTCCCACGGACATGCTGATGATCATCATCATAGTCCCGTTGGTCTGCAGCTGCCCGTTTTCCATCACCAGCATCTTCGAAAGGGCACCGCCCATACCAACAAACAAGACGGCCACTGCATTGGCCGTCATCAGAGTTTCTCTTAAGTTTTCCTTCAGTCTGGAACCGCCCGCCATGCCCAGCAGTCCGCCGGCCACGATGAGCGCCATATTCAGAAGTGTTCCCAATCCGCGCATACTTACTCAGCCAGTGCCTCGTCAATGGCCTTAGCCAGCTGATCCGCACAGGAGGTGTTCTTGCGTCCGCACAGATTGCCGCGCAGTGTATCCGCAGCCGCCTTGGCATCTGCACCCTCCAGCAGCTTGCCGATGGCTTTCAGGTTTCCGTCACATCCTCCCATAAACTTTACATCATGCAGCTTTCCATCTTCCATGGCAAACGTGATCTGCATGGCACAAACACCCTTCGGGGTAAATACATATTCTTTCATGGTATATCTCCTTATCTTCGGCAGCTGCGCTGCCGGTTTTTATTCAGGTCAAGTGTACTCTGTTCTCCCGGTTTGCGCAATCCATAACCTATACTTTTTGAAACAGTTCAGGTGCAGCTCCTGCAAAGGCGTTTGGCGAGGTGGTTCGGGCGCAGGGCCCAATGCCTGAGGGAAAGCGAACACTGGCGAGGCTTCCGTCGCAGCGTGGCACGCTAGCTGAGCAGGCGGAGACTTGTCTGAGCGAAGCGAGTTGTCGGGAGCCTGCTCAAATAGGCGCGTGCAAGCTGCAGGAAACGAGCATTCGTGAGCGGCCTCAGGCATGGACCGCGCCTCGGCACACCCGTTTCAAAAAGTATACCTTTTAAATTGTAGAAAGGGGGCACCGGCCAGGCCGGTGCCCCCTCAGCAGCTTCAGGCATTGCGCCCTGCCGCCATTACCTTTTGACTTTCACAGTCTTCGTCGCACTCCAGTCACCGTAGTACTTCTTCCCTTTCACAGTCTTGTACGCACGGATCCGAACCTTATACGATTTGCCCTTCACAAGGCCTTTGACCTTTCCTGCTCTCTTGCTAGCGCCACTCACCCTCACTTTCTTCGTTGAGTTCGTTGCCTTGCACTCGATCTCATATCCACTGGCCGGCGTTACCTTCTTCCATGTCACTGAGATCGCCCTTGTACCGTCATTCTTAGCTGAAGAGATAGTCGCCTTCTTCGGTACGATCTCAAAGGTTACCTTTACGCTTCCTTTGATCGGAATATCTCCGCCCTTTGCGGTGATCGTGATCGTTGCCTTGCCTATGTCCTTATTGCCTGCATAGCTGATCTGGTAGTTTGTGGCAGAAATCACCGTTTTGCCCATGGATACCGTCACCTTCGGTTTCTGCGCTTTACCAGTATAAACCAGCCTGGTTTTTGACAGCTTTACCTTGCATTTGGACAGATCGGTCTTGGCCTTCGGAGCTATCGTCTGCTGTGCACTCAGGACCTGCTTACATACCGAGCAGTACTTTCCTTCCGTCAGACCACTGGCAATATAGGTAGCCGCCTTGCCCGCAACCGTTACCACCGTATGATCCTTCTTCGCCACACTCTTCTGTGCAGTCAGGACCGCTCCGCAGCGTCCACAGTGCGTACCTGCCGTCAGTCCGGTACTGGTACAGGTTGCTTCCACCGCCTGATCTGTCTCGATCTTGTTCTCCGGATGTGCACATCTCCGAACCGGGATCCAGTACTCGTTGTTGGCGATGATGCACTTTTCGCCTCTCTCATTCAGCACCGGCTGGCCTTCGGCATCGGTTTCAAAAGCGGTTACCTCTACCCGAATGTCGGTGTTTTCAGCCTCCTCCGGCATCTTCTTCACGGTCACTGTCAGGTTGTTGAGCTGTCTGGTCATCTCCAGTTCAAAGCCCGGATACTCTTCTTCCACGATCCGGAAGTCGATGCCGGCACTGGCCAGTTCTACCTCCTCGATCCGGTCGCCAATTCCGGCGGTCCAGATCGCTTTCGCCGAAATGGTGATGCTTTCGCCCGGGATCACATCCTCGTACGCCGCATCTGCCGTCAGCCGCAGCGTCGTCATCTGATCGCCGACCCAGACATGCACCTCGCGATACATGACTTCACACCAGATCACCTGGCCGTTTTCATCTGTGCGAATCTGGCCCTGTTCGTCCAGTTCCGGAACCTCGGCCACAATACCGACCTGGGTATCTCCGAACTGATCATGGGAGCGGATCACCAGCGTCTTGCCGTCCTCGGCCACCTCAGCCGAGATCAGATCCGTCCGATAGATCGGTTCACCTTCCTGATTCAGGGCGATGCGGATGCGGTAGTTTTCCACATCTTCACTCCGCTGCTCAAAGCCGCCCTCCGGAGTCTCTTCAAGCCACTCATGGAACAGGCTCGTTTCGAAACGCTTCTCGGTCTGCATCAGCATCCCGTCCGTGCAGTCCGGATTCCACCAGCCCAGATCATAGCGCTCCGTGCCGATCTGATAGTCAAATTCAGCACTGAAAAGCTCCTCTTCGCCCTGCGGCACAAAGAGCGCCAGGATCCGTGCCACACCCGGCGTTTCCGCGATCAGCCGGAGACCATTCTCCTCCTGTTCGATTCTGGCCGCTGCCGGCTGTGCCTCCGGTCTGGGAACCAGGATATCCTGCTGCGTCGCTTCATCCCACTGCCAGTCGAAGGTGGATACCTGCGCCTCCCGGAAGTCGATGGTAAATTCTCTGCCAAAGGGATACTTCGGATCCCGTACATAGAACCAGCAGTCCTTTTCTGCCAGGAAACGCTCCTGCCCCGGCAGCATATTTCTTGTATTTTCCTCCTCGTCCGGGAAATGGAACTCATGAACCGGGTCGCCCGCATAGCAGCCCATACTGCTTCTGGCTCTCTCTTCCTCACCGGCACGCAGACAGACTTCAATATCCAACCAGTCTCCCAGATCGCGCTCCTGCAGGAACTCGACCAGACTGGTTCCATTGATCTCAATGCCTCGTCCATCCTCCGTTAAGGTAAAGATTCCATATTCTTCCGGCTCGATGCAAAGCTCCAGCGCTCCCTCTTCTCCAACATAGCGGACCAGCTTCCAGTCAAGGACCAGACCGCTCTCTTCCAGATCCACATCCCTGAGCGTCTCCGGATCCAGACGCACCGTCAGCATCTCGCCGAAAAATACAGCCGTGGTGTTGTCCTGCAGGCGATCTGCCCATTCTCCGTTCTTAACCTGTCCGGCCTTCAGCTCTCCCAGATTCAGGTCCGGCTCCACGATCCACCATTCCCGATTGGACAGCCATTCCACCGCCGGGTTGCCTTCCGGGTCTACCTCAGGATTTCCCTCCGCATCCGTCCGCTGGATTCCTGCGTCCAGGCGGATGCTCATATCCGGACGCCAGGTGCGTTTGGTAAAGGTATATTCCTCCGCTGCACTGATCACCGGCTCATTCTCGTACGCGACGATCTCATGCTCACCGTTCTCATCCGTCCAGCTCAGCTGAACCGGGCTTAGTTCTTCATCGCGATCAGCATCCCAGTTCCAGCGGAAGACTGCATCCTTTACCTCTTCCCGGAAGGGAACTGCGTATTCGCCCTCCATAGCCGAGAAATAATACATCAATCTGGGAGATACCGTCAGGCTCTGTCCCGGCATCAGCGTGCTCTCATCCAGCTCCAGCGGCTCGACCTGGTAATACGCATCACGTACCTGCACATCCGGCCAGGCCTGGGCCACCTCCTGCCACTCATGATTCTCATCCAGCACCTGATAGCTCAGGCCGATCCAGGCATCGCCCAGCTTTTGTCCGGAGGAAACCTTCAGAATCTTTTCTTCCACCACCTCGACATCAAGCAGCTCCGGATCATACAGAGGATCCCCCTTCTCATCGCACAGAAGCACCACGCGATAGTCTTCAACCCTCTGTTCCTCGCCCCAGCTATTGTCATTTTCGCTGACCAGCCAGCGCCGGCGCAGACCGGTTTGGATGTCCATCTCATCGTTTCGCAGCATCGCCGTGCTTCCGCTGCCATGGTAAAACTCCGGACACCAGATCTCCTCAGCTACGCCAAACTCCTGCTGCGCCGTCAGAATCTGTTCGCCCGCCTCCAGCGTATACTCCACCAGTGCGTAGCCTCCGCCGACAGCGGTCAGACTCCAGCTGTAATCCTCCGCTGCTTCATCCTCCGGATGCCCGCCTTCTTCACCGTCCATCTGGAATCGCTCCAGTTTCACCACCGGATCCGTATCGGCATGCGGAACCTTCACCGGTTCGCCGGTCTGCTCATCCGTTTCATAATGGTACTGCTCTACGATCCGCAGATCCTGCAGCTTTTTCTCGACATTCCTCCCCTCCGGATACTGTGCATTTTTAATGTATACATTAATGTCCCATCCGGCGATATTCCTCCACTCTCCCGGCAGAAGCATATTGTCGGAGGGGCCGCCAAAGGGCAGCTCGACTCGATACTCCGCTTCCCGCAGCTCGCAGAGCATCGTACGACTGGTCAGTTCCCTTCCGTCCTTGACCAAGGCCGCTTTCACATCAAAGCCCCCGCCGTTGCTGCGGATATCCTCATTCCCTGCCAGGGCCGCGGCCTGCAGCAGCACACCGTTTCCGTCCTCCGCATACGTGAACAGTCCTCTCGGATCTTCCTGATCCGCCAGAAGGATCTCCTCTCCATCTCTCCACTGGGTCAGCGACCATTCCAGCTCCAGCTGCTCCGGAATGCTGTCCAGACACCAGTCCTCCAGGCGCACCTCCAGCTCCTTCTCATCGCTGAAAAGCCAGGTTCTCGGCTGTTCATCATCCCAGAACATGCGACGTTCAAAGAACGGTCCATCCTCGTTCTCCTGCCACTGACCGGCCTGCAGTGCAAGGTTCAGATCAACGCTGTTCAGGTTCCATTCTCTGGCCCCGAGCATATCATAGACCCATACGCCTGCTTCATCCTCAACCGGGGATCCATCCTCATTGCAACGGAGTGCCCAAACATCTACCCGCACATTGCCGCCTGCATCATTTCGAAGCTTTTCGATCACAAAGCCTTCCACAGGAGCATCGATCTCATCGTTGATTGAAAATTCATGGGGTTCATTCCCGGGCAGCAGCTCATGCCAGTCACCAGCTTCATTCTCCGACCGTCGGATGCCCAGCCTGGCAATGGGTTGGCTCTCGTCTTCGCTGTAGCCCGTCCATCGGAAATCGTACCGCACCCGTGAAACACGTTCTTTTTTCGGGGTGGCACAAATCGTGTTGCCTTCCTCATCCTGCTCCCGGTCGATATAGTGACGGTACACCGCCAGCTTGAATTCCTCGGTTTCTCCGGGCAGCAGATCGGCGCGGAAATCTCCTTCCACCTCCAGAGCCAGGTAGTCATCCATAACCGAAATATACAGCCCCGTTCGGGTAAGGTACTGCCAGTTCCCCGACTCATCCTCTTTTTCAAAGATCAGCGGAACCGAAGTACCGCCAAGCTTCTCTCCAGCTTCCACCTGCAGATTCTTCTGCGTTTCATCCACCGTGATCCGGATCAGCTCCGTATCATAAGCAGGTGTTCCTTCCTCATCCGTTTCGATGCGAACCCGATACTGGTACTCCTCAAAGTTTTCTCCGATCAGATCATCGGCGGACTGCTGCTCACAAAACAGCCTGGTACGGACACGCATCCGGGTTCCTGGCAGCATCTGACCGTAGCCCTGCTCATAATCACAGATACCCTGCCAGATCTGATCGCCGATCTGGATTTCCTCCTCACCGGAATCCGCCACCACTTCCGGTGACACTTCCGTTTCCTCCAAGACCTCAAAGCCATCCGGAACAGCCTCCTCCAGCTCCTCTGCCTCAAAAGCCTCGTCCAAAATCAGTTCTTCGTCCCCGGCTGCTTCCTCTTCCTCGGTGGCCTCTTCAAGGACGCTTTCTGCACCGTCCTCCTCCAGGGCCAGCTCTTCCTGCGCTGCCTCAGCCGTCACCTCGGCCGTTTCTTCGACCGCATCCTCCGGCGCGATCTCCTGCAGATCCACAGCCTCCGCCGGCTCTTCAGCAACCGCATTCTCTGTCCACACAGCCTCTTCCTGCGCCAAAGCAGACACCGGCATCGCAGACACGATCATAGCTGCTGACATGATCGCTGCCAGTACCCGCCTGGGTTTTCCGTTTCGTTTTCTCATGCAATCTCCTTTCTTCCCTGTCTGTACGTTCGAGACGATCCCGGTATCAGTTCCGTCGGGGTCTTTGCCCTCACCGGTCTGCTGTCTCCTGAAACCGCACACCGGCCTATCCATCTCGAAAACAAGTTACCGTTCACGCATGAACTGTAACGAAAACAATACTATGATGAATACATCATACGATATTTGTTTTCATTTTACCAAGACTGCGGAACATAAAAAATGCGATTCCCGCAACTGTCCATGACAGTTTTGGAAATCGCAGTAAAAATCAATATCCGCCTTCCAGATCCACCAGATATTTCAGTTCTTCTCCCGCAAAATATCTCTCCAGATTTTCGCAGAACATGCTCACATTTTTCTGTCTGGTCACCTCCAGCGTATCGTTACCGGCGCAGTGGGGTGTCAGGATCACGTTCTTTGCTGTCCACAGCGGATCCCCCTCCGGAATCGGCTCCACAGCCATCACATCCAACGCTGCTCCCGCCAGTCGTCCGGCGTTCAGCGCCTCGACCAGTGCCGTCTGATCGATGGAAGTTCCCCGTCCCACATTGACGATGCAGGCATGGGCCGGCAGCAGAGCCAGACGCTCCGCGCTCATGGCCATCCGGGTCTCCCCCGTCTCCGGCAGACACATCACCACCAGATCGGTTTCCGGCAGGAAGGCTTCCAGCTCTGAAAGAGAGCCGGTCCGGTCAAAATACTCAGCCGAATGACCGCTGCGGTTAATGCCCACGATCTCTTTGGTCCCAAAGGCACGGGCTCTTTTAGCAAACTCGGTTCCGATATCGCCGGTTCCGAGTACCAGTACCCGGCTGCCCCACAGGCTTTTCATTTCCTTTTCATGATCCCAGGTGTGCTGCTCCATCTCCCGGGTGAATTCCGGCATCCGGCGAAACAGCATCAGCACCGTCATGAAAATATATTCCGCAATGCTGACACCATAGGAGCCCGCTGCATTGGTGATCCGGCATCCTTCCGGAATCAGCCCCGGCTTCAGATACAGGTTAACGCCCGAGGAGCTGCTGTGAAACCACTTCATCCCCGGGAAGCCCAGCAGATCCGGGCCCATGCCGTACACGATCTCCGCCTCCGGCAGATATGCCTGCGCCTCTCCATTGGACTGACAGAACACCGCTTCGCGACCGTTGCGCGCAGCCAGCGTCTCAATTTTCTCCCGATATTCCTCTGCGATCTTCGGGTATACAACAATGACCTTATTTACTGCCATCTTTATTTCACTTTCCTTTCATCAAACTCATCAAACTGCTCGGATCTAAAGCAGCGTATGTCGGCTCTGCCTCCACGCCCCTCTCTGCACAGCGCTCTACCGGCACGGAGTTACTGAGTTACTCATCGGATCCTATCCCGGATCCTCTTTTTCAGTGCCTCCAGTGTTTCTCCATGTTCCCGATGCTTCATATTCGGGAATGCTCTGAGGATACGTCTTGCCTGAGGTCCTGTCAAATGCTTACGCAGCTTCTCGATCTGCGCCTCCAGCTCTTCTCTTCGCTCCAGAGCTGCCAGCTCCCGTGCTTCCTTTCGCTGGGTAACAGCCTGAACCAGCTCCTCCCGCTTCTCTGTCACCGCCTGCCGCAGCTCTGCTTTGGCCAGTGCAGCCTGCACCTGCCCCTCTTCCAGATTCTGCATGGCCTTCAACGATTCGCTGCCGATCCGGTCACTCAATTCGTCACTGACAACACGAAGTGCCTCCCTGGCTCGATCCAGAGACTCCAGCTTTTTATTCAGACCAATGGTTACTGCCGCCGATACGATCACATCCACCGCAAACAGAATGTAGAAAGCCAGCAGCATCCACCAGCCCCACTTCGGCTGCAGCAGCTTCATCAGCGCCCCCGTCACCTCCGGATGCCAGATACGGATCACAAAGGTGATGCCCATGCCCCAAAGGATACTGAAGGACAGACAGATGTATCCGTGCCAGTTCAGCGGACGATCGGAATAATCCCACCAACGGGCATGAAACAGCCGGTCCATCGCCCAGCCGGCCACCAGCTCCACGAAGGTGGCAAAGATCATGCCGATCATAAAAACCACCAGCAGGTTCTCCGCCCCCGGCTGGCCAAAACGTTCCGGCAGGACCTGCATCAGTCCCAGCACCGACAGCACACCGCAGCCATACACCGGACAGACCGGTCCGTTCAAAAACCCCCGGTTTACGATTACGCCGGCTACCGCTCCATGATAGGCTACCTCCACGATCCAGCCCACAAAGGAATAGATCAGGAAGTACCATAAGATCTCATATCCTGTCACCCCATACGCCTCCTGTCTGCTTGCCTGAATATACTGCTCATCTTATAAACAACTTATCCCTTTTTCATTCTACCGGTTCACTCTGTAAGCAGCATATTCTCTTTTTCATTCTACAGCTTCACTGTAAGCTGCATATTCCCTTTTTCTACCGGTTCGCGCCTTACAGTCTCCACTCACGTTCCCGATCGGTTCGCATCCACTGAGCTCCTCTCTTAAGCTCCTCGGGATATCGTTCCACCACGCCCGGATCCTCCCAGAAATGCATCGGGAATACGATATCCGCCGGGCAGTGCTGCAAAAACCAGTCAGCCCCCTGGGCAAAGTGATCCTCCAGCCGGTCATCCACCACCAGAAATGCCAGATCAAAATGCCGTCCGGCGATCCGCTCGATCTCCCGCTTATAATTGACCTCCATATTGCGAAGCCAGGACGGATCCTCTCCCTCCCAGTTCCACCAGTGAAGGTCACCGGCGTGATAGATGCATCCGAAAGCACCACTGACCAGAAAGGCTACCCCTTCATCCGTGGACTGCAGCGTTTCCACCGTTCCCAGCCCCTCTATCTCCGGCTTCCGGTGCGGTTTCACCCAGATCACCTCATCCTCCCGGGTCTTCTCCTGAATCTCCCGTGCCAGCTTACGATTCTTTCGGATGTCATCGGACAGGACAAACCGTACGCCGCCCGTTCTTTCGGAAAAGCCCAGGATCTCCGGATTGTAATGATCCGGATGCCGATGTGTTGAAAACACATAGAGAGTTTTCTCCCCGGACAATTCCGGGATAACTCCTTTATAATAGTCAAACAGAAGGTAAGCGGTCCGCGTTTCGAGCAGAAAACCGCTGTGCCCCAGATAGGTTACGTTAATTTCTTTCATAGCATTGACTCGCCTGTCTTTCAGAACGTATACTTTTTGAAACAGTTCAATTGCAGCTCCTGTCCAGATCCAACGCTCGCTGAGTTGGTTGCGCCCCCTCGCTCTAGCTCGGCGGCAGGACGTCGGAGCCATTAGAGTCACGAACTGCGTTCGTGAGGGCTCCTCCTGTCAACGCTCCGGCGAGCTAACGCCAACTACGACCATATATAAAATGCTCGGGGTGAGGCCCTCGCATTTTGGTCTCCGTAGGCGTGGATCTCGCCTCCGCTAAAAGCGCCTCTGAAATGCGAGCTTTTGGATACTGGAGCAGTTCGCTGCCTGCTTCCCTGCAAAGTGCTGGGAGAAGTCGTTCGGGCGCAGGGCCCAATGCCTGAGGGAAAGCGAACACTGGCGAGGCTTCCGTCGCAGCGAAGCACGTTAGCTGAGCAGGCGGAGACTTGTTTGAGCGAAGCGAGTTGTCGGGAGCCTGCTCAAATAGGCGCGTGCGAGCTGCAGGAAACGAGCATTCGTGAGCGGCCTCAGGCATGGACCGCGCCTCGGCACATCGTTTCAAAGAGGCGTTTCAAAAAGTATACTTTTTAAAAACCCATGTTTAGTTAATTTACAACAGAAAGGTCACCCCATGCATCTCGAAGAATCACTCTGCGCTCTGCGCACCCTGGCCCGCAGCAACGAAGCCCTGCGTCAGGCCCTGTTAGATACCCGCACCCAGACCGATCCCCTTCTCTCCTTCTGCCGGCTGGCCCAGGAAAACGGCATCGACATCTCCCTCATTGACCTGGTCTGCGCCGGCGAGGAAGCCTACGCCGCCATGCGCCGCAGTACCAACGGAGGTGGTGAGAACTCACCGCTGCTGGACGGAGAAGACGATTATTACGAGCTGTTTCTGGCCAGCCTGTAAGAGATCCCCTTTTTCGTACTCGATCTTCCCCATTTTCAACGTGAATTATAGAATATCCCGGCTGCTGCTTTGTCCCTTTTGAGCGCAGACAGCTGCCTTCATCCAAAAACCATCAAAATGATGGTTTTTCTTTATGGTTTTGCCATCATTTTAATGGTTTTCCAGATCAGCTAAAGCCTTTTCTTTGCTTTGCCGCTTCGATCAGGCTAATGGATTCCTCAAAAGCCACCTTCAGATCGTCCTCATCCCTGGTCTTCCCCGCCTTCTCACGTTGTTTGATCTCTTCCCAGCGCACCAGCACCTCACCGGAGCTGTCGATCTGCTCCGTACCAAACACATGAGGATGCCGACGGATCATCTTGTCGATCACGCCCTGAATCACCTCATCCATGGTAAAGTACCCCTCCTCCTCGGCGATCTGGGCATGCATCACCACCTGCAAAAGCAGATCTCCCAGCTCCTCCTTCAGATTGTCCGAATCACCCGTCCGGGAGAGAATGTTGATTCCTCCGATCACCTCCGCTGCCTCTTCAATGCAGGGGAGCTTTAAGCTCTCGTGGGTCTGCTCCCGATCCCAGGGGCAGCCATCCGGCGCCCGAAGACGCCGCAGCACATTTTCAAATTCCTCAAACTTCGTCATAAATTTCCCTTCGTTACCCCTAACCACTCACATGTCCGATGTAGATACTAAAGGCCAGACGTGCATAGCACGCTGGCCGTTTGGCAACATTTATCTGAACACTTTCCTTTGTTATTACCGACCTCACAGGAAATCCAGCTCGATTTTCCCATACAGCAAAATGCAGAGGAAGCTCCTGGCGGCATCCTGTCAGCCGCTTAAAGTATCTCAATAAACCGGTCCTTAATGGACTTGAAGCTCTCATCCACCAGGCCAAAATCCTTTTCCTTATAATTCCACAGTGCCCGTCCGATTCCATACTTCTTAAAGGTGGCATGGATATCGCTGAGCCAGCGAAGCTTGTCCTCATTATTGGCCAAATCGATGACTCCATACTCTCCGCAGTACAGCGCCACCCCGGCTTTTTCGGCCGCCTCGATGGCCGGTGCAAAGATCTTCTCAAAGAACTCGGTACCAATCTCGCCGGCATTCTCTGAAAAGATGGCTCCCGCCAGATCATCCGTCAGCTCCATACTGGCACCCCGATACTCTTCCAGGGTCTTCGGGTAACCGATCCGGAAATCCGAGGGCATGTAGTCGACCCAGTAAGCTCCCTGATGAGAAAATACCATGGGCTCGTAGCAGTGGAAGTTATAGACCACCCGCTCATCCACCGGAATATCCAGCAGCGGAACGCTCAGCACATTGTTGTAGCAGACACCACCGATGACGATATAGGTCTGCGGTGCGATCGAACGAATCAGCCGGATGTATTTGCCGCAGATCTCATTCCAGGCATCCACTACCTCATGCAGCACCACCTCATTGAGCGGCTCGAAGGCCACCTGCTCCGGATAATCCTTAAAGCGCTCGGCAAGCTTTGTCCAGAGCGCAAAGAACCGCTCCTGCAGTGCCTCGTCATAAAAGAATTTCTTACGATCCATATCCTTTTTCAGCGGATCAAAGGAATAGCCGTAGCACTCATGCAGGTCGATCAGCATGTGCAGGCCATACTTTTCGCACCATTTCCGGCAGTTTTCCAGGTACGCAAACCCGCTCTCAATGCTGTTTCCCTCTTCATCCTCCAGCACATTGTAGTCCACCGGCACACGCACATGGTCAAACTTCAAACCGGCAATATACGCAATGTCCTCTTCCGTGATAAAGGTATCAAAATGCTTTGTATCGTATTCTGCAAACTGGGAGATCCAGCCGCCCAGGTTTACACCCTTCTGAAAACCCTCGAATTTTTTCATATCCCTTCCCTGCTTTCTCAAAACACACTTTGCTTTCTTAAAACGGCTTTGCTTTCTTTGATTACGCCTTCACTGCCCACCGCATCTTGGTGGATCTCGCTCTCGGATTCAAACGGCATTCCTCCGCTGATGGACGAATCACATCCCCGGCCACCTCGGCATAGGTTCCGTTTCGCAGCCCGTCCTTAAAGGCCTTCTTCACCAGCCGGTCCTCGCCGGAGTGGAAGGTCAGGATCGCCGCCCGTCCTCCCGGCTTCAATACACCCGGCAGCTTTTCCAGGAAATCATAGAGCACTTCAAACTCACTGTTTACATCGATCCGGAGTGCCTGGAAGGTCCGGGCACATGACTTTTTCACCGCCTCTTCCTTTTCCTCCTTCGGCAGCCGGACCAGTGCCTTTTCGATCGCGGCCTTCAGCTGCGTGGTGGTCTCAATCACATTTCCACGGCGCATCTCGTTAAACACAGTGGCAGCAATCTCCGTCGCGTAGGGCTCATCCGAGTTTTCAATGAGCATGGATTCAAACTCATCCCTTGTGATGCTGCGAAGCCTCTCGGCTGCGCTCTCCCCATGGGTTGGATCCAGCCGAAGATCCAGCGGTCCGTCTGTTTTATAGGAAAAGCCCCGCTCCGGGTTATCGATCTGCATGGAGGAGACACCCAGGTCAGCCAGCAGGAAATCCACCGGCCCCAGCTCCCTTGCCACCTCATCGATGTTGGCGAAATTGATTCGGCGGAACTGGAAGATCTCCTCCCCGAAGCCGGCATCCCGCAGCCGCTGCACGGTCTTTTCCGACTCGATGGGGTCGATGTCCAGACTCACCAGTCGGCCCTCACCCTGAAGCTGCTCCATCATCCGGCGAGAGTGTCCGCCGTACCCTAAGGTGCAGTCCATGCCATGCTGTCCCGGCTGGATCTGCAGAAAGTCCAGGATCTCCTGGACCATGATGGAGATATGCATGCCCGCCGGGGTCGACCCCTTTTCGATCACATGAGCCACCACATCCGCATACTTTTCCGGATCATGCTCCTTGTACTTTTCTTCAAACTTCTTCGGATATTTTCCCGAATAGCGCACCCGGCGCTTATGTGGTGCCTCTCCTGCTGCTGTCTGTTGTTTTTCCATATATCTCCTTTGCATGATCTACCCAGAACGACCTTGTCACAGTGGGGTTTTCGGTTCGGTTATTGTTTCTGCGTGATCCCTCCCACTGCAAACCGCCTTCTGCTTCTTCCTCTTCTTTCCGGCTTCTGCCTGCCTTCAGATCTCGATGCTTTCCGCGTCCATACAACATTCGCTCCAGTCATCTCCGCTGATGGCATCCCGGATCTGCTGCATCCGTCCATCCAGCGCCGCGCTGGCCTGAGCACAGCGGCAGAGCTCCTCCGTCAGAACCTTCTGCTTCTCCGGCGGCAGATCCTTTTTATAGCGCAGCTTGTGATCCAGACTCGCCCAGAAATCCATGGCGATGGTCCTGAACTGCACCTCCACCTTCATGGGGCGCTTTTCATTCTCCAGAAAGATGGGCACCTCCACGATCAGATGCAGGCTGCGATAGCCGCTGGGCTTGGGATTTTTGATGTAATCCTTGGTGGCCAGCAGCTTGATATCATCCTGCTTCACAAAGCTCTCCGCCAGCCGATAGATATCCTCCGGGAACGAACAGATGACCCGAACCCCGGCAATATCGGTGATGTTCTCCATGATCGCCTCCACCGTGAGAGGCACATTGCGATCCCGGATCTTTCGCACCAGCGAATCCATGGACTTGATCCTGGACTTGATGGACTCGATGGGATTGGCATCGTAGGTCAGGGAAAACTGTTCATCCAGCACCTTAAACTTTGTTTCCACTTCCATGATGGCACAGCGATAGTAGGCGATCATGGTATCAAAGGGTGCCGTATTCTTTTCCACAAAATTCAAAAACTCATCGGACAGCAGTGTCTTCTTCAGCTGTTTACGCCGGTATTCCTGAACCTGCTCCCGCTTTTCATGAATGGTTTCCAGTGCATTTTGAATCGTATCCATGTACTTCCTCCGCGAGGTATTGCCTCCATGCTGCATCAATTTCTTACTCAATCCGGTACCTGTGCACGCTGTTTTACCGAATACATGTCCACTCAGAACGTCTGTGGCTCTCCTCGTTTTCCAGAAAACCATCTTGTCCGAACGCTCATCGCTGACCTTTATGCTTCGATCCGATATCCATCTTCCTCCACCGAAAGCTTCGTCTCATAAAAGGCCGTCATTGCCTGCCGCATATACAGCGGATCCTTCGTTCCGGCGGTCTCATAGGGCGAATGCATGGCCAGCTGGGCCACTCCGATATCGATGGTATTCAGCGAAACATGCATATTGGAGAGATTTCCCAGCGTGGAGCCTCCCGGCACATCCGAATGATTCACATAGGTCTGGGTCGGAACCTCCGCCTTCTGGCAGATCATTTTGAAGATCGCCGCCGACACCGCATCCGTGGTGTACTTCTGATTGGCATTGTATTTGATCAGCACGCCCCCGTTCATCACCGGACGGTTGGTAGGATCCGCCTTTTCCGGATAGTTGGGGTGTACCGCATGTCCATTATCTGCCGAAAGCATGAAGGATCGGTGAACAGCCATCCTGTAATCCTCGTCGCTGCCACCCAGGCAGGCATTGATGCGCTCCAGGGTATCCTGCAGGAAGGTAGAGCAGGCGCCCTGCTTCGTGCCGCTGCCCACTTCCTCGTTATCAAAGATGCAGCAGACCTTGATCTGTCCGTCCCTGGCCGGCCGGCTGCCAGAAAGCGCCCGGACACTGGCATAGGCACAGAGCAGATCATCCAGCTTCGGAGCCGAGAAAAAGGCCTGCTGCTCTCCCCAGATCGTTCCCGGGGTTCTCGGATACAGCATCAGATCCGCCGATACCACTGCTTCTTTCTCGATTCCGGCCGACTCCGCCACCTCATCCCAGAAAGCGCCGGCTTCCCGGCCCTCCCCGTACAGGGGCATGATCTCCTTCTGGATCTCAAACCGGTGGCCTTCATTGGCACTGCGGTCCATATGAATCGCCAGGGAGGGAAGCATCAGAAGATCCCGGTCCACCTGCACCAGCCGGGTCTTCAAGGCGCCCTCCTCCTGTACCAGAAGTCGCCCTGCCACCGAAAGCGGCCGGTCAAACCAGGGACCGATCAGCATGCCGCCATATTTTTCCACATTCAGGGTCACATATCGCCCCTCTTTTCCACGTTCCGGGTTCTCTTTGATCTTAAATGTGGGGGAATCGCTGTGGGAAGCGATGATATGAAAATGATCTGCCGTCTTTTCCGGCAGACAAAAGGCGATGACCGACGAATCTCCCCGCACCACGTAGTAGCCGGCCCCCGGCTTCAGCTCCCACTTTACATGCTCATACAGTCTCGAGTATCCCTGCTGCTCCAGCATCTGCGTCACATTTCGAACCACATGATAAGGACTCGGGCTGTCTTCAATAAACCGGATCAGCTCTCTTGTTTCTTCTATGAATTTATCCTTCGTATGCATTCCTGTAATCTCCCTTTTCTGTCCCCTCATTTGCGCTTCGCACACTCTCATCCCCTGGCGATCGTAAAGCAGTCGTACCGGATCGCCTTGCCGCTCAGGGAATAATCCGGCCTGCGTCCTGCCAGATAAGCACCCTTGATCGGACGCTTGATCACCACCTTGCGGGGACCTGCCGTCAGTGCCGCCTCCAGCATTTCCTCCTCCGTACTGCAGGGATTCTCCAGCTGATGCAGCAGCTGGAACTTCTTTTTCACCAGCGCACTTTTCTGCCTCTCCGGGAACATGGGGTCCAGCACCACCACATCCGGCCGTTCCGCTTCCCGGGCACACTCTCCGATCTGCCGCAGAGCCCTGATACTGTCTCCTTCCTGCAGCCTCATACGCGAAACGATGGCCTCCAGCTCCGGAAGCTGGGCCGCCCGGCGCAGGGCATCCCGCAAAAGTGCGGCAATCACCGGATCATACTCAAACAGCTGCACCTCAAAACCAGCCGCTGCCAGCAGGATCGAATCCTCTCCCAGTCCGGCGGTGGCATCCACCGCTTTCGGCCGCCGCTCCCACTCATGGCTTCCCTTGATCCGGGCTGCCTTCACCAGAAACTCCCGCTCCAGGTTGGCCTGCCTGAGCCTGGGCAGCATCCGGGTAAAATCCCCCCTCAGCTGCTGGACATTCTTCCCGCTCAGGGAATCCGTAAGCGAAAGTCCCTTTTCCCCGTAGCGAAGAATCAGTTCCTCCTGCCCTGCTTCCTCTTCTGAGAGTGTCACCTCCATATGCAGATGCTGCGCTACCGCTGCTGCTTCGTCTAAATACTGCTCCTGTTCTGCGAAAACGATCACGTACTCTAGTCTCCTTCAATCTCTGATGCCGGTTAAGCTGTCAACCGCAGGAGCACAGACCGCACTCCTGAAAAAGCATTTTTTCGTATTAGTCCGGTTATTTTTCGGACAATCGACCGGCTACTGTGTATGCCTACATGATACAGCAGCTTCTATCCTTTGCATAGTATGCTCATAGCAAATAGCACAAAGAAATCTTTCATTTTTCGGTTTGATGCAACAAATTAACACCCCCTTTCAGATAAGGATTGCTATCCTGCACACAGATATGATACTATTTGCTCAAACGTTTAAGTTACGGAAGGAAACAACCATGTATAGCGTCATTTATCAACTTGTACCGCCAGTACTTTTCAGTCTTTCGCTCATATCACTGGTACTGGCCTTTGTATCCATGCTGATGCAGTTTCACTACGAAAAACTGAAATCGCTGATCGTTAAACTGGAGCTCGGCACGGCCGTATTTCTGCTTTGCATGGCCATCACGGCCATAACAGACCAGATTCCTTCACCGGCCTATCGCCTGGTTTCGATCCTCACCAGCGATGTCACCGTCATACTGGCTGTGGTCTGTCTGTATCTGTACCATCAGTATCTGACACTCCTGTTCATGAGTAAGGGACATTTTAAAAAGCTGCCCGGTCTCCTGCTGGCTGGCTTTGTCCTGTCCGGAGTATGGTTCGGATACAGCCTGGTTACCCTGGCTACAGGAAATCTGTTTACGATTGATCCAAACAATACCTTTCATGCCGGGCCCCTTTACCATCTGCAGGGTGTTTTCCCTCTCCTGATCGAGATCCTGGAGCTGAGTTTTATCCTCCGACACAGGAACAGGCTTGAAAAGAACGAAAAGACCTGCCTGTTCCTCGCTCACTTTTTTCTGATGAGCTCTTCCTGTTTTCAGTTCTGGCCGGTGGGCTGCCTGTTCTGTCCGGTCTCGATTTTTCTTGCCGCCGTCTGCCTGTACTGCCATACCGTTGTGCAGCAGAATGCGCATCTGCAAAAAGCGGCCTACACGGAGATTCAGACCGGTCTTCCCAATGCCTATGGCTATATGTATGTCATCGACAAAAAAATAGCCCAGGGAACTGCCACCAACTATAATGCCTACTATCTGGATGTAAGGGGGGTCGGTGCTCTGAACCGGCAATACGGGAAGGAGATAACGGACGAAGTTCTGTCCCGCTACACACAAAAGTTAAGCACCTGGTTTCTGGAGGACGAACTGCTCGGCCGTCTGGGCGGCAACCTGTACGTAGCCCTGGCTCGCCGAAGCCGCAATGACGAGTTTCTTCGGATGATCTCCGATATCCCGGTAGAGATCGTTGTCAACCAGAAAAAAATCACGCTTCACATGGCGGCCATCGCCGGATGCTATGAGATCCCGGCCAACATCAAGGTAGCCGGACAGGTTTTTGGAAAAATCTCCAGTGCCGTTGCCTATGCCAAAAACGTGGCTAAGGTTCCCTATGTCTTTCTTGATGCTGAGATGGAACAGAAAATATATCAGGAAAAGGTGCTGCTGCAGGATATCCAGAACGGTCTTCAGAAAGGGGAATTTGTTGCTTTCTATCAGCCCCAGGTCGATACGGTTTCCGGCAACATCTATGGATGTGAGGCATTGGTCCGCTGGGAAAAGGATGGAAAACTGATCCCTCCCTGTCACTTTATTCCTGCCATGGAAAAAAACAATCTGATCTGCAGTCTGGATTTTTGCATCCTGGAAAATGTGTGCCGGGATCTTCGGGAATGGCTCGACAAGGGCCTGATCCCGCCGAAAGCCTCGGTCAATCTGTCGAGAAAAAATCTGGGGAACCCGCATCTGGTAGAAGATATTATGGCGCTCCTGGAAAAATATGCGATCCCGTCCCACTTACTTCAGATCGAAGTGACTGAAACCACGGATGACTATCCGCTGACCAGACTGCGGGAGGTCGTGGATGAGCTGCACACCTGCGGAATCAGTGTGGCCATCGACGACTTTGGAACCGGCAGTTCCTCCATCAGTCTGCTGAAGGAGATCCACTTTGATCTGCTGAAAATCGACAAAACCTTTGTGGAATACAGAAACGAAAAGGAAAAGAACCTTTTGGCGTACATCATCGAAATGTCGAAGGCCATCGATATCCACGTCCTTGCGGAAGGAGTGGAAGATCCCCTGCAGGTACAGCTTCTAAAGGATATGGATTGTACCCTGATCCAGGGCTATGTCTTCGACCGGCCTCTCCAAAAGGTGGATTTTGTGAAAAGACTGGAGCAGCAAAGCTACTGCCTGAACGGATGAAACATTAACAAAAACCGGATGAATGCGTATGTACCATTCATCCGGTTTTTTCTGATTACGATCTGTTTCTATGTCTATCTGACATCTCCGTCGGCGCTCATGCCTTCCTGAGATCACCCGGATCCAGGGTCTCATTCATACTTCCCGTCCGATAGCCCAGCACATCCAGTGCCACATAGGCAAATCCATATTCCTTGAATTTTTCGTACACGGTCCGTCTGGTCGTTTCCTCCATAAACCGCGGAAACTCCTCCGGCAGCAGCTCGACTCTGGCCAGATCCCCGTGGATCCGAACCCGCAGCTGATGAAATCCAAGATCCAGCAGCAGCTGTTCTGCCCGGTCCACCATCTTCAGCTTTTTCTCGCTGATCAGATCCCCGTAGGGGAAACGGCTGGAAAGGCAGGCAAAGGACTGCTTGTTCCAGGTCGGCAGATGCAGATATTCCGACAGGTCGCGGATCTCCTGCTTGGTAAAGCCGACCTCTCTGAGCGGGCTTTTCACGCCCAGCTCGGCTACCGCCTGGAGACCTGGCCTGTAATCGCCGTTATCGTCCAGGTTGGAACCTTCCGCTACCTCCCGGATGCCCTGCTCCTTCGCCAGCTTGCCAATCTTTTCAAACAGCTCCCGTTTGCAAAGATAGCAGCGGTTCTTTGGATTGTGTGAGAACCCTTCGATCTCCAGCTCTTCAGACCGGACGATAAAGTGGCGGATCCCCATGCTTTCACAGTACTGCGTTGCTTCCTTTAATTCCCGTTCCGGGAAGGAGCAGGAGGAAGCGGTCACAGCGATCACCTGATCTCCCAGGGCTTCCTTTGCTGCATACAGCAGAAAGGTCGAATCCACGCCGCTTGAAAACGCCACCGCCACACTTTCCAGTGACGCCAGATAGGCCTTCAGCTTTTCATATTTTGTCAGTAATGCCTGTTCCATGACAGCCTCCTTTTCAATACTCCTCTAAAAAGTGATGCCGCACCCCGTCCTTCTTATAGGCCACCACGGTGTTGAGGTTCACGTTTTCAACACTCTTGAAGATGTTTCCTTCAATGTACGGATTGTCCTTCTTCAGTCTGGCGATCAGCTTTTTGGTCTCCAGTCGTTTGGAAGAGGTAGTGCCGTCCTCATGGCAGGTGCTGCAGGTTTCGGTGAAATGGCAGGCGCACTGCAGAAAATGCAGATCATTGTAATCTCTCCACTTGCAGATCTCTTCCTCCCGGATCAGATACAGAGGACGGATCAGCTCCATGCCTTCAAAGTTTGTGCTGTGCAGCTTGGGCATCATCGTCTGGATCTGTCCGCCATGGAGCATGCCCATCAGGATCGTCTCAATCACATCGTCGTAATGATGTCCCAGTGCGATCTTATTGCAGCCCAGCTCCTTCGCCTTGCTGTAAAGATACCCTCTTCGCATCCGTGCACACAGATAGCAGGGGTTCTTTTCGATGTTATCCACCGCATCAAAGATCGTGCTTTCAAAAACCGTGATCGGAATGCCCAGCTTCTGCGCGTTGCGTTCGATCAGGGCACGGTTTTCCCTGTTGTAGCCCGGATCCATCACCAGGAATGTCAGCTCAAACTGCACCTTCCGGTGTCTTTGGATCTCCTGGAACAGCTTGGCCATCAGCATGGAATCCTTACCGCCTGAAATACAGACGGCCACGCGGTCCCCGTCCTGCAGCAGCTCATAGGTCTTACAGGCTCTGGCAAAGGGCGCGAAGATCTGCTTATGAAACTTCTTCCGGAGACTCTCCTCCGCCTTTTTCCGGCACTCCTCATCGTTGTCATTTCGAACCGAATCCATCAGGAACGCATTGAAGCCTCCGGCCAGACTATAGCAGTCGATTCCCAGCTCCTCCAGCTGATCCGCAATGTCCTGGGATTTTTCTCCCCGCTGACAGTACAGAATCACCTTCCTGCTTTCATCCAGTTTCTCCCGGGAAGCGTCCGGCTCCCGTTCAAACCATGTCGCCGGAATATTGATCGCCCCCGGCATCATTCCGTAAATGGCACTGCCCTCATCCCGGATATCCACCAGCTGGTAAGATCCCTGCTCAAGATCTCTGATCTCCTCGATTGTAATTTCTCTCATGCCCGCTTCTCCTTCTCTTACCGCCTGACCGGTTGGTTTTCCAATACCGATGCCCCGCCTGGGTTACCCGGACGATCGCCGCATGGCGGATCATGCCCTGCTCCGTACGACCGCAATTCGGAAAAAAGCCGATCAGCTTTCACCGATCGGCTTGTCTTTTCTTCACTAAGCGTATTGCCGCTTACTCGTTACAGCTCACGCTCTGAACTGCAACAGGCTAAACTCCCTCGCGAAATCGCTCTGCCTAAGCTGCAACGATTACTCCACGATGCTCTCCAGCCACTCAGCCGGGATATCCTCGTAGCCCATGATCTTAGCAACACTGGCTGCCACGTTGGCCAGACCGAAGTCGCCCTCTTCCTTCACCTTGGTGCCTTCCGGTCCGTTGAATACGATGAAGGGAACCTTGGCCAGGGTGTGGCTGGTCTTCTGCTTCGGAGAACCATCCTCGTTGAAGCCCTTGTCGTACATCTGGTCAGCATTACCGTGGTCTGCCATCACCATCAGGGTGTAATCATACTTCAGGCAGGCGTTCATCACTCTGCGAAGGTTCAGGTCAACCGACTCCACGCCAATGATGGTTGCTTCCATACTGCCGGTGTGACCAACCATGTCACCGTTCGGGTAATTGCAGCGAATGAACTGATACTCGCCGGAAGCAATGGCTTCCTCTACCTTCTCGGTTACCTCGGTCGCCTTCATCCACGGCTTCTGATCGAACGGAATGATATCGGACGGAACCTCTTCCCAGGTCTCCAGCTCTTCAGAGAACTTCTCGGAGCGGTTACCGTTCCAGAAATAGGTCATGTGACCGAACTTCTGGGTCTCGGAGCAGGCGTAGGACTTAACGCCCTTGTTTACCAGATATTCACTTAAGGTATGCTCGATGTGCGGCGGAGTTACCAGGAAGTTATCCGGCAGCTTTAAGTCTCCATCGTACTGCAGCATGCCTGCATAGTAGACCTGCGGCTTCTTCGGCATTTCGAAGGCATCGAAGCCCTTGTTCATGTAGTCGAAGGCCTTGGAGAACTCAACGGCACGGTCACCGCGGAAGTTGAACAGGATTACAGAATCACCGTCATCGATGGTGCCGGCCGGAACGCCGTTCTCACCGATTACAAAGCCCGGCAGATACTGGTCGGTGTAGCCGCCTTCTGCACGCAGAGCCTCGATGGCTGCGGTAGCGCTCGGATACATCGGGCCATCACCCATTACATGGATGTGCCAGCCTCTTTCAACCATAGCCCAGTCTGCCTCGTAACGGTCCATGGTGATGGTCATACGGCCGCCGCCGGAAGCAATGCAGGCATGGAAGCTGTCATCGTTCAGAGCCTTGAAGGCATCCTCCAGCATATCCACATAGGTCAGAGCAGAGGTCTCCGGAACGTCACGTCCATCCAGCAGGATGTGAGCGCGTACTTCCTTAATGCCTTCCTTCTTGGCCTGTCCGCACATAGCGATCAGATGAGAGATGTTGGAATGTACGTTACCATCGGAGAGCAGACCAACGAAGTTCAGCTTGCCGTTATGCTCCTTCACATAGTTCACAGCACCCTGCCATGCATCGCTCTCGTAGATCTTTCCGGATTCGATGCTCTCGTTAACCAGCTTGGCACCCTGAGAGTAGATCTGACCGCAGCCCAGTGCATTGTGTCCAACCTCGGAGTTACCCATGTCGTCATCACTCGGAAGACCAACCGCTACACCCGATGCCTTGATGGTGGTGTGGGGCCATTTGGTCATTAATTCATCCAGCTGCGGGGTATATGCGTGCATAACCGCATTGCCCTTATCCGTTTCGGTCCAGCCGATACCGTCCATAACTACCAGAACTACTGGTTTACCCATGATCAAAATCCTCCTGTAAATAAGCCGGGCTGCACGCAGCCGGTCTATGATCCATTTAACCTTTTGGTCCAACGCTTATTGTAACCGAAAGTTCCTGAATTGAAAACCTGCAAATACACGTTTTTCTGCAATCCTGTCAAACAAAACAGGCCACCTCGACCTCAAAGGGAAGCAGATTCAGAATATCCCGCTGCAGATCCACGCCCGGATAGACCTCCGTCAGCTTCAGCCCCTTTGGTGTCAGTTCAAACACGCAGCGCTCGGTGACATAGAGCACCCGCTGCCCGTTCTCAATGGCTCTTTTAGCCGAAAAACTCACCGACCGGACCTCATCCACCAGCTTGGCAATGCTTCCGTTCTGCTCAATGGTCACCTGGTCCCGTACCTTCGAAACCTCCAGCCCCTTCGTATTAAAGGTAAAGCAGAATACCACCGTCGGCGTCTTCGCCGTAATGTTGGCAAACCCGCCGATGCCGGCAAAGGCACCCGGCCCGCGATGGGAATTGACGTTGCCGTGGCGATCCACCTCCAGGGCTCCCATAAAGCAGATGTCCAGTCCCCCGTTATCATACAGGTCAAACTGGTTGGCCATATCGTAGACCGAGGCGGCGCCGATCATGGCACCAAAAACCGTGCCGGAAGCCGGGAAACCGCCGATGCCGCCGGATTCCACCGTCAGCGTGATCTTATCCAGCATGCCGCTCTTACGGGCATAGCGTGAAACATTCTCCGGAAGGCCGATGCCGATGTTGACGATATCGTCTTCCTTCAGCTCCTTCTCCGCTCTGCGTCCGATGATCTTGGCCGCCGCGTTGGCGGTGGTCCTGGTGGAGGTCAGGGTCTCCAGCATTTCGTGCCAGTCCTGCCACTGGGCGTAGGGAATCTCAAAGCTTCCCGTCAGAGACTCATAGGCCGCATGGCGCTTCTGGGGCTCCGCCAGCACGATGGCATCCACCAGGCAGCCCGGGATAATGGTATTTCGGGGGCGGGAGGGTGTCGTCACCAGACGATCCACCTGCACGATGACCTTGCCGCCGTTGGCTCTGGCCGCCTGACAGATGGACAGCGCATCGCCGGACATATACTGGTCATCGAAGGAAATATTACCCTTTCGATCCGCGGCCGTTCCCTTGATCAGCACCACCTTGATCTTCGGCAGCTGATAGTAAAGAAACTCCTCGCCGTCCACCTCCACCACCTTTACATAGGAAGAATCCGTCGAGAGGTGATTGATTCCCGGACCTTCTCTTCTCGGGTCCACAAAAATATCCAGTCCTACCTTGGAAAGGGCTCCCGGAATGCCGCTGGCCTGGGCCCGGATCGCATGGGAAATACAGCCAAGGGGCAGATTGTAGGCCTCAAACCGGTCCTCCAGCACCAGCCTTTTGGTGCTGAGCATGGCGCCAAAGTGGCCGCAGATCAGCTTGTCCACGGCTCCCTCCCGGATGTAATCCTCCGCGTTGCCGCTCTCGCTCCAGGTGCCAAAGCCCGCACTGGAGATCATCGTCAGATTCCGGGGCGAGCCGGTCTCCTTAAACCGGCGATACAGCGCCTCATGCAGCTCGGTGGGGTTTTCTATGCCAACAAAGGAATTCACGCAGATCACATCACCGTCGTTGATCAACGAAACGGCTTCATCTGCAGTCATGATTTCATACATACAGCTTATATCTCATTTCAATAAATTTTTGGCCTTTTAGTGATTGCTGTCCCGCTGCTCCAGATACTCCCGGCGGCCGTCCTCATACAGGTTGTTTCCCTGGGAGTCGATGATGACCACCAGCGGCATATCCTCCACATACAGCTTACGCAGCGCCTCGGCTCCCAGATCCTCGTAGGCGATCAGCTCACATTCCTTAATACACCGGGCCAGCAGCGCACCGGCTCCGCCGATGGCTCCGAAGTAGACACCGTCATGCTCCTTCATGGCTTCCACCACCTCCGGCAGTCTGGCGCCTTTGCCGATCATGCCTCTCGCGCCCACGGACATCATCGTCGGCGCATAGGCATCCATGCGGCCACTGGTGGTCGGTCCGGCTGAGCCGATCACCTGACCCGGCTTGGCCGGCGTCGGTCCCACATAGTAGATCACCGCATCGGTGGGATCAAAGGGAAGTGCTTCGCCTTTGGCCAGGCTTTCACACATGCGTTTATGTCCGGCATCCCGGGATGTATAGATGGTGCCGGTCAGAAGTACCTGATCTCCGGCATGCAGGGTCTTTGCCAGCTCTTTCGTCAGCGGCAGCGTAATTTTTCTGGCCATATCAGATCACCTCCGTTTTATGTCTGGTCACATGACAGTTGATGTTGATCGCACAGGGCATACCTGCAATATGAGTCGGAAGGGTCTCGATGTTCAGGCCAATGGCTGTGGTCCGGCCGCCAAAGCCCTGGGGTCCGATGCCCAGCTCATTGATCTTCTCCAGCATCTCCTTTTCCAGATCGGCATAGAAGGGATCCGGGTTGGAGGAATCCAGCGGACGCATCAGTGCCTTCTTCGCCAGCAACGCGGCTTTATCGAAGGTACCTCCGATTCCAACACCTACCACCATCGGCGGACAGGGATTCGGTCCGGCGGTCTCCACGGTCTCCAGAATGAAATCCTTGATTCCCTGCAGGCCTGCCGAAGGCTTAAACATCCGGATGGCGCTCATGTTCTCACTGCCAAAGCCCTTGGGACCTAAGGTCACCTTCACCTGCTCTCCCGGCACGATCTCCGTGTAGATCATCGCCGGCGTATTATCCCCGGTATTGCCCCGGCGCACCGGATCGGCCACCACGGATTTTCTTAAGTAGCCGTTGGCGTATCCCCGGCGTACTCCTTCGTTCACCGCCTCGGTCAGATCACCGCCGGTCAGATGCACATCCTGTCCGATCTCCAGAAAAACGCAGGCCATGCCGGTATCCTGGCAGATCGGCACACACTCCCGGTCTGCAATCTCAAAATTTTCAATGATATTGTCCAGTACACCTTTGGCGATCTCTCCGTCCTCGCAGGCCCGGCAGGTACGGATCGCACATTTTACATCCTCCGGAAGGTGTTCATTCGCTTCAATACAAAGCCGTTCGATGACATTGGTCAGCTCACTGACTTGAATTTCTCTCATGGCACAAATCTCCTTCATTGCTTTTCCAGTATTTCGTCTACGCTGCAGTCCCATGTCTTATGACTCCCTGCATTACAGCTCTTGCCGTGAACTGCAGCGTTCCGGTTCGGTCAGTTCATTCCATCAGGCATCAAAATCGATATCGTATACCTGCTCTCCAAAATGAATCCGGCAGGTATGCAGGTCGATGGCATCCTCCAGCACATCCACCCGGGCTTCATAGCTGAGCAGATCCGACTTCTTGATCAGTACCAGAAAAGCCCCTTCGCCCTGGGCATCCGCCTCATCACAGATATCATTATAGAACTCTTCTCCATCGATCTTTCCCGGATAACCGGAGGCACTGATCTTCTCCTCGATCAGCTGATATAATTCATCCATTTTCGTTCATCCTTTCTCTTCTCCGCTGCCATCCAGCCCCTTCCAGCCGTACCGCCAGATGGAGATCAGCATCGACAGCTCGCTGACCACCTCATCCATGATCCCGGCCCAGGATCCCACCGCCACATCGTAGAGGATCCAAAGCGGCGAATTGATCAGCATACCGGCCAGCCGGATCTTTCGGGCGTTGTTGGTATACCCGCCCAGGGTGGAGGCGATGTTGGCCGCCACCGGCAGAATACTTAGCGGACCTGCCCAGGTAAAACACAGCGCTGCGATCTGCAGCAGGCAAAGCAGCCCGCACATATACCGGCTTTTTGCAAATTCCCATCGGCTTCCCAGACACGCAGACCGCAGCAGGTTGATCAGATAGCTGACTGCACCGGTGGTCGCCCCCAGCAGGAGCAGGTGAATGGTGTAGAACAGATAGGACAGAAACTGCACCTGAAACAGCCGGCGGTTGCGTTTGCACTGAAAGGACAGGAAAAACAGAATGGTTCCTGTGAACCCGATCACCTGGATCAGCAGATAGGGTATTTCCATGCGCAAGGCCTCCTTTCAGCTTCTGCATGTAGTGTACACATGCGTACGGTTTTCGTAAAGTATACTTTTTGAAATGCGTGTGCCGGGGCGCGGCAAGAAAAAGGGCCGCCCACCCGGGCGGCCCGCATGTCCTGCGAAGCAGAACCAGTATTACTCTTCAACGATCTCAAGAACACCCATCGGGCAAGCCTTTGCGCAAAGACCGCAGGCAACACACTTGGTTGCATTCGGCTTGCTCTCAGCCTTAACCATCAGACCGAACGGACATGCCTCTACGCAGGCGCCGCAGCCGGTGCAAAGCTTTTTGTTGACCATGTAAACACCCTTGGCATTCTGGGTGATCGCACCGCTCGGGCAAGCCTCAGCACATTTTCCGCACTGCGGACAAGCCATCGGACGAATGCCGGCCTTCTTCTCAACGATCTGAATGCAGGAGTAATCCGGATTGAACTCCTTGTAGTATGCCTCAGAACATGCCATTACGCACTGAAGACATGCCATACATTCGCTGCCCTTGACCATCTTTAACTTCTTCATTCCATTACCTCCGTCTGGTTTCGATAGAATTTTAAGCCGAAAAGCGTTCGCCCTTCCGGCTTTGGCTCGTTACACAAATCTCTCAACTATCATAACCGATAAAACCTAAGTTAGTCACGTCTGTCTTAAATATTTTTTTAACGAATTTCCGGCTTTTATTACCGTTCCCGCAGTGGACTGTAACCGGCTGTTTCTGCAGTTCACACAGCAAACTGCAGAAGGCCCGCCTGAACTATGATTGCAGCTATCGTTTGATCGTGGCCTTGCCTCCCAGGACCTCCACATCGATCTCGTCACCGATCTCCACGCTCTCCCAGTCCTCTTTGGAAAGACGATAGGTCTTTTCTTTATCCTTCTTATTGGTTGCCGTGATCTCGTAGACCTCATCCCGGCTCAGTTCACGCTCATTCGACGCCAGCTGCGGGTCGCCCCAGTAGGGATCGTGATCTGCTCCCGAGGTGGTCACATCCCGGCTGTCAAACCATCGGTAGACCGTATAGTAATACTTCGTCTGATAGACCGGTTCCTTCCGGTAGACCGGCTCCTGACTGGTACGCTCCTCAAAGGTTCCATTGCCGGCATCCACCATCGTTGTTTTGGTTTCATAGTGATCGAGTACCTGATCGTAGTGGTGTATCTCCCGATTCGTTCGCAGCAGATCCACCATGTCTGACGGCTTGGACCAGCCCGAGTCCTCCACCAGCCGTTCCTCTTCCACATTGATATTGTAGTTCCATGCAAAGCCCTTGACCTTCAGGTGATCCTTTTTCGGAATCATCGTGAATACGATAAAAGCCGCCAGGGCCAACAGGATACCCAGCAGGATGAAACGGCCCTTTCCGGCTTTTTTCGGAGTCCGCGCTGCCTCGTAGGCCGCCTCCTCTGCCCGGCGCCGTTCCTCCTTTTGCTGATCTGCATTTTTGACATCCTCGTAGGTTTTACCGCCGTCTTCCCGCTCAGCTCCACAGGAAGAACACACCGTCAGCTTTGAACTGTTCAGCGAACCACAGTATTCACAATACCAGTCCGGTCCCTCCCCCACTTTTGAGGTCTGCTCATCATCCAGATACTTCTTTTCCTTTTTCAGATAAAACTTCGTGTTCTCACCTCTGGGGCGCCCGCAATCCGGACAATCCCGCTTTAATCCGGAGATTCCCTTATTGCCGCAGAATGGACAATCCCAGTAGCCCTCTACGATTTTTTTCTTCTCTGCCATACTGCTCCTTTCCTGCCGTTTTTATTTTTATTTTAACACATCCTTAAACCGTCTTCAAAGCTTCAGCCAGCACAGACATCAGCTTTTGGATATCGATGGGCTTCGCAAGATGTCCATTCATGCCGGCCTCTAAGGCATTTTTCCGATCCTTCTCAAAGGCATTGGCTGTCATCGCCAGTATGATGATCCGACTGCGCTGATCTCCCAGCTTCCGAATCGCCCGGGGCGCCTCATATCCGCCCATCTTCAGCATCTGGCCCCCCAGCGTTCAGTTCTAGTATGTTTAGCTATTGAGTCGTGGGTTTATTTTCCAACACAGAACCTCCTAACCTTTCCAAAAAACTGCAAAAGGACTTCCTGTTGGCAAGCTATCGTTTAATAAATGTCGTCCAACGTGAGCAACATCACGTCTTGATCCTTGCCAACAGCCAGTAATTCATCGGTAAATCCACCGAGAGAAAAAATGATGTAATAATACTTGTGCCCCTTTGAGAAAACCTCCGCGTATCGTTTTAATAACTCCAATTCATCCAGGCCGATTTTCTCGTTCTTAAACTTACAAGAGCCAATCAAATACTCCGACGCATTTTGATTAGGCTCCTGAACAGGAACTCCCACAATATCAATTTGCACCTGCTTCTTTTCTTTTGGATCCGTTCCCCACCACTGACCGACAGTAGCCAAATCAAACGGCAACTGCTCCGCATAAAATAACAGATACTCCTTACACATCTTTTCGAATACAAGTCCCATATAGTCATGCATTCTCGATTTTACAACTCTCTCATAGTTTCTTGGAAATCGTCCGGACAGAATTGTCGAATAGTTCTTTGGAATAAACCGATACCAAAATCTAAAAAAGTTGTCTTCAATCTCGTAAATTGTTTTCTTTCCCAGCTTCTCTGTAACCGGTGTCTCTCTTCTCAAGATTCCGAGATCAATCAACACTTTAATATACTTGGAGCAGACACTACTTTCCATTCCTGTTTTTGTTGTTATCTCATTAAGCTTTGATGCCCCTTCCGCGATTGCAGTAATGATAGAATTATATACTCCGGGTTCTCTTAATTCCTGCTTCAACAGATTCTCCGGTTCCTCAAACAGATAACAAGAACTGTCAAAAACATTTTCAATGATTGCCTCATCAAGCGAATCTCTGATTCTCAGTTTGTTGATGTAGTGCGGAATTCCCCCAGTAATTCCATAAATCCAGGCATTAGCCTCCCTGGACAACTCCGGATGAAAAATCGCTGTCTCCCTGTATGTAAGTGGCTCGATCTTAAACTGTGCAGTTCTTCTTCCATACAGAGGGCTTTCGTAGCCCAACACCTGATTCTGCATAAAGCTCATAGAGGATCCACACAATATCAGGTATAATTGGCCATTTTGCCATTTATGATCAATAGAATGCTGTAATCTGGATGAAATGGAAGGTAAAGCCTTGGCAAGATATGGATATTCGTCAATGACAAACACCAGACGCTCGTTCTCTCCCATTCTACCAATCTCTTCCAGAGCTATATCAAAAGAAGTATATACCGGATAATTATCATTTTCTGGATTCGTACTCTGATAAATAGCTTTTGATAATGCCTGCAGATTTTCCTGAGAAGTTGCATTCAATGCAGAAAAATAAATTGTGCGTTTATCCTTACAAAACTCATTAATCAATGCAGTTTTTCCAACTCGTCTCCGGCCATAAATTACTATGCACTCAAAATTATCCTCCGCAAATCTTCGATTCATTTTGCGAAGTTCCTCGTCTCTACAAAAAAATGGCATTTCATTACCTCTACTCTTGAGTTACTAACTCGTATTTCACTTTATTCAAATATAGAATCAGAGAACTGATTCGTCAAGTGAAGAAACGGGAAAATTAGAGAAAAGCACCTGCACACTTTCTTTCTAGAATAACCCCCCCACTACATCACCAAAATGTGACAGTGCGCACCTTCAAAAGGAGAATTTACGCCACAAAAAAGAGCCACCCATCGGCGACTCTTTCCTGATGCTCTCTGATGATCATAACCTGACTGATAGACTCCCGGCGACCGCTGTCGCTCCGGGCAGATCACGTTGGCAGACACGTTGTTACATAGACAGCTCCCTTATTCCGGATCAGCACTTCTTATAGAGAAGCAGTTCCGGATCAGCGCTTTTTATAGAGAAGCAGCTCCGGATCCGCTCCTTCCGCTCCATAGGTACTGATCAGAATAAAATCCATATTGGCCAGTACCCCAAAGCATCGATCCCCGCCAAATTCCGGTTCCAGCTGGGTTCCCAGATAGGTGGTCTGATCATTTAAAAACCTGACCTCTGCGCCGTTTGGCAAACGATAGGCCAGATTAACATAGCTGCCAACCAGTGCGTTCAGCTTTTCTACCTTGGGCATCCCTTCCACATGAAGATCATTGATCTCCTGAATCAACTGCGCCTTGAACATCTCGAACTGTCCATCATCGCTGAGCTCTTCGTAGCGCTTCCAGTAATCCAGCGTAGGCAGCGTTGCCTCCATATGCGCACGGGCCTGCGCTTCCGTAAAGCCTTCATTCACCAGATGCTTCACGCATACATCGATCAGCTCATTCATGTTGCTGTAGGTGTAGGTTCCGTCTGCATAACACCACTTACAGTAATCCTCATTCAGGAAGCCATCCTTGTCACAGCCCACCAGTTCATCCTCCATCGGCATACCGCAGCACTGACAGATCAGCTTTCGGGGCTCCCCTAACAGTGTGTTGATCGTAACGTTAAATTCTTTCGATAAAAGCTTTAATGTTTCCGTGTTGGGGACCGTTTCCCCATTTTCCCAGCGGGATACAGCCTGTCTGGTGACCATCACTTTCTCCGCCAGTTCGTCCTGCGACAATCCTTTTCTGGTACGAAGTTCCTGAATTACGCTCCTTTTTTCCATAGCATTCACCTCCACATTTTTATCCTGGACCAAAATTTCAAAAGACACATTTCCACTTTAGGCCTGGTTGAAAGTGGAAACATGATTTCATGACACGCTCCGGTCAATCTATCCAATTCGTTTAATCTATCCTATCAGAAAACGAGCCGCCACAAAAGCAACCAGCTGTTTCCCTCCAGGTTCTCTACCGTTCGCACCGTCTGGGCCGCGTTTATGTTTTTTCAATCAATTTACCAACATTCCTGTGGAATTTCTACAATTTTTCATGCATAATAAGAGTAGTTTTAAATATTTGATGCAAGGAGGTAATCAGTCAAAAAAATGAAAAACAAATCAAACCGAAACCTGATCCTGGTCGGCCTGCTCGTGATCGCCGCCCTGCTGATCGGCCTGATCTATCTGTTCACATCCGGCCGTTCCAGGCTGGATCAGGCACAGAAGGAGTTGGACACCGTCAGCAGTGAGCTGGAAAATGCCCGGTCGGTAGCCGATGAACTTTCCGAAGCTCTGTCCGAAGCCTACTCGCAGTACGATGAACTGGATGCAGAAAATCAGAAGACCCTTACAGCAAAGACCTCTCTTGAATCTGAAAAAGAAAGCTTATCTGCCTCCAAAACCAGTCTCGAATCCGAAAAAGAAAGTCTGGCTGCTTCTAACTCCAGCCTGGAATCCGAAAAGGAAAGCCTGGCTGCTTTAAGCTCCAGCCTGGAATCTGAAAAGGAGAGTCTCAGCGCAGCAAAAACGAGTCTCGAATCCGAAAATGCGCATCTGACCTCCTCCCGTACCAGTCTGGAATCCGAGAAGGAGCGCCTCACCGCCGAGAAGAAGGAACTGGAGACGGAGGTGACCACGCTTTCCGAAACCGCTTCCGTGCTGCAGTCTGAAAAGGATACGCTGTTAGCCGAGACACTGTGCCTCGAATCCGAAAAAACTGCACTGGAGACCGAAAAGACCGAGCTTCAGACCGAGATCGATGCCCTGTCGCAGGATCGATCCTCCCTGGAGTCCGAGATCACCGGTCTGCAGTCGGACAAAACATCTCTGGAGTCTGAGATCACCAGTCTGCAATCCGAAAAGGATTTCCTGACCTCCGAGAACAGCTCTCTCTCTACCGGCAAAGCTTCTGCCGAATCCGAACGCGAGAGTCTGCTTCAGTCACTGTCTGCCCAGCAGGCCAGTGCCCTGGAAAAGGAATCCGAGTTCACACTGGAAAAAACACAGCTGGAAAACCGTATTACAGACCTGGAGACCGTGCGGACCCGTGTTACCGAAACACTGGAGAAAACCTTCAATGATGATGATATCAGCCTGTCGCTTGAAGATAACGGCGTGATCGTACTCAATGCCGGCGTGCTGTTTGATTTTAACAGCTCCGATCTCACCACCGACGGCAAGAACCTTCTCCGTGAATTCTTTGCTTCCTATGTGAATATCCTGCTCAGCGATGAGGTATACCCGTATATCTCCGAGGTCATCATCCAGGGCCATGCCGATGCCGACGGATCCTACCTCTACAATCTGTATCTGGCTCAAAAACGTGCTTATCAGGTTGCCGAGTTCTGCGTGGGTGACAAAAACAGTCTCCTCAGTCAGGAAGAATTAGACAAGGTGCTTCCGCTGATCACCGTCAACAGCCGTTCCTACTCCGACCTGCTCTACACCAGCGAAGATGCGGAGGAGCCCACCGTAGACAGTGAAAAATCCCGACGTGTGGAGATCGAATTCCGTCTCAAATCCAACGATGAACTGGATCATCTGCTGAACCCGTAACCTGCACGCTCTGATCCTGCTTTATGAGATGAAAAAGAGAAGGGTCAGGCCCATTGGCCTGTCCCTTCTCTTTTCATCTCTCTCACCTGCAGCCAATGGAGGATCAGCTGCTCCATATCCTCCAGGAGCTCTTCCACCTCACCGGAAACGAAGTATCGTTTTCCGGACATGCTTGCCACGTAAAACACCCCCTGTTCATAACAGACAAGGGGTGTCAATTTCATCACTTATAGAAGTCGGTTCCATCCTCGATCACAATGGGCAAGCCATTGTGGTACACGGGAATGGTTTCAAATTTAAAACGACTGATCCGATGCTTATGATCGATCTGTTCCTTGATCTCCGGATCCACGATGCCTTTACGAATGTACTCGTTCACCGCATGGTAGGTGAAGCCCAGATTGTCCTCATCCGTCAGGCCGGTCAGACCATCCGAAGGAGGCTTGACCAGAAAACGCTCCGGCAGGCCAAGCTCTGCGCCGATAGCGATTACCTCTTCGGTGGTATACATACCAATGGGGGAGAAGGCACCGGCACTGTCACCATAGATCGTACAGTAGCCAACCCAATCCTCACTCAGATTGGAGGTGTTGATCACGATGCCGCCGTCCACACTCTGCGCAATGGCATACAAAGTGGCCATCCGCATGCGGGAAGGCAGATTGATCTTCGTCTGCCGGGAAGCTTCAATCCCTACCCGGTCCATTTCGTTCAGGATTCCATTGGTTCCATCCTGGATATTGAACACGTAGTGTTTGATGCCAAGGAATTCCACCAGCCCATTGGAGTAATCGATATCCGGCTGTATCCCGTTGGGCATCAGTACACCCACCACGTTGTCACGGCCATAGGCCTCCACACAGAGCGCAGCGATCACCGAGCTGTCCTTGCCGCCCGAAATGCCCACCACAGCGGTACGTCCGCCGCAGTTTTTCATCTGCTGCCTCATCCAGTCGATCAGCCCAGGCAGCTGTTCCTTTGCATTAAACTCCATATCCAATCCCCCTCAGGCGCTGTAGACACGAGCAAAGTGATCAAAATGCTTCCGAATCCAGCCTACGATCGCCTCTTCCTTTTCCGGCTCACGATCCAGTACCTGGATCAGCATCGAAACCGGTGTGGTCAGTTCAAAAGCCATCATATCCGTATCACTGCCGTTGACCACACCCTTCCGGGCCAGATGCTCAAGGATCACCTTATTGATCTCCGCAATGCCCTCCAACTGATATTTCGTGGCCAACGCCTTCAGTGTCTCATTTCGGAACTGCTCCATGGTCAGCATCCTTCGTACCTGACGGATCACCGGGTCATGGATCGTGAAATCCACACGCTTCATGCAGACCTCCATGTATTCATCCATCGTATCCGGGAAATGATCCAGCTGGTCTGCTGAACCAAAGTTCGCACGATAATGCTGACCCACCGCCTCGATCAGGCCTTCCAGCAAATCTTCCTTACCTCTGAAATAGTAATAAAGTGCCGGCCCTTTCATGCCAACCGCATCCCCGATCTCATCGATCGTTGTTGCATCGTACCCTTTCTGGGAAAACAGCTCCAGGGCTGCACCCAAAATTTTTTCGCGTTTTGTTAATTTCTTTTCCATTTTTTCTGCCTGCCTGCTAGATTTTGTTTCTATAGGGTAAGTGTAACACAATATTTATCACGGGTCAAAAGTTTAGTAATGTTCAGTTCAGCCATTGAACACTACAGGTTACAGTTCAGGCGGTTCGATTCCGCGAGGTGTTTTGCCGCGTATTCGGCAAAATCTCAGAGGGTTGCAGCTCACCGGACTACCATGATCCCTCTGCACTGTATAAACCGTGATCTACTGTTCCTCCCTGGCAAAGGCAAGCAGTATCTTCAGCAGACGAAGCAGCTCGGTCTTTTCCTCTTCCTGGAAAAGCTGATCGATCCCGCTGAATTTTTCATGAATATACTGCCGGCGCCGGAGGGTTTCCTCCTTCCCGGCCTCCAGCAGCGAGACCCAGACCACCCGTTTGTCCTCACTGCTTCTCTGCCGGGTGATCATTCCCTTTTTCTCCAGGCTTTTCAAAATATCGGTAACTCTTCCCGGAACCACCTGCAGACACTCCGTCAACTCTCCCACTGTCATTGCCCGGTTCTGATTATACAGACACCAGAGCAGGCCATACTCTCCGCGAATCGTATCGAGCACTTCCCGGTTTACGCTGCAGCTGACCACCTCCGAAAGCAGATCAAACAGTTCCTCCCCAAATTGCATCGGATTCTTCTCCATACGTCCCATCTATTTGACGCTGCCGCCTGATTCATGGGCAGCAGCGTCGTAATCACAACAGACAAAGGTCAGAGCATAGGCTCCTTCCTGTTATTTATTATAGATCAGCGCCATGAATACCAGATCTTCATCCGCCGAGGTATTCTCCATACCATGGCTCTGTCCCACCTCAATGTAGCAGACATCGTCCGGTCCAACCTCCACACGACTGCCGTCCGTATCCACAAAGACACCGTGTCCGGAAAGAATAAAATACTGCTCCGTATTGTCCACATGCTGATGATAACCGATGCTGCATCCCGGCTTTAAGGTCACCTTGGCATACATACTGCCATGTCCGTTCATCTCCGCTGCCGTTACCACATCCTGGATGATCACATCGCCGCTGCCGCCGCGAAGTTCATGTGCCACACGATTCATTGTCTTTCTTACCATTTTTGTATCCTCCTGTATTGATCTGTGTTTCGGCGTTCACGTCCGCCTGCATGATTTCTACGCACTTCCTGGCTGCTCCCCATGGCTAAAGCCAGGAGCTTTACGCTCTGATTGGTAATCCTGCTTTTGATATCCTTTTTATTATACCGATTAGTACCCTAAAAGTCACTCGTTTCCAAAGCAAAAGCCCCTGCACCGAAGTGCAGGGGTTACCGTTCAGGCAGCTTCATTTCATGCAAAGGGACCTGCCACGATCCTGTCTTTGCGGGTCTTTCCGTTCATATCCACATCAAAGATGATATCGCTTCCATCCGGATTCTCAAACCGCTCCTCCGGCTCGAAGGCCATGCCCAGCGTATCCGAGGTGATCAGCCCGGCTGCCGGCAGATACTCCATCAGATCCGTTTCCACGGTATACACTCCGTTCTCTTCCTTCAGCTCCACATGAACGGTGTGCTCGGTATCTTCTGTGAAGTTCTCTTCGATATCGCAGGGCTTTGCTCCGTTGAAGAATACATTGCCGCCGGTCCAGACCGGAAGGGGCATGTAGTATTTATCCCGGCCTGCTGCATCGCCTTCGCCGCAGTAGCCCTCGAAATAGCTCCGCCACTCCGCTTCTTTCATGTAACCGTTGTATTCCAGCGTTCCGGCGATCAGGTTTTCATCATCCCATTCATGATCATCTTCACAGATATCGATCAGGCCCTGACGCACCTGGGGCTGTACGAATACATTATTATAGAAGCGGGTGTCTCCGTGCAGGATCGACATAACGCCGGTGATCTCCGTCCGATGCGGCATGTGGATCGGTGTGTAGCGGGTCGAATCATACTTCACAGATCCGTTCTTTACGCCGCGTCCCACCGCCGTGATGGCTCCGTAGAACAGGTTATGCACAAAAGCAAGACCCTGGGTCGGAATCTTTGCACATCTCTCGGACAAAAATACATTGTTATCCACAAGACAGGGACCGTGAGCGATCTCAATGAAGATATCCTCGCCCAGGCCAAGTCCCGGCTTGTTCTCCTTCTTCAGCAGATAATCTCTGGCCATGCAGTTGTCATGGAACAGACTGCCGGTCACACGGGTTCCCTGGGTCTGCCAATCCAGCCAGATACCGCGGGTGCAGTGATGGAAATGGCAGTTTCGGATCACCACGTCGATGGCTGCATGGAACTTGATGCCGCCGATCTCGGCGCCGGCCAGGTTCCGCTTGTTGTTGATGTGATGGATGTGGCAGTTTTCCACAACCGAGAACACACAGCCCAGATTACCCACGATACCCGTCTGGCCGCAGTCATGGATCTCGCAGTTTCGAACCACGTGGGAACCGATGGTCTCCTTACTCCAGCCGTCGATCTGGGCAATGAAGGAGCAGTCACGCTGGGTCTGGGCACCATCCTTGTATTTTTCATGGGACCATTTATTGTCATTATGCTGCTGTTTATACTTGCCCAGCGAGATACCGGAGCACTTGGAATGAGATACCTCACAGTCCTCAATGAGCCAGCCTTTGGACCAATGAGGTCCGATCATGCCCTCCTGATGGGCCGTGGGCGGTGCCCACTGGGTCGCAGCCTTGGTGACCGTAAAGCCGATCAGATGAATATAATCCACATGCTCCATCTCCGGATAGAAGCAGTGGGGGCGCATATTGATCTCCACACATTCCTCGTTGGGATTCTTTCCCTGGAAGTTTGCGTAGATCAGGGTGGCATCCTCTGTTTCATCCTGACAGGTATACCAGGTATGCTTTGTAAACTCCACATCCCAGGAGGCCTCATAGGGCTGAGGATCCATCACCTCTTCCAGACTCTGCTTCTCATACAGTGACTTTCCGTTCAGGAAAACCTCGCCGGTATGGGAGACAACGGACTGATCCAGCCAGTCACCCCAGACGATGGTCTTGTAGGGATTGTATTTTCCGAAAGCGGCATTGGGAATCACGGCCTTCCAGACATCTCCGGCCACGTGCTCCCAGTTTGAAACCGGATCTGCACCGGTGATCACCGCGCCCCGGCGCTCCATGGAACGATACACGATCGGTTTCGTCTGCGTACCGGCATTGACCGGGCTGACATCCTCCCGGTACACACCCGGTGCCACCAGGATCTCGTCACCGGCCATGGCCACATTGGCAGCCTCCTGAATCCTGGCAAACGGTTTCTCCTTGCTGCCGCAGCCGTTGGGGGCTGCATGACAATCTACATAATAAAGCATGATAAAACTCCTTTCAGTCTCAGCCTTCTCCTGCTGCTGTCCGTTTTCGACAGTGGGGGAACCCCGTCACCGGAGAAGCTGCAGACCCGTACATCTTCGTGATCAGTGTTCTCATCCTATCATGTTTACGCGCTCTCTGCGTTCGAAAAGTTGCTATGTTGCTATGCAGAACTTGCACTCTTCGGCCCTCGGTATTTTGCCGCCTGCGCGGCAAAATACCTCATGGAAGCGATCCGCCAGAACAGTAACCTGCGCATTAACTACACTACTCCCGCCCGATCGAATGCTTCACATCACTGTCTGACTATGATATGATGACAGTGTTTTTAAGAAAAACTCAAACAGAAAAGGAGATACCACCATGAAGAAGTTTTCCAGAAGATTTTCTCTCATCCTCTGCAGCCTTCTGCTGGCGGCCATGACCTTTACCGCCGTTGGATGCAGCAAAAAGGAAAAAGAAACCGAAGCTGCTGCTTCCAATGAACTGAAGGATGGCGCCACTCTCGGCGAAGGCAGCAAGTCCTTCACCCTGGAAGTCGTTGATCTCGACAAAAAGGAATTGTCCGCAACCATTAAGACCGATGCCGCTACGGTCGGCGAAGCTCTGCTGGATCTGGAGATCGTAGACGGTGAAGACAGCGATTTTGGTCTGTACGTTACCACCGTCAACGGCCTCACGCTGGATTACGACAAGGATGGCAAATACTGGGCCTTCTACATCGACGGCGAATACGCCTCCACCGGTGTTGACTCCACCGATATTGAAGAAGGAAAGGTATATCGTCTGGCAGCTGAATAAGGCACCGTCCGGAAACATTGTTATGAGCATCTTGAATGGACGTCTTATGGACGTCCATTTTCCTTATTACAGTTCACGCAGTGAACTGCAACTGACCAAAGTCCATTCCAAATTGCCTTTACCTGACGAATGCCATTCCAAATCGTGCTTCGCACGATGGCATTCGGTCCATCCTATTCGCTTCGCGAATACAATCTGTAGCAATGGGATTTTGGCCTGCAACCCTCGGGATTTTGCCGCGTACGCGGCAAAACCTTTCTTACTTTCTGGAGAACTCCATGTCAAAAGACGCTTTATCAAACTACCATCCAGCCGTGATCTTTCTGTTTCTCGCCGGTGCATTATGCATCGGCATGGTGGTGATGCACCCGGCTTATCTGATCGCCGGTCTGGCTGGCGCCACGCTCTACTATCTCCTTCTGACAGGCAAAAAGGGCTTCCGGGAGCTGCTTGCACTCCTGCCTTTCTTTCTGCTGATCACCCTGCTCAATCCTCTGGTCAATACCCGCGGCCGTCAGGTCCTGTTCACGGTGCTGGGCCGTAACTACACCTTCGAAGCCCTCTGCTACGGTGCCGCCATTGCGGGCATGTTTTCTTTAATGCTCATCTGGTTTCGCTGCTACAGCCTGCTGATGACCAGTGATCGTTTCACCGCTCTGTTTGGCAACCTTCTTCCGGCTCTGTCCCTGCTCCTTGTGATGGTGCTTCGGCTGATCCCGGCCCTGACCCGAAAAGCAGGACAGATTTCGGATGCCCGTGCCGTTATCGGAAAGTCGGCGGAGCGATCCGATTCGCTCAGGCAACGGCTTCTGCAAAGTACCAACACCCTGTCCGCTCTTACCGACCAGGCCCTGGAGGGCAGCATCATCACCGGAGCCTCCATGAAATGCCGGGGCTACGGTACCGGCAAACGGACCACCTTTCAGACCTACCGGCTGAAGCGGCAGGATCTGTTTCTTCTGTGTCTGCTGACGGTACTTCTGGCGGGTATTTGGCTGTCCGGAGGGACCCGGGTCATGTACACGCCCCGGCTGCGGATCTCGCCGGTTGGACCAGGTTTCCTTTTATACTGTGTCTATATTCTGATCCCGTCCGTCATGCATATATTCGAGTCACTGCGATGGCAGCTTTCCCTGCGCAGAATCTGAAACTTCTGTTCATGAAGCAGGCCATCTGAACTACAACAGTCCAAAGCGTGCGAAGCATGCCATCCGCTCCCCCGTCGGGAGCACGAACGGAGAAACTTATGTCCTATATCGATATCCGGGATCTGACCTTTTCCTATCCCGACCAAACCAGGAAAACACTGGATCATATTGATCTGCAGATCGAACAGGGCGAATATGTCCTGCTCTGCGGTGTCAGCGGCAGCGGCAAGACCACCCTGCTGCGGCACTTCAAGCCGGTACTGACTCCCTTTGGAGAAAGCAGCGGTTCCCTTACGCTCCGCGGCTGCGCCATTGCTTCCCTGCCGCCGGCCGCCCAGGCCTCCCGCATCGGCTATGTCATGCAGAATCCCGATGAGCAGCTTGTCACCGACCAGGTCTGGCACGAACTGGCCTTCGGGCTTGAAAATCTTGGCTGTGACCCGAAGGTCATGCGGATTCGGGTAGCCGAGATGGCCAGCTACTTCGGCATCCAGCAATGGTTCCACCGGGAGGTCCGTGATCTCTCCGGCGGGCAGAAGCAGCTTTTAAATCTGGCCTCCATCATGGCCATGCAGCCGGAGGTATTGATTCTGGACGAACCGACCAGTCAGCTCGATCCCATCGCCGCTGCCGACTTTTTAAACACGATCCGGCAGATCAATCGGGAGCTGGGTACCACCATCCTCCTCACCGAACACCGCATGGAAGACATCTTCCCGGTGGCCGACCGTGTTGTGGTGATGGACGAGGGACGAATCATCGCCAATGACCGGCCGGAACGGGTCGGCCGGCAGCTTCTTCAGCAGAAGCATCCCCTGTTTGACGGGCTGCCTGCCCCCATGCAGGTCTACTATCGTCTGGGCGGTACCGACTCCGCTCCCCTGCATGTCCGGGAGGGCCGTGTCTGGCTGAGTCAGACGCTGGCCAAGCAGAACGCAGACAGCTCTGATCTCTCTACAAACGAAAATGCTTCCTCCTGGGATCTGGATCTGACCGGACCTTCCTCCCTGAAGGACCACAGAGAGGTTCTCCGTATCCGGAACGCCTGGTTCCGCTATAAAAAGAACAGCCCGGATATTCTGAAGGATCTGAATCTGCGAATTCCCGAGGGGATCATTTTTGCCCTGGTGGGCGGGAACGGCACCGGAAAATCCACCCTGCTGAAGATGATCTGCGGACTGAATCGTCCCTATCGCGGCCATATCGAGATTCTGGGAAAGGATATCCGCAAATACCGGACCGGGGAGCTGTTCTCCAACGGACTCTCCATGCTGCCCCAGGATCCCATGAGCCTGTTTGTCAAAAAGACCGTCCGGGAGGATCTGGAAGAGATGACCGCGGATCCGGAGATGATCCGGGAAGTCCTTCGCATCTGCGAGATCGAAGCCCTGCAAAGCGCCAATCCCCGGGATCTGTCCGGCGGTGAACTGCAGCGGGCTGCGCTGGCCAAGGTACTCCTGACCTCCCCCCGGATCCTTCTGCTGGACGAGCCCACCAAGGGCATGGACTGCCGGTACAAGCAGCATTTTGCCCGGCTTCTTCGCAGCCTGCAAAAACGTGGCATCACCTCGATCCTGGTCTCCCACGATCTGGAATTCTGCGCAGAATACGTAGATCTGGTAGGGATGTGTTTCGATGGACAGATCCTGGCCACCAATACGCCCCGGCGATTTTTCAGCACCAACAGCTTTTATACCACCGTGGCCAACCGGATGAGCCGCCATCTGCTGGAGCAGGCTGTGACGGTATCCGATGTCGTCTCCCAGCTGGATCTACCGCGCTCGCAGTGAACGGTAACCATCGGATGCCTCCTTCCTGAAACAGTTAACCCCCAGCATCTGCCTGCTGTCCGATCTGCTTTCTGATCGGACAGCAAAGGCATCCTCTGCCGCTGTTGCTATCGTTTTGGAGCTATTACATGAAGAAAGTACGACTTGTATCACTTCTGATCTTTTTCATACTGATCCCGGCTACCCTGATCCTGGGCTCCCGTCTGACCGGGCGGGTCTACTATCTGATCAGCACGCTGGTGATCCTGGAGATCATGATTCCCTTTTTCCTTTCCCTGGAGATGAAAAAGCCGGATGCCCTGTCTCTGTGCATCCTTGCGGTCATGGCCGCCCTGGCCGCCATTTCCCGGGCCGCCTTCATTTTTGTTCCCGGCTTTAAACCCATCACCGGTATCATCATGATCACCGGCATCGCCTACGGCGCTGAAACCGGTTTTCTTACCGGTGCGCTCGGATTATTTGCCAGTAATTTCCTCTTTGGTCAGGGGCCCTGGACGCCCTGGCAGATGTTCGCCTACGGCTTTGCCGGCTTTATGGCCGGTCTGGTCTTTCACAAACGCAGACACTGGTGCCGCCCCCCGGTGCTGGCCATCTTTGGCTTCCTGGGCATTCTTTGCGTCGTCGGTCCCCTGCTGGATACCTGTACGGTCTTCTCCGTGCTCACCACCTTTACGCCCAAATCGATTCTGGTGATCTACGCCCAGGGCGTTCCCATCAACATCCTGCATGCCCTGGGCTGTGCCGTCACACTGCTGCTCATCGGAAGGCCTTTGATCGAAAAGCTGGATCGACTGCAGCATAAATACGGACTGCGCTTTTAGCATGTACACTCAAACAAGGTGATCCCTATGAATTTAAAAGATAGACTTTATATTTCCACCATTGCCCCCAACGCCTACGACCTGGCGCAGGAATTCAGGCTGGGCCTTGAGCTGGCCGAATACTGTACCGCTTACAACATGGATACCAATCCCCGGGAGATCGATCAGAAGATCCGTTCCGGTCTCTCCCCCCATCAGCCCCTGTTTTTTCACGGGCCTTTCAGCGAACTGTTTCCCTGTGCCATCGATCCGCTGATCCGGCAGGTCTGCCATCAGCGCTTTCTTCAGAGCATAAAGAAAGCAGCCGACCTCGGCTGCCAAAAGATCGTCTTCCACGGCGGCTTCAATCCGCTGGTCTATTTTCCCATCTGGTATGTGGAGCAGTCCCCTGCCTTCTGGCAGGAGCTTCTGCAGGAAGTCCCCGCCGATGTGCATCTCTACATCGAGAATGTGCTGGAGCCGGACCCATCCTACCTGGCTGACATTCTGGAAGCGGTTGGGGATTCGCGTCTTCAGATGTGTCTGGATATCGGCCATGCCGGTGCCTACAGTCAGCTGCCGGTTCAGGATTGGATCCGCCGCTGCCGCCATCTCATCGGACATGTCCATCTGCACAACAACGATGGCTGCACCGACCTGCACCAGGGCCTGCAAAAGGGACAGCTTCCGGTATGGGAGCTTCTCGCGCAGCTGCAGGAAGAATGTCCCGCGGCCAGCATCACGCTGGAGATCCCCGACAGCGCACAGGCCAGGCAGAGCGTCCTGGATCTAAAGCCTTATCTGTCTTAAAAGCCCCGGCCTGAAGCCAGGGCTTTTTTAGCTCCCCTGCCTCGTCTCCGATATTGATGCACTAACCCACACCCGAGAATGCTGTCGCTTTGAACCAGCCCCTATATGCAAAATTTTGAATCTGTGTTAAAACCCCAAGGAAAATGTATAGCAGAATATTGTTTTCCCTCTTTTCATTTTCCCAAAACGGGTTTATCCTTATTGTATATACAGAATCTATTTTTCAAATGCAGTTCACAGTTTCTTTAAAGCTGGTTCGATCATGCCGCATCGCAGTTTCATTTCTGTTGGTAACAACGAAATGCTGCGCGACATAATTTCGCATCCTCACCGATGCATGACATCCTGGTTTGCAGAATTTTGTTTGTTATAGCCTGTCCGGTTCGCCGGGCAGGTTTTTTATTTTCAAGCAGCCGCCAGGCACGCTTTGTTTCATCCAATCAGGCCGGGCCTCACGTTACCCTCGGGATTTTGCCGCGTATGCGGCAAAAGTTACAGTTCACACAGTGACCTGCAACGGGCCAAAATCCATTCCAAATTGCCTTCGGCAATGGGATTTTGGCCTGCTACCCTCGGGATTTTGCCGCGTATGCGGCAAAACACCTCGCGGAATCGAACCGCCTGAACTGTAACAGGCAAAATCCCGATTGGAATCGAACCACCTGAACTGTAACAGTTCCACCCTCTGCACCTAAAACAGGTCCAGCATGGCATCCAGATACAGCTTTTCCCGAACATGGATCTGGTATTCCGGCCGGGTCATATAGTGAAGCAGAAACTCCAGAATCAGGGCGCTGCCCAGTCCCCGTCCCTCGATTTTGAAATTGGTAAAGCCCATCGGAAGATAGGTATCCCGAATATCCGTCACGCCGATGAAGCCGGGATTTTCCATGGCTCTGGAAAAACGGTATCCTCCGGCGGATCCGGGTGCCCGGCATACATGCTCCGGACCTTCCATCCCCAGGTTCTTCCGGCTCACCGCCTCGTAGCACCGCTTCCTGTCCCGACAGCCAAACCAGCAGCACTCGTTGCACAGAAATTCCACCTTATCCTTCTGCCATGGCTTAAGTTCTCTCCATTTATCCAGCAAAGGATTCAACCGGAAGTCCGGCACCACATACCGAAACGCTTCCCGCTCGATCTCCTGCAGACAGACCTCAAATTCCGTCTGCACCTTGGTCGTAGAAGAAACAAGATACAATTCCGGATAATGCTCCCGCAGATAGGTCGTCAGCAGCTCCGAATGAACGATCGCTCCGCTGCCGATGCCCTTTCCGGCAAACAACGCGCACAGCCGGTTGCATTTCCGATCCGCCAGATGCTCCTCCCCGAGCAGTGAATTGCTCAAGGTCAGGCGTGCCGATATCCCATACGCATTTACCAGGGACAGCACCTCCTCCGGATCGGCCTCCCCCATGCCGGTACGTCCGCCGCCCCAAAGACAGTCCGCCGGGGCCCCGTAGATCGATCCGATCTCGCACCAGTCATAAAAGTATTCCCGGTGTTCCCGGAACAATGGCAGAAACTCCCGGTACAGCTCATAGAATTCAAACAGTCCCGGCAGATGATAGATTGCTTTCATTTCCAGTTTCCTCTCTGATCTCCCGCATTGACCCCTCGGGATTTTGCCGCATATGCGGCAAAACACCTCGCGGAATCGAGCCGCGTGAACTCTAACCCCGCATTTTCATTGACTCCTCCCTTTATAACATATTCGCCGTTACAGTTCACACATGAATTGCAACCACACCGACCATTTCTGAAAATATTTTGCAAAATAGGCATTGACTTTTTCTCATCCTGTGGTATACTAATCAACGTTCAAGGGGTCTTAGCTCAGCTGGGAGAGCATCTGCCTTACAAGCAGAGGGTCATAGGTTCGAGCCCTATAGGCCCCATTTTTTGATTCTATGCTGTTTTTTCAGCACAGTTCACTGCGTGAACTGTCACATTTTCAGTCATTCTCCGCATTCACCCATGCATGGAGAGTGGCTTTTTTTCGAATAAAGTGCCATAAGTCCCCTTTCCATTTCATAACTGAAGGAAATGGGGAACCTGACTTTTGACCCGCTCAGTATGAGCGGGAAATAGGGAATACGAAAAGGCGGAGCAAACCGCAGCTCACTCATGTCAGCTGCGGCGCTCCGCCTTCTTCTTTATGATTCCATTGTCTGGGCACGACTGCTCTGCAAACGATCTGGCCGTGTAAGCTCACTGCTGCGAACGCTCACCCCCGCCTGCGCTGCTCTAATACCTGACAGATGGTCCGCAGTACCTCATCCAGCTGGATCGGCTTCGACAGGAAGCCATCCATGCCATGGGCCCTGGCCTCTCTTCGGTCCTCGTCAAAGGCATTGGCCGTCATGGCGATGATCGGGATCTTCGCCAGCGCCGGATTACTCAGCGCCCGGATCTCATCACTGGCCGTATAGCCATCCATGACCGGCATCTGAATATCCATCAATATCAGATCGTACTCGCCCGGCCGGGAAGCCTTCACCTTCTTCACAGCCTCTGCTCCGTTTTCCGCCGTATCGATTCGGAACCCGAGATCCTGGAGGATCTCCACGGCAATCTCCCGGTTCAGTTCGTTATCCTCCACCAGCAGCAGCTGTCTGCCCCGGATGTCCGACAGTTCATCCGTGAGCTCACTGCGCTCTTCCGTCTTTATCTCCTGTCCCAGCGCATTCAGCAGTGACTCCCGCAGGTCAGACATAAACAGCGGCTTGGAGCAGAAGGCGGTCACACCGGCTGCCATCGCCTCTTCCTCGATATCCGCCCAGTCATAGGCCGTCATGATAATGATCGGCGTTTCATCTCCCAGCGCACGGATCTGACGGGTCACCTCGATGCCGTTCATATCCGGCAACCGCCAGTCAATGATGTAGGCCCGGAACCCGTCTCCGAGCTCAATGGCCTGTCTGGCCCGCAGGATCGCCTCCTTGCCGGAGATCGTCCACTCGGAACGCATACCCACCTTGATCAGCATTTTTGTCACTGAATCACAGGTGTTGAAATCATCGTCCACCACCAGCGCCTTCAGGCCCTCCAGCTGGGCGATCTTCATGGTCGTCTGTCGGTTTTCCTGGATCCGCAGCGGCAGACGCACCACAAACTCGGTTCCCTTGCCCTGCTCTGTGAAGACATCGATGGTGCCGCCCATCATATCCACAATATTTTTTGAGATGGCCATGCCCAGACCCGTTCCCTGGATCTTGCTGACCGTAGAGGTCCGTTCACGCTCGAAGGGATCAAAGATCTTCTGCGCGAATTCCTGGCTCATTCCGATGCCGGTATTGTGAACTTCCTGAAAAATTAACTCTCGATCCCATTTAGAAGGTTTCTTCAGGGCATCAGCCCTGAAGAAATTCCATGATCTCTTCATAAGATCTGTTGCTGGATGAGATGGCGGAAAGCAGTTCTTTATTACGAAGCTCATCGCGTTTTCGCATCAGCTTTTCGAGTTCTTCTACCGCGGCATCATATTTATCCTTGGCCTTTGACACAACCAGTTTCTGTTGTTCTATTTTATCATCGATAGTAATACTTGTTCTTGTTCGTGCCATTACTCTGCCTCCTTCATGATCCGCATCAAATCATCATTGATGGCGGCTGCCTGTGCGCGGATATTTGCTTCTGATAAATTAAAAGCTTTCAATATCTCTTTCTGTGTCGCGGTCAACGCATACTTTAGACGGTAATTCTGATCTGCTTGCTGCAGCATTTCAATCTTTTCGAGTTCTCGAATAGCTGCCGGGACTGTCATGTAGTTCTGGCGTGATTTACTTCGCTTTTCCTGCTCTTTCAGAAGTGTATGGATCCTATTTCTGATGATCAGTGCAACGAATTCAATAAAAATCTTGGCATGCAGCGATTCATTGCTCGCAACTCGCAGACTTCTGTTCCCAAGATAGGATTTGTCTCCTCTGAAGAGTTTTTCGGAGGCATCTCTGCTTTTGTACTTATCCAGAGCCTGCGCGGCAGTCATGTTTTCCGATGTGATGATAACGAAATATCCGCATAATTCGATTTCTTCATTGATGACATCATAGAGTTCTCGTCCATACATGAACTTTTCGTCCGGCTCACCCCGATGGTAGTAGATCAGATCAAAGTATTTTGCAAATGCCTCCAGATGTTCTGCCTTGGTACCTTCACGGCTTTGCAGGTACGCAGCATAACGATCGATCCTCGCTTCAAAGACTTCTCTTTCTGAAGCCTGTTTTCGCTCGTTGAAATATATATGGAAGTATCGGGGCTCTTTATCCGATGCGTAAAGCTGTCGTTTCACCGTGATCCCGCTTACTTTGTAATCGCGTATACTGTACTGCCGCTTTTCTTCAAAAGTACCTTTTACTTCCTGGACAAGTGATTTTACAAGCGGCTTCATTCCTTTCATCATGATGATGAAATCGAAACCACATTTATCCATGTAGTGTATGTTCTCTTTGCTGAAGTATCCACGGTCGAGAATAAAACCGATCTGGCGATAGCCGTATCCCTTTGCTTTTTCCAGCATGATCTGCAGCTGGGATACATCAACAATGCTTCCGGGGTATTCTTCATAGAAGACCGGCGTGGAGTTGTTGCAGTTATAAGCTATTGAATAATTGAAGATCGGTTTCCCCTGGTTATCCTTCGGGTGCCCGATCTCTACTAAATCCAGATCGCCGGCATCGCTGTTCTTATTCGTTGAATCATAGGATATATATATCTTTTCCCGGTGATCCTGCCATTCATTCCAGCCATTCAGGAATGAAATACTATGATCTCTGGTAATGCTGTTGATAAACTCAGAAACTTTCGAGTCGCTGTAGACCTTCATTCCGTAGGTAAGCAACGGATGATTAAAAGCATAGTCCGGATAATACTGCCCAGCATTATTTTCTGTCACAATCGTATATGCGGCAATGTCCAGGAATAATCCACTATCCTTGCCAAGAAGGTTCAGCAACAGCTCATCCAGGCGACATTCACTGATTACTTTTCGGATAATCAGGAACGCACCTATTCGAAGACAACCGCTTCGAATAGGTGGTTGATGCTCTTCTGGGATACTTTCTTCTGGGAAGTATTTCAGAAAGTTTCCGTTCGGATACATCATGTCCGATCCACTGTCAGGGCACTTACCGATCGTTGTATTCTTCGGGATGCTATATTTCTTAGCAGCATCATAGGAGCGACCGTACGCATAGTAAATGTAGGTAACACCTTTGATGGTTTTGCGTGTAATTCCACCTCTGTTGGAAGGGATTTTTACCAGATATTTCATGTACATGACAGCTCTCCTTTCGAGAGTTAATTAACCCTCTTTTATACTATCATGTACGCGGTAAAATGGCAACGCAAACAGCCCGTTTTTGGCTTAAATACAGCATTTCAGAGCACTCTTGATCCACCAAGGAGTGATCGAGAGTTAATTACTTAGGAAGTTCACACTTTCTGAGCACTTCAAGCACTTGATAAGCATCATAAACTGTCATTTTTGTATCCTCCTT
>JAUNDD010000009.1 GCA_030526245.1 Lachnospiraceae bacterium
ACGTTGAGATGATGGGTCTGATCGGTGCTGGTAACAACCCGATGGTTGGTATGACCGTTGCTGTTGCCGTATCTATCGAAGAAGCAGCTAACGCTGGCAAGTTCTGATAACGGTTTTTCGGACCAATATTTGATATGGAACTTCAGGGTTCCCGTCACGGCAGGTATACCTGTTGCGGCGGGAACCTTTTTTCATTGGATTGTGGGAGTACTAAGCAATCCGTAATCCTGATGCTTTAACCTTTATGGGAAGTTTGGCGTGGAATTTCCTACGGGTCTGATGGACGAGGACGAATTTCCGGATGAACGTTGAAATGCGGCAGAGGGATTGAACAAGCTTTGTCTGAGAACAGGAGCAGATGCAGATGCAGAACGTGAGAGAACACTATCACCAGCTGACGAAACAGCTGATCGATAAAGGGCTGACGATTACCACCATGGAGAGCGCCACCTCCGGGCAGATCGCTTCCCTGATCACGGATACGGAAGGATCTTCGGCGGTACTGCCGGGGGCCTTTGTGACCTATTCCAACCGGGCCAAGATCCTGCAGGGGGGAGTGCCGGCAGAGGTGATCGAGACGTATTCGGTGTATTCAGAGGAAACCGCCCGGGCGATGGCGTCCGCCTGCCGCCGGGCCTACGGGACGGATATCGGCGTCGGTGTAACGGGGACCATGGGAAACGTGGACCCGGATAATGCGCAGGATTCTGTGCCCGGAGAGGTATATCTGGCGGTAGAGACCGGGGAAGGAATCTGGTCGAGAAAAATCGTATTGGAGCCCCGGGAGAGCCGGCTGGACTATAAGCTGGCGGTGGCGGAGGAAGTTTATAAGCTTTTGGAAATGTTGATTGGGCTAAGGGACATTTCTGGAGATGCGGCAGGGGAACATTGCGGGAGTCTTGAAAGATGACTGGAAAGCGGAAATGCAGACCGGGAATGAAGACTGAGTGGAGTGACACTGACAAATACCGGAGAATATAGAAGAGAAATATTGAAATATAGAAATATGTCAGAAACAGAAGAGGCTTTCTGTGGACCCTGGGGTTCGCGGGAGGTCTCTTTTGTTTTCGTGCGCCTTCAGATTGGATGAGATCAGTCTAAAGGGGATTTAGAATGAGGACGATATCCGAAAAGCGCCGGATATAAGCACAGATAGTTTGGGGAAATAGCATGTCGAAATGAAAAGTGAAGAACCACACAGGAAATGGTTGTGAAATATATAACATAAACTCGGAAAATATATTCAAAAAATATACAAAATTCATATACAAAAAACATATCGCGTGATATAATCTTGGTGATTATCATGTACGGACTATTTTTAAAGGAGGGATTACAAATGCTTGAGCAGTCTTTTTATCAGAAAGCGGACGAGATCATCGCTTTTTATGGTAAAAAACCATCATCTCTGATTCCAATCATGCAGGATGTGCAGGCAGTCTACCGGTATCTTCCGGGCGAGCTGCTGACCTATATTGCAGAGCAGATCGGTATCACCGAGGCAAAGGCGTACAGTGTTGCTACATTCTACGAGAACTTTTCCTTTGAGGCAAAGGGCAAATATGTTATCAAGGTATGCGATGGAACGGCCTGTCATGTGCGGAAATCGGCCCCGATCCTGGAAGCATTCCATAAGGAGCTGGGACTGAGTGCCAAGAAGCATACTACAGACGACATGCTGTTTACGGTGGAAACGGTTTCCTGTCTGGGTGCCTGCGGACTTGCTCCGACGGTTATGGTCAATGAGGACGTTCACCCGAAGATGACACCTGAGAAGGTTGTGGAACTGATCCGGGAATTGAGAGGTGATAACAAATGATCGAGAACAGAGAAGTATTACAGGCCGCAGCTAAGCAGGCCAGAGAAAAGATCGATTCATGTACCTGCCGTATTCTTGTCTGTTCCGGTACCGGCTGTATCGCCACCGGTTCACAGAAGATTTATGAAGAGTTTTTGAAGATCGCCGGGGACTGCCCGGATCTTGTAATCGATTTCAAACCGCATGATGAGGATGCCCATACCGTCGGCGTTAAGAAGACGGGATGTCAGGGTGTCTGCGAACTTGGACCGCTGGTTCGTATCCAGAAGGGTGACAAGGTCGTTCAGTATACCAAGGTTCAGATCGAGGACTGCCAGGAGATCTTTAACCGTACCGTACTGGGAGATGACATCATTGAAAGTCTCCTGTACCGTCAGAATGGTGTTCCCTATGTAGCACCGGACGAGATCCCGTTTATTGCCAAGCAGACCCGTATCGTTCTGGAAAACTGCGGTAAATATGATGCAGAGTCCTTTGATGAGTATCTGGCCGGCGGCGGCTTTACCGCTCTGCAGAAGGCTCTCTTTGAGATGACTCCGGCTGAGGTCGTAGACGTTGTGGACCAGTCCGGTCTTCGTGGACGAGGAGGCGGCGGCTTCCCCACCGGACGCAAGTGGAAACAGGTTGCCAGACAGCCTGAAAAAGAGCGCTACGTTGTATGTAACGGTGACGAGGGTGACCCGGGCGCGTTCATGGATGGCTCCGTTATGGAAGGCGATCCCTACAAGCTGATCGAAGGTATGATGCTGGCCGGTTATGCGGTAGGCAGCCAGAATGGTTATATTTACGTACGTGCAGAGTATCCGATGTCCGTTGCCAGACTGCGTCACGCCATCAAGGAGATGGAAGACCGCGGCATGCTGGGCGACAACATTCTTGGCACGGATTTCTGCTTCCATATGCATATCAACCGTGGTGCCGGTGCTTTCGTTTGTGGTGAGGGCTCCGCTCTGACGGCTTCCATCGAGGGTAACCGTGGTATGCCGCGTGTTAAACCGCCTCGTACCGTTGAAAAGGGTCTGTGGGCTAAGCCGACGGTTCTGAACAACGTTGAGACCTATGCAAACGTTCCGAAGATCGTGCTGCAGGGCGCTGAGTGGTTCCGCAGTATCGGTACGGAGAATTCTCCGGGATGTAAGACCTTCTCCCTGACGGGTGCGATCCAGAATACCGGTCTGATCGAGGTTCCGATGGGCACCACGCTGCGTGAGATCGTATTTGATATCGGCGGCGGCTTAAAGGATGGCGGCAGCTTCAAGGCTGTACAGACGGGCGGACCGTCCGGCGGCTGTCTGACAGAGATCCATCTGGACGAACCGCTGGATTTCGAATCCATCAAGAAGTTCGGTTCCATCATCGGTTCCGGTGGTCTGGTCGTTATGGACGAGCATACCTGTATGGTTGAGGTAGCCCGTTTCTTCATGAGCTTTACCCAGAGAGAATCCTGCGGTAAGTGTGTTCCCTGCCGTGAGGGTACCAAGCGTATGCTGGAGATCCTGGAGAAGATCGTATCCGGCAACGGTGAGATGGAAGATCTGGATCGTCTGGAAGAGCTGGCTACCATGGTTAAGAGCATGGCACTGTGCGGTCTCGGTAAGAGTGCACCGCTGCCGGTTCTGAGTACACTTCGTTACTTCCGTGATGAGTATGAAGAGCACATCAAGGAGCACAAGTGCCGGGCTAAGGTCTGCGGAGCGATGCGTAAGTTTGTCATCAATCCGGAATACTGTAAGGGCTGCGGCAAGTGTGCGAAGAACTGTCCGGTCGGCGCGATCACAGGCGTTCGCAAGGAATGCTATCACATCGATCCGAATGTATGTATCCATTGTCAGGCATGTATGGACGGCTGTGCATTTGATGCTATTTACATGGAATTCTAGGAGGTACGATCATGGGAACCATTACAATTGATGGAAGAAAAATAGAGTTTACCAATGAGCGGAACATCCTGACCATTATCCGTAAGGCAGGCATCGATGTTCCGACCCTGTGCTATCAGGATGACCTGTCCACCTTCGGCGAGTGCCGTCTGTGTACCGTTGAGGATGACAAGGGCAAGCTGTTTGCATCCTGCTCGGAGGAACCGAGAGACGGTATGGTGATCTACACCAATACCGGCAAACTGAGAAAATACAGAAAGCTGATCATTGAGCTGATGCTGGCTGCACACTGCAGAGACTGCAACACCTGTCAGAAGAACGGTGAGTGTACCCTGCAGACGCTGGCTCGCCGTTACAATATCACGGATGTTCGCTTCAACGATTATCGTGAGCCCATGGAGCCGGACTTCAGTTCGCCGTCCATCATCCGTGATCCGGCCAAGTGTGTACTCTGCGGCAACTGTGTACGTGTCTGCGAAGAACTGCAGGGCATTGGTGCCATCAACTTCGCACAGCGCGGCTCGGATGCCTGCGTAACACCGGCCTTTGATAAGAAAATTGCTGAGACCGACTGCGTAAACTGCGGACAGTGCCGTGTATACTGCCCGACAGGTGCAATCACGATCCGCCACAACCGTACCGAGGTATGGGAGGCACTGGCTGATCCGAATGTACGTGTGATCGCACAGGTAGCTCCGGCTGTACGTGTGGCTGTTGGCGATGCGTTTGGTCTGGGCAAAGGCAAGAGCGTGATGGGTAAGATCGTAGCTGTGCTGCATCGCATGGGCTTCGATGAAGTATATGACACCACCTTCTCCGCTGACCTTACGATCATGGAAGAGACACAGGAGTTCCTGGACAGGGTGGCTAACGGCGGCAAGCTTCCGCTGCTGACCTCCTGCTGCCCGGCCTGGGTCAAGTTCGTAGGCGATCACTTCCCGGATTATGTGGACAATGTCAGCACCTGCCGTTCACCGCAGGGTATGCTCTCTGCTGTGACCAAGGAATACTTCCGTGATCCGGCCAACAATCCGGATGGCAGAAAGACCGTGATGGTATCCATCATGCCGTGTACAGCTAAGAAGATGGAAGCAAATCGTCCGAACAGCTATACCAAGGGCGAGAAGGATACGGATTACGTTATCACCACCACCGAGCTGATCGATATGATCCGCACCTACGGTGTTCGCTTTGATACCATCGAGCCGGAAGCTTCGGACATCCCGTTTGGTTTCGGTTCCGGCGGCGGCGTGATCTTCGGTGTTACCGGCGGTGTTACCGAGGCGGTTATCCGTCGTCTGGTACCGGGACACGACAAGGAGACCCTGGAGCAGATCGCAGACTGTGGTGTGCGTGAAGAGGGCTACATCCGTGAATTCACGGTTCCGTACAACGGCATCGATGTGAAGATCTGTGTAGCCAGCGGTCTGGCCAATGCCCGCAAGGTTATGGAAGATGTACGCAGCGGCGCGAAGGAATATCATCTGATTGAGATCATGGCCTGCCGTGGCGGTTGTGTCATGGGCGGTGGTCAGCCGAGAATCCTGACGGATCTGCACGACTCCGTAAGAGAAGTAAGAACGCACGGTATCTACCGTGCCGACAGCAACGCTGTGGTTAAGAAGAGTGATGAGAATCCGATGCTGCAGTCCCTGTACGAAGGCTTCCTGAAGGGCAAGGAACACGAGCTGCTGCATAACCACGAGTTCTGCGGTAAATAAACAGGACGTTGCTTCAAAAGAGCGATGTATAAAACGGGGGAGTGGTCACAGGATCATTCTGGGTTACAGTTCACGCAGTGAAATGTAACCGTCCCGGAAAATGCTGAGGCAAATGACAGCCGTCGACGAAAGTCGGCGGCTGTTTTTGGCGGGTAGGAGTGACCTCTTTGGTTTCGGTTGACCTTGTCAGGAGGGTATATTACAATATGTTTACAAAGATGTGAATTTCGTACGGGTTTCGCTTTTTATGGAGACTGACGGGTCGAGAGTCAAGGAGGGGGAACATGAAAAGAAGAATGATAGCCTTGTGTCTTGCCATGGGGCTTAGTTTTACGTCTCTGTCCGGTGTGCTGGCAGAAGAAACGTTGACGGATTCGGCTGCCGTTGCGGTTCCGATTGCGGAGGAAACGCTGGCGGAAGAGGCTGAAGTGACTGAGAATGAAGAAACAGCAGTCTATGCTGAAGAAGCAGATGCACAGGTACCGGTTTCTTTGGAAGAATCGCCGGAGGATGAGCTGCTTCTTGAGCTGTCCGCAGATCTGGCGGAGGTTCCGGAAGAAGGCTGGGAGGCTGTTTCCGAGGGCTTTGAGGAAGTACTTCTGGAGGATCTGATCGAGGATCCGGAGGAGGAAGAAGCGCAGCTTGAAGAGGCAGAGCTGGCAACGGGTGAAATCGGAGTGGGTAAGCCTAATGAACTCGGTTTAGACCTGACTTGGAAGATTACGGGAGATCATGTGCTGTGTATTACTGGTACCGGCACGACCATGAAGGATTTTACAGACCTGGAACAGACCCCCTGGGCTTCGTATATAGGTATACAGAAGGTTGATTTGACTCAGGCGAAAAATCTGAAGCATGTGGGCGCGTGGGCTTTTGCCGGCCTTTCCGAGGTTACGGCAGTTACCTTCCCAGCGAAGACCACCGTTGATTATTCCATCGGCAGCAAGGCATTTTATAAGTGCTCCAAGCTGCAGAAGGTGGTACTTCCGGCCAAGGACAAGACCGGCGGTCTGGCTAAGATCGAAAACAGTGTGTTCCAGGATTGTAAGGCCCTGACCTCTGTGACGCTTCCGGATACGGTTACCAGCATCGGCGACAGTGCCTTTAAAAACTGCAGCAAGCTGACTACCGTAAAGCTTCCGGCTGGATTGACAGATCTGAAGGAGCGCGCGTTTGAGAATTCCGGTCTGACAGCCATTGTGATCCCGGAGAAGGTGACCGCCATCTCTGCCAGCCTGTTTAAGAACTGCGCCGCACTGAAGACGGTAGCCTTCGGTAAGAAGGAGACGGTGATCGGTGCCGAAGCCTTCTATGGCTGCAGTGCGCTGACGGCAATGACCATTCCGGATACGGTGATCACCATTGAGGATCAGGCTTTTGAAAGCTGCAGTGCGCTGACCAATATCGGCCTGGGCAAAGAGCTGACCACCATTGGAATGCAGGCCTTCCAGATGTGTTCTTCCTTAAAGTCCCTTACCATTCCGGATAAGGTGAAAACAATCGGAGAACGGGCTTTCTATTACTGTACCGCACTGACGAGTGTGCGGTTTGGTGCGGCCATCCATACCATTGGAAAGCAGGCCTTTGCAAGCTGTAAAAAGCTCAGTCAGCTGGAGATTCCGCAGGCACTTTCAAAGGTGGAGGAGAATGCCTTCGCAGACTGTTCGGCTCTCTCGGATAACGGAGCTGTTCGTTATTCCGGCAATCAGTTTTACAAAAATCTGATCGAGAGCAGTTCGGGAGCGGGCAATGAGGCCCTGTTTAAGGATGCGAAGTGGACCTTTGTGGTTAGCCTGTCGACGGCGGTGATCACGCTTCCGAAGGATCCGATCGTATACGATGGCAAGGCAAAGACACCGGCACCGGTGGTGAAGGTTGGCGTCAAGACGCTGGTCAAGGGAACGGATTACAACGTAAGCTATGCGAACAATACAAATGCCGGAACGGCTACGCTGACCATTACGGGTATCAACGCTTTTTCCGGCACTGCGACGACGACCTTTAAGATTGAAAAGGCTGCCAATGCGGTCGGTGTTCCCAATTTTACCAAATACTATTCGACCAAGGCGCAGACCTTTAAGCTGGGAGCCACCTGCAAGGGCGGTGCCACGTTGACCTATATTTCAGACAAGGCCAGTGTGACGGTGGATGCCAGCGGTACGGTAAAGATCAAAGAAAAATACATTGGCCTGGCTAAGATTACGGTGACGGCTCCGGAAACTGCAAACTACAAGGCAGCTACCCGGGTGATCACGGTTAAGGTTAAGCCTAAAAAACCGGTTATTTCGAAGGCATATCGTACAGCATCCACCAAGATCCGTGTTACCTGGACAACGCAGAAAGATATCACGGGATATGAGGTACAGCTGAGTTCAAAGAAGGATTTCTCCAAATATGTGAAGAAGGCAACCCTGAAGCGGACCACGGCCCGTAAGACCTTCACCGGACTGAAGAAAACGAAGACATATTATGCGCGTATGCGTTCATACAAGGTGGTGGATGGCACCAAGATCTACTCATCCTGGAGTAAGACAAAGACCATCAAAAAGCTGTAAGGAGATAGAAACATGGCAAAGATTGGAATGTTAGGAGCAGGAACCTGGGGAAGTGCACTGGCACGTATGCTGTGCAACAGCGGTCATGAGGTGACGGTATGGTCTGCGATTGAGCGTGAGATTACGGAGTTTTCTGCCACCCGGCGTCATCCGAACCTGCCGGATATGGTTTTTCCGGAGGAACTGAAGTTTACCACGGATCTGAAGGAGACCTGTACGGATAAGGATATTATTACCTTTGCGGTACCTTCCGTGTTTGTGCGCAGTACGGCGGCTGCAGCGGCTGCTTTTATTCCGGATGGTCAGATCATCGTGGATGTGGGCAAGGGCGTAGAACCGGATACTCTGAAAACGCTGACCGGCGTTATTGAGGAGGAGATCAAGAAGACCGGGGCCCATGACAACATCCGTCTGGTGGCTCTGTCCGGTCCGACTCACGCTGAGGAGGTGGCCCGGGATCTGCCCACTACCATCGTTTCAGCCTGCGAGGATCTGAAGGCTGCTGAGTTTGTGCAGGATGTGTTTACCAACAGCTGCATGCGTGTGTATACCAACGACGATGTGCTGGGCGTAGAGCTGTGCGGTGCGCTGAAGAACATTATTGCACTGGCTTCCGGTATGTCTGCCGGCCTGGGCTACGGAGATAACACCAAGGCAGCACTGATCACCCGCGGTATGGCGGAGATCATGCGTCTTGGTCTGGCGATGGGCTGCAAGCGGGAGACCTTTGCCGGACTGGCCGGTATCGGCGACCTGATCGTAACGGCTACCAGCGTACACAGCCGGAACAACCGGGCCGGCTACCTGATCGGTCAGGGCATGACGCCGGAAGAGGCCAAGAAGGAAGTTGGCATGGTGGTGGAAGGCATCAATGCGCTGCCGGCAGCTATGGAGCTGTCCGAGAAGTATGGCATTGAGATGCCGCTGTGTCACGGCGTGCAGGCGATCATCAATGAAGGCGCTTCTCCCAGAGAGGTGGTTCGCCAGCTGATGGAGCGTCCCAGAAAGCCGGAGGCGGAAGCTTCCTTAAATGTGTAAGCACATAGGAGAAAGCAGGTAGCCATTTGCCCGGCAGGGAGAGTGCACTGTAATCCGAGAAAAGAAATACATGAAAAGACCCTTCGGTTTCCATGGTTTGGAAACTGAAGGGTCTTTTTTATCAGCCCTGTCCGTTGGCAACGACCGGAGTCGGCCGGCGGCTGTCAAATACCGTTGAAGCGGTAAACAGGTTGTCCAGTACGGTGGTAGCACCCTGGCTGGCCTGATACAGCATGTAGCCGTCCAGATTGATGCGGCCCTGACGTACGTAGTTGGAGCGGATCTGTACCCAGTAGGGAACGGAGCCGTCTACGTTGCAGTAGAAGTCGTAACCGGCTGCTTTCAAAGCAGCAAACTTTTCGTTGCTGGAGGAGTAATCCGTCCAGTCTCCGATATCGTTGCCGTGTGCAAAGATGATGGTATCTACCGGTCCGACGATGTTGCCGACGTTATCCATCCATTTCTGGTTGTCGTTCATCAGACCTTCTGCACTGGCCTGGGTAACGCTTAAGTGACCCCAGGTGTGGCTGGCGAATTCCCAGCCCTCTGCCTTGATGGCATTGGCGATGACCGTAGCTTCTTCAATCTCCTTCTGGCGGTCGAAGTCCGGATGCTCAGCCAGCCACTGGGCCTGGTCGCTCATCAGGTTGTTGCGGTATTCGTAGTCCGCATCGGTGCGGTAGCCGAACACGCCGTCATAGCCGGTCATGGCGATGAGGCCGCGGGCACCGTGGTAAGCGCCGTCCGGATGCTCGCGCAGGAAGGTGTTCAGGCGCGGAACTACATCGTAATCGCCGAGGGTGGTGTTGCCGTTGGCGTCGGTATACTTACACTTGACCAGTCCGTTTTCGTCCAGTACAAGCTTTTCCGGATAGCCGGCCGGCTCGTAGGAGTGATAGTAGGACAGATCGTCGATGGACAGGACGATGGCCTTTTTGCCTTCCGGCAGGAGAAGCTGATCGTTCTGGGTGAAGGTGACGGAGCCGTCTGCATTTTTGGTTTCCTTCACCAGGTCACGGAGTTTTACGTATACATATCCGTTGTCGTAGAGAGCCTGTGTGATGGCATCGAATTCTTCGATGGTGGTCATCCAGGCGTTCATGCCGTCTACGGCAAACTGACCGAGGCGTTCCACATTAAAGGCCCGGGCCGGATCGTTGACCAGTGAGTGATAGAAGATGTGCGGAACCGTGTTGGGATCCACCGGAACACAGGCGCTCTTCTGGGTGCGGTAGCTGTCGGCTGCGGCGGCAAACTCCGGATTGGAGCTGTATTCGTCGGAGCTCTCCAGCAGGGCAATGGCACCGTCGTAGTCGTAGCCGGCAGCCAGGTAGGCAGCCTGAGACAGCACGTCGGCGGAAGCTGACTGGTTTTCCGATTCCGTTTCTTCTGCGACCGGAAGCGGCTCTTCGCCGGAAGCCTCATCGACCGGCTGCGCATCGCCGTCTTCCTTGGCTGCGTCTGCAGCATCGGCGGCCGGATCGGCTGCCTTGTCCACGGACTGGGTCTGTTCCTTGCCGGTCTGGACGATGCCGGAGGTATTAGCCTTTTTATTGCTCTGGCCCTGTTTGGTCACGGTGATCACCAGAGCAGCGATCAGGAGGACCAGCAGAATGCCCATGGCCAGAATGGCGGCTCGCACCATCATGACTTTGCGCCGGCGCTTGGCCTGGGCCTGACGGATCCGCTCCTGTCTGGCTGCATAGGCCGGGCTCTGGGTGTACTCGTTGGATGCGCTTCGTTCCCGGGGGGCGGAAGCGGATGGCCGCGCCTTGGATGAGGCGGGGCGGGCAGATGAAGCCGGGGCAGTTCTTCGTTTCGGTGCCGTGCCGGATCCAGCTGCGGGGGAACCGTTCGCCGGGCGGGACGTGCCGGTCGGACGAGCGCCGGTTTCCCGTCTGGGTTTCTGGTTGTCGAAATCGTTTGACATGATTCTCCTCCCTCGTTGTTTGAACATATTTTCAAACATTATACAATGAACTGAACAGGGCGTGCAAGAAAGCACGCCCCGATTTAAGAAAAGAATGAGATGTTGAGTTAAAGTTCAGGTAATTCGATTCCGCGAGGTGTTTTGCCGCGTAGACAGCAGACACGGAAGGCTCACAACAGCTTAGTAAGCGACGCCGTCGGGTACAAGACCGTAGGAGTTATCGGCTGTGAGCTCGGCAAACTCCTCGTCGGCGGCCCGGCCTTCGATGATGACGGCGTTGGGCAGGCAGACGATCATACCGGCATGGGACTGGCTGTCGATGGCCGGCTGATAGATGCACAGCTGATCCGGACAGGTGGCGGTGGTCATCACAGCCTTGCCGTCCTTGATCTCGCAGATGTTGGTGCGGTCGATCTCGATGACCTGATCCTTGCCCAGCGAGTACTCGCCGTAGACCTTGCCGCGGCAGGTGATGCGGATGCTGCCATAGGTGGTGCGGCTGCGCATCCAGGCTTGAATGCCAAGCCAGATCAGGGCGATCAGAAGGATCGCGCCGAAAAACAGAGCTTCTTTCTTTTTTAATTTCATGGTCTGTTGTGTTCTCCTTGTAGTTGAATCATGAACGAGCGCGGTTGGTTTCGATGAACGGCAGCGATTGGATGCCGCATTGACTGTGCGGACCGTGGTGGCGTTACAGTTCAGGCAGTTCGATTCCGCGAGGCGTTTTGCCGCGTATGCAGCAAAATCCCGAGGGTGATGGCTTTTGCAGTCTGTTCCTAAACAGCAGCGATGATTGTGTTAACAAAACGCTTTTAGTATAATCGAAAACAGAGTACACGTAAACAGGAGAGAAACGATGAAACGGGATGAATTGCTGATTATATATGGAAAGAACGTGCCGGGTATGACCCGGCGGCTGCTGGAGGAGGCGGATCTGGCGGGGCTGATTCCGTCAAAGGAGGCGCGGATCGGCATCAAGCCGAACCTGGTGTCCCCCATGCCGGCAGAGGAGGGGGCCACGACCCATGTGGAGGTGGTGGAGGCCCTGATCGGATACTTAAAGGAGAACGGGTTTGCGAATCTGGTGATGCTGGAGAGCTCCTGGGTGGGGGATCGGACCAGTGATTCCATGCAGATCTGCGGCTACAACCGGCTTTCGGAGCGGACGGGTGTTCCGTTCCTGGACCTGCAGAAGGATACGTCCCGGGAGGTGGATTGTGTCGGACTGACACTGAAGGTATGTCAGCAGGCTCTGGCGTTGGATTTCCTGATCAATGTGCCGGTGCTGAAGGGACATTGCCAGACGGCCATCACCTGTGCGCTGAAAAATATGAAGGGTCTGCTGCCGGCATCGGAAAAGCGTCATTTTCATCGGATGGGACTGCACGATCCGATCGCGCATCTTTCGGCAGGCGTGCATCAGGACTTTATCCTGGTGGACAGCATCTGCGGGGATCTGACCTTCGAGGACGGGGGCAATCCGGTACAGCAGGACCGCCTGATGGCGGCGCGAGATCCGGTGCTTTGCGATGCCTACGGCTGCCGGGTGCTGGGGCTGGAGACGGAAGAGGTGCCTTACATCAAGAAGGCAGCGGAGCTTGGTGTGGGCAGCGACTGCTTGCGGGATGAGCAGATCCGTATTCTGGAGGAGACCTCGGCGGGGGATTATGTGACGGCGGAAGCGGACCGGCTGGGACGGATGGAGAGCGGATACAGCCGAATCTGTCGTCTGTCGGAAGCGGCCTGTCAGGTGGATGCCTGCAGCGCCTGCTATGCGGCGCTGATGCCGGCTCTGGACCGGCTGGACCGGGAAGGCAGGCTGAAGGGGTTTGATCAGAGAATCTGCATCGGCCAGGGATATCGGGGGAAAACAGGCGAGCTTGGCATTGGCAACTGCACAGCCGGGTTTACCCATTCACTGCCGGGGTGTCCGCCCCGGGAGGATGAGGTCTATGAGTTTTTGAAGCTGCAGCTTGGGTGATCCGTCACTTTCTGAAACTTTTCTTAACTAAGAGACAGGCAAATTGACGCGCTTATAGGGGTTTGTTATCATAAAAACAGAGAGAAAAAGGTGCGTGAGAGTAACGAAGGGAGAACAATATTTCATCAAAGGAGATGACAACGTGAATATACTGTTTTATCTGGTGCCCAAGTCAGACGTGGTATATGTGTATGAGGACAATACCCTCCAGGAAGCTATGCAAATCATGAAGAAGGAGCGTTTTTCCACGGTTCCGGTGCTGGCCAGGGATGGCCGGTACATCGGCAGCTTATCTGAAGGAGATATCCTCTGGCAACTGGAGGAGCGGCTGGGCAAGGCCCGGGAGGTCTCGGAGCAGATGCGCATCAAACAGCTGCATCGGCACCGGGAGAATCAGCCGGTGAATATCGACTGCCGGATGGATCAGCTGCTGAACGCGTCGGTGTCGCAGAACTTTATTCCGGTGATCGATGACAACCGGACCTTTATCGGGATCATTACCCGAAGAAGTATTCTGAAGTATTTCATGGAGCGCCAGGATAAGGAAGAGGTGTAGCTGCCGGTGGAGTTTCTGCTGAAACGGACTGATTTGCTGAAGAGGGCTCGAAGAGGCAGGAAAGTTGAAATGGCAGGAAAGACCCAAATGAAGCTGTATCGATAAAAGAATCAAATGAGAGGGATCGCCCGGTGGGCGTTCCCTTTTCTTTTGCAGAAAAGAAGGGGTGAAAGTGGTCGATGACAGGCCGATATGAGCTGGCACAGGTGAAAATATAAAGGGGGAAAACAGGCGCAAACGCAATTCGGAGGGGCAAAAAAGGTTGAAAACACAAAAATATTGCGATTATTTTGGAAAAACCATAATTTTTCTATAAATGATTGCTTGTGCTAAGGGGCAAGGAGTGATAGAATGAGTCAAATGTGTCTGTTCTGACGCGTTGATTGAATAATGTGTTATAGCGCATCAGAGGGATACTGCATAGCAAATGGTTGGCGATGGAGGTATCTGCATCGCTTTCATAGTGAGGAGAATCTAATGAGATGTACTTCAATTAAGCGACGAGGCCTTCTGGCAGCGCTGACACTGGTGATGGTCCTGTTTTTGATCGTGCCTGTCTGTGCGGCTGAAACGGCCGGATGGAACAAAGCAAAGGATAAGATCTTCTATAATCTGGAAGGAGAGACCGGGCTGGAAAAGGCAACGGGACTTCAGAAGATCGCAGGCCGGTTCTTTCTGTTTGATGACAACGGGTATTTGAAGACCGGATGGGTCCAGACGGAAGAGGGCATCTTCTTTTTCAAGAAGACCGGCGCGCTGGGCGTAAAGGGAAGAGCTTACCGCGGATTGCAGAAGATCAACAAGAAGCGCTATTATTTTGATCCGCAGACCTGCCGGCTTGTGACCGGTAAAACAGAGGTCAAGCCGGGTGTCGCCTATTACTTTTCCAAGACCGGCGCGCTGGGCGTAAAGGGTGTGGCGCTGACGGGCAAATGGAAGAAGACCAAGGGACTGTGGAATTATTTCGGTTCTGACGGAAAGATGGCGTGCAGCAAATGGATCACCACCGGCAAGTATAAGTACTATGTGGATGCCCAGGGCAATCGCCTGGTGAACACGGTGACACCGGATGGCTATCTGGTGGGCAGCAATGGTCGCCGGGTCTCCAACAAGAAGATCAAGGGTCTGGTGGAGATCAGCGGTAAGACGTACTATTTCTACAAACCGAAAAAGGACTTCATTCGAAACAAGTTCAAAACGGTGAGTGGACAGCGCTATTACTTCGGAGAGGATGGAGCAGCTCTGACGGGTCTGCAGAAGATCAAGGGATACTCCTACTACTTCAACGAAAAGGGCGTGATGCAGACCGGAGAGGTCACCATCAGTAAGAAGAAATATTTCTTTAAACAGGATGGCAAGCAGCTCATCGGCGGTACCGCGGAGGGTTATACCACGGATGCCAACGGCGTGATCACGGCTGGCAGTAAAAAGCCGAAGATCCTGGTGATCGCCGGTCATGGACAGGGCGACGCGGGCGCAGTTTCCGGTTCCTATCAGGAGCAGGCCCTGACCCGTGAATTTGCCAAGCTGATCGTGGCCGAACTGAAAAAAATCGACGGCATCGAGGTGGAGCAGTTTAATCCCAGCTACGATATGTTCCGGCACAACTACAATGCACTGGCCAATAACGGCGTGAGCATCACCGGAAACGGAGCGAAGGCAGCGGCTGTGAAGAAGGCACTGAAGACGGACCCGGTGATTCCGGATCTGACCCAGTATGCCTACGCACTGGAGATCCATTACAATGCCACAGCGGTTTCCTTAAAGGATCCGAACGGCAATGGTTCCTATAAGGGCTTCAGCTTCTATGTCAATCAGTACAAGCCGGAAGCGAAGCGTAAGGTGGAACGGACCATGATCAACCGTGTGGTGGGTCTTGGCTTTAAGGAATTCGGAAGCGGCATTCATCCCTCCGCTACCCTGACCAACTGTAAGGTGTTCCAGGAGCTGGGTGTGGATTATGCACTGATGGAGACCGCCTTTATCGATGACGCGGACGACATGCGCTTCTACCAGAATAATAAACTGAAGATGGCCAAGGTGATCGCAGAGGTGATCGCAAACGCCTATAAAAAGTAAAACCCCTGCAGCCCCAGGATCTTTGGAAGATCCGTGATGCGGTGGCAGGTGAACTGCATAGGGACGGCTCCCGGGCGGAGCAGGAACCGAAGGCAGGAATAAATTAGCAGCAAAAGGAGTTATAGCTATGAAGAAAGTTCTGTCTCTGCTGGTTGATAACACAGCAGGTGTACTTAGCCGAGTGTCCGGTCTGTTCAGCCGACGCGGCTACAATATCACCTCCCTGACCGTAGGTGAGACAGCTGATCCGAGATACTCCCGTATGACGGTCGTGGCCGAGGGCGACGAGCAGACACTGGAGCAGATCACCAAGCAGCTGGGAAAACTGATCGATGTGCTGGATATCCGCACCCTGCATCCGGATGACAGTGTCAACCGCGAGCTGGTGCTGGTGAAGGTAAGAGCGGTCGGTGATCAGAGACAGGATGTGATCACACTGGCCAATGTGTTCCGCGGACGTACCGTGGACGTAGGTCATGACTCGCTGATCATCGAACTGACCGGTCAGCAGAGCAAATTGGACGCGTTCCTGCGACTGATCCAGAATTATGAGATCCTGGAGCTGGCCCGTACCGGTATCACCGGTCTGACCCGTGGCTCAGAGGACGTTCGCTATCTGTAGAAAGATACCCGGGGCAAAGTATTTTGGCCTCCGTATCCCATAAATGTATTATTAAATAAAGTGAGGAAGAATTATGTCAGCAAAAATCTACTATCAGGAAGACTGTAACCTGTCACTGCTCGATGGAAAGACCATCGCCATCATCGGCTACGGAAGCCAGGGTCATGCACACGCACTGAACCTGAAGGAGTCCGGATGCAACGTCATCATCGGTCTGTACGAGGGTTCCCGTTCCTGGAAGAGAGCCGAAGAGCAGGGCTTTGAAGTTTTCACCGCTGCTGAGGCAGCTAAGAAAGCAGACATCATCATGATCCTGATCAATGATGAGAAGCAGGCTGATCTGTATAAGAAGGATATCGAGCCGAACCTGGAAGAGGGCAACATGCTGATGTTTGCACACGGTTTCAACATCCACTACGGCTGCATCACCCCGCCGAAGTTCGTTGACGTTACCATGATCGCTCCGAAGGCTCCGGGCCACACTGTAAGAAGCGAGTATCAGGCAGGCAAGGGAACTCCGTGTCTGGTAGCTGTACATCAGGATGCTTCCGGCAAGGCTCTGGACAAGGCTCTGGCTTACGGTCTGGGTATCGGCGGCGCAAGAGCAGGTCTGCTGGAGACCACCTTCAGAACCGAGACCGAAACCGACCTGTTCGGTGAGCAGGCCGTTCTTTGCGGCGGTGTCTGCGCTCTGATGCAGGCTGGCTTCGAGACTCTGGTTGAGGCTGGTTACGATCCGAGAAACGCATACTTCGAGTGCATCCACGAGATGAAGCTGATCGTAGACCTGATCTACCAGTCCGGTTTCGCAGGCATGCGTTACTCCATCTCCAACACCGCTGAGTACGGCGATTACATCACCGGACCGAAGATCATCACCGAAGAGACCAAGAAGTCCATGAAGAAGATCCTGACCGACATCCAGGATGGTACCTTCGCAAAGGAATTCCTGCTGGATATGTCCGATGCAGGCAAGCAGGTTCACTTCAAGGCTATGCGTAAGCTGGCTTCCGAGCATATGTCTGAGCAGGTTGGCGCAGATATCCGTAAGCTCTACAGCTGGAACGGCGAAGACAAGCTGATCAACAACTAAGCTTGATCGAAAGTGACCGCCGGATCAAACGGTGCGTTATGAAAAAACACTCAAAGCCTGCCCGGGTAGAGCCCGGACAGGCTTTATATTACTGCGAACAGAGTGCCCCGCCGGGTTTGACGGGAGCAGGGCACAGATAAGGGAGAACCGTTATGGGAATGACAATGACACAGAAGATCCTGGCAGCGGCAGCAGGTCTCGACTATGTGGAGGCCGGTCAGCTGATCGAAGCAAACCTGGATCTGGTACTGGGTAACGATATTACGACTCCGGTGGCTATTCATGAGATCGAGAAGCTGGAGGAGCCGAAGGTATTTCACAAGGATAAGATCGCGCTGGTCATGGACCACTTTATCCCGAACAAGGACATCAAGTCTGCAGAGCACTGCAAATGTGTCCGCGATTTCGCCTGCCGGCATGACATCACCAACTACTTTGATGTAGGACAGATGGGCATCGAGCATGCACTGCTGCCGGAGGCTGGTCTGACGGTAGCCGGCGATGTGATCATCGGTGCGGATTCGCATACCTGCACCTACGGCGCTGTTGGTGCCTTTGCTACCGGCGTGGGCAGCACGGACATGGCAGCCGGCATGGCTACCGGCAAGGCCTGGTTCAAGGTTCCGCCTGCACTGAAATTTAATCTGGTGGGCAAGCCGGAGAAATGGGTCAGCGGTAAGGATGTGATCCTGCACATCATCGGTATGATCGGCGTGGACGGCGCGCTGTACAAGTCCATGGAATTCGTGGGCGAGGGCGTGAAGAACCTGTCCATGGATGATCGTCTGACCATCGCCAACATGGCCATCGAGGCCGGCGGCAAAAACGGTATCTTCCCGGTGGATGAAATCTGTGAAGAGTATCTGAAGGAGCACACCACCCGCAGCTGGAAGAAGTTCGAGGCGGATGAGGATGCCGAGTATGAAGCAGAGTACACCATCGATCTGAGCACCATCAAGTCCACGGTATCCTTCCCGCATCTGCCGGAGAATACCCATACCATCGACGAGATCACGGAGCAGATGGACGAGATCCGGGTGGATCAGGTGGTGATCGGTTCCTGCACCAACGGTCGTATCAGCGATCTGCGTGCGGCTGCTGAGATCTTAAAGGGACGCAAGGTGAAGAAGAACCTGCGCTGCATCATCATTCCGGGAACCCAGAAGATCTATCTGCAGGCCATGAAGGAAGGTCTGCTGGAGACCTTTATCGAGGCCGGAGCAGTTGTGAGCACCCCCACCTGCGGACCGTGCCTGGGCGGATACATGGGTATCCTGGCTGAGGGCGAGCGCTGCGTATCCACCACAAACCGTAACTTCGTGGGACGTATGGGACATGTTAAATCGGAGGTCTATCTGGCATCACCGGCTGTGGCAGCGGCATCCGCTGTGACCGGAACCATCATCGGACCGAAGCAGCTGGGACTGTAAGCGCGGCTGTGACCGGATCGGTGACAGCTTCGGCAGTTCACGGCGCGGGCGGCGGGCCATGCAGGCCTTCCGGCACCGTGAACTGCACCATCATTCGTAGAATAAGAGGATAATAAGATGAAAGCACATGGAACCGTTTTTAAATATGGTGATAATGTAGATACCGACGTGATCATTCCGGCCAGATACCTGAATTCATCGGATCCGAAGGAACTGGCTTCCCATTGTATGGAGGATATCGACAGCACCTTCGTGAAGCGCATGAAGGCCGGCGATATCATTGTGGGTGAGAAGAACTTTGGCTGCGGCTCATCCCGTGAGCATGCACCGCTGTCCATTAAGGCAGCCGGTGTCAGCTGCGTTATTGCCAGCACCTTCGCACGTATTTTCTATCGCAATGCCATCAACATCGGTATGCCGATCATTGAGTGCCCGGAAGCGGCTGAAAGCATTCAGGACGGCGATGAGGTGGAGGTTGACTTTGACAGCGGCATGATTTACAATCTGACCCAAAAGACGCAGTACAAAGGACAGGCCTTCCCGCCGTTCATGCAGAAGATCATTCAGGCAGAGGGACTGATCAATTATATTAACGCAGGTAAATAAGTATTTCTGTTCGGGACACGGTCCCGGGACAGGATCATTGTGAAACATGATTTCTGAAACGCTGCAGCCGGCTGCGTGAGCGGCAGCATCGGATCATGACGGAGGCTTCATGACGGGAGATTCCAGAAAAGGAAAGTCCGCAGCAGGAAGAACCCAAAGAGCAGGAGGGAATCTGCGCACGGTGCGCGGATCCTCCACCCAGAGTACGGCAGAGCAGAGGGATACGACGGATTACAACCTTCTGACTGCCGTTATTTTGCTGGTTGCCTTTGGTCTGGTCATGCTGTGTTCAGCCGGTGCCTATACAGCGGGTGGTAATACCGGTATGAGTACCTTCACCAAGCAGGTGATCGTGTCGTTTGTAGGCTTAGTATTTATGATTGGGTTTACTGTCACCGATTATCATCTTTTCTTTAGATGGAGGTTCTTTATTCCAATCGGATATGCTGCCAGTATTGTCCTACTTGGTATTACCAGGGTTGCCGGCCGTTCGGTCAACGGTGCGACCAGAGGATTGTATTTTGGAACCATATCCATTCAGCCGGGTGAGATCGTGAAGATCGCTGTCATTTTGATCATGCCCTGGGTATATTACTGGCTGGCGGGCCAGGAGGAGATGAAATGTTGGAAGCTGCCGACCTACATGTTGTTTCCGGGGTTTTTTGGGGCACTGTGTACCTATCTTTTGGTGCAGAATCTGAGCACAGCGCTGATCATCGCGGGAATTAGTGTGATCGTGACTGTCCTAGTGGATCGTAAGCCAAAGTGGTTTGCAGGCGGCCTGATCTTTCTATTGCTTATCCTGTTGTATCTGTTCCTGATTTTTTTGCCGAGAGTGACCGATGCGGCCAGCTATGACAGCTTCCGTGTGCGGCGTGTGGCAGTCTGGCTAAATCCGGAGGCCTACGCGCAGGGAATCGGCTACCAGACATTGCAGGGCCTGTATGCGTTAGGCTCCGGCGGACTGCTGGGAAAGGGCCTGGGCAAGAGTATTCAGAAGATCAACAAGCTGCCGGAGGCCCAGAATGATATGATCTTTTCGGTCATCTGCGAGGAGCTGGGGTTGTTCGGCGCCATTGTGGTCATCGGTCTGTTTATCTTTTTGCTTTACCGGCTCTATAAGATTGCTGAAAACGCGCCGGATATCACCGGCTCACTGATCGCCTGCGGCATCTTTGCGCATATGGCGCTGCAGGTCATCCTGAACATTGCCGTGGTGACTAATACGATCCCCAACACGGGTATCACCCTGCCGTTTATCAGTTCCGGAGGCTCTTCCATTGTATTTACGATGACGGAGATAGGCATTGCCCTGAATATTTCGAGGCAACAGGGTCAAAAGAAGAGAAAACGGAAGACAACCAACAGATAGAAGCATCAATCATAGGATGGAGGAATTAATATGTCGAAGGTAAAAACCAGATTTGCACCGAGCCCCACCGGCCGCATGCATGTAGGAAACTTAAGAACAGCACTGTATGCATTCCTGATCGCCAAGCATGCGGAAGGTACGTTCATGCTTCGTATCGAGGATACCGACCAGGAGCGTCTGGTGGAAGGTGCTGTGGATATCATTTATCGTACCCTGGCCAAGACCGGTCTGGTCCATGACGAGGGTCCGGATAAGGACGGCGGCGTTGGCCCCTATGTGCAGAGTGAGCGCCAGGCGGCCGGAATCTATATGGATTACGCAAAGCAGCTGGTGGAAAAGGGTGAGGCTTATTACTGCTTCTGCACCAAGGAGCGTCTGGACAGCTTAAAGCAGAGTGTTGGCGGCGATGACAAGGCCATTACGGTATACGACAAGCACTGCCTGAACCTGACGAAGGAAGAGGTGGAAGAGAAGCTGGCGGCCGGTGTTCCCTTTGTTATCCGTCAGAATGTTCCCAATGAAGGAACTACGGCCTTTGATGACGAAATCTACGGCCGTATCGAGGTACCCAACAGCGAGCTGGATGACATGATCCTGATCAAGTCCGACGGCTACCCGACCTACAATTTCGCCAACGTAGTGGATGACCATACCATGGGCATCACCCATGTTGTACGCGGAAACGAGTATCTGTCTTCCTCGCCGAAGTACAATCGTCTGTACGAGGCCTTTGGCTGGGAGGTTCCGGTGTATATCCACTGTCCGCTGATCACGGATGCGGATCATCACAAGCTCAGCAAGAGAAGCGGCCACAGCTCCTTCGAGGATCTGCTGGAGCAGGGCTTTGTGACCGAAGCCATCGTAAACTATGTGGCGCTGCTGGGCTGGTGTCCCAAGGACAACAAGGAGATCTTCTCCCTGCAGGAGCTGATCGAGGCCTTTGATTATCACGATATCAGCAAGTCCCCGGCTGTGCTGGATATTCCGAAGCTGCGCTGGATGAATGGTGAGTATATCAAGGCGATGGACGAGGCAAGCTATCTGGAGCTGGCAATGCCGTACCTGCGTCAGGCTCTGACCAAAGACCTGGATCTGAATAAGATTGCGGGTATGGTCAAGACCCGTATCGAGGTGTTCACGGACATCGAGCCCATGGTCAAATTCTTTGACCAGCTGCCGGAGTACGGACTGGAGCTGTACACCAACAAGAAGTGGAAGGTGACTCCGGAGAAGTCCCTGAAGGTACTGACGGATCTGCTGCCGGTGCTGGAGGAGCAGGAGGACTACAGCAACGATGCGCTGTACAGCATTCTGAAGAATTATGCGGACACCAATGAGCTGAAGGCAGGCTTTGTGATCTGGCCGGTACGTATCGCCGTATCCGGACAGCAGAACACACCGGCCGGCGCTACCGAGATCATGGAAGTGATCGGTAAGGAGGAGACACTGCTCCGTATGCGCAAGGCTATCGAGATGCTGCAGGCATGATGCAGTTATCCGAAACACAACAACAGGCAATTTCCCACGACAAGGGCCCGGCCATGATTTTGGCCGGGCCCGGTTCGGGTAAGACCCTGGTGGTGACCAGCCGTGTGAAGTGGCTGATCGAGGAGCGGGCGGTACCGCCCCGGGAGATCCTGGTGATCACCTTTTCCAGAGCGGCGGCCCGGCAGATGCGGGAACGTTTCCAGAAGATGATGCCGGGTCCCTGTCCGGTGACCTTCGGTACCTTTCATGCGGTCTTTTTCCAGATCCTCAAGGTGGCCTGTGGCTATACGTCGGCAGATATTTTGCGGGAGGATGAACGCTTTCGCATTCTGAGTGCGCTGGCTGCCCGGGAAAACCTGTCCTGTGAGGACCGGAAGGAGATGATCGCCTCGCTGGGAGAGGAGATCGCCGCGGTGAAGAACGATCAGATTCCGCTGGAGCATTACTATGCCCACAGCTGCGGAGAGGAGGCCTTTCGCCGGATCTGCCGGGGCTATGAGCAGACTCTGCGGGACAATCGGAAGATTGATTTCGATGACATGCTGGTGCAGGCCTGGAAGCTTCTGCGGGAGCGGGAGGATCTTAGAAAGCTCTGGCAGCAGCGGTATCGCTACGTGCTGGTGGATGAATTCCAGGATGTGAACCGTCTGCAGTATGAGAGCGTCCGGATGCTGACCCAGGCAGAGAACAATCTGTTTGTGGTGGGAGACGATGATCAGTCGATCTATCGGTTTCGCGGGGCGAGACCGGAGATCATGCTGGGCTTTTTGAAGGACTATCCCCAGGCCCGGGTGGTGCGGCTGGAGGATAATTACCGCTGCGGCAGCCGGATCGTGGATCTGGCCGGAACCGTTGTGTCCGAAAACCGGAACCGTTACCCGAAGCATATCCGCAGTGCTTCCGGCAAAAAGGGGAGCACGGAGCTGCGTTGTCTGAAGGATATGGAAACGGAGAGCCTGTACATTGCCCGGCTGATCCGTCAGAGTCTGGAGGACGGTCGTGAGCCGGGGCAGATCGCCATCCTGACCAGAACGAACACGGGCGGACGTTACCTGGCGGAGCGGCTGATGGAGTTTTCCATTCCCTTTGTGATCTGTGACACAATGCCCATTCTGTACGATCACTGGATCGCCGAGGATCTGTTTGCCTATATCCGACTGGGACTGGGCATTCGGGACAGAAAGGACTTTATGGCGGTGATGAACCGACCGGTGCGGTATCTGAGCCGGGAGTGCCTGGATACAAAGACGGTGGATTTTGAACGACTGCGGATGTGGTACGAGGATAAGCCCTGGATGGTTCGCCGGATCGATCAGCTGGAGGAGGAGCTGGCGATGCTGGGGCGGATGCGGCCGTATGCAGCGGTCAATTACATTCGCAGCGGCATGGGCTACGACGGTTTTCTGGAGGAATATGCCGCAAAGCGGCGGCTGAAAAAGGAAGAGCTGCTGGAGGTGGCCGATGAGCTGCAGGAGCAGGCCCGTGCCTTTGCCACCTTCCGGGACTGGTCGGAGCATATTGCACGCTGCCGGGAGGAGCTGGCTCAGCAGCAGGAAAAGGCGAAGCGGGGAGAGGACATGGCGGAAAATGCGGTGCGGATCAGTACCCTGCATTCCTCCAAGGGACTGGAGTACGAGGAAGTATTCCTCCCGGATCTGAATGAGCGGGTGATCCCCCACCGCAAGGCCTTGCTGGAGGCGGAGCTGGAGGAGGAACGCCGGCTTTTATATGTGGGGATGACCCGGGCCAAGGAAAAGCTGCATCTGTTCTGGCTGCGGGAGCGGTATGGAAAGCTGCAGGAGCCGTCCCGGTTCCTGGATCCTCTGATCGATGAGTAAAAAAAGGCTGTCGCACATACGCGACAGCCTTTTTGAAATTATTCGTTACAGTTCAGGCGGTTCGATTCCGCGAGGTGTTTTGCCGCGTATGCGGCAAAATCCCGAGGGTTGTAGGCCAAAATCCCATTGCCGAAGGCAATTTGGAATGGATTTTGGCCAGTTACAGTTCACTGCGTGAACTGTAACAATTATTATTCTTCTTCCTCTTCTTCGTCACAGTAGACCAGATCGTCGAATTCCTGACTCTCCAGCCATGCATCGAAGCCTTCGGATGCACAGGCATATTCCTCATCGGACTCGATGTTTTCAAGGTTCGGCTCGCCGTTGGACTCGTCGAAGCGATAGATGTATACTTCGCCGTCCTCGTTTTCGCCGTTTTCGTCTACCGGAAGCAGTGCGATGTACTGATGTTCACCGGCCGGATAGATGGTTACGACCACGCACTCCTGGGTTACGCCGTCGTCGAGCTGCAGTGTAACGGTTGCGGATCCGTTAAAGCCACAGGTGGTTGAGGTGCAGTCTTCGCAGCTGCTGCCGCCGCAGTTCATATTTTCTGCCATGAAAAGATCCTCCTAAATATTTGTTCATAAATACAAAGTACCAACACTATAGCAAACTGACTGGTAAAAGGCAATCGTAATCTTGTTTAAAAGGACGGGTTCATCCCGGTGCCGTTGCAAAAGTAGTTCTGTTAAATCAGGTGAACGCATGGTATAATATTACAGCTATTGTGATACAAAAGAGATGAATGATCTCGTGAAATACGGAGAATATATGAAACTGATCAGCTGGAATGTAAACGGGCTTCGGGCCATTGTTCAAAAGGGATTTGAAGACAGCTTTCGCGGGCTGGATGCGGATGTGTTCTGTCTGCAGGAGACAAAGCTGCAGGAGGGTCAGATCGAGCTGGAGCTGCCGGGATATGAGCAGTACTGGAATTACGCGGAAAAGAAGGGGTATTCCGGCACGGCCCTGTTCACCAGACGGCATCCTTTGTCGGTGCGATACGGAATCGGGGTGGAGGAGCACGACCACGAGGGTCGTGTGATCACAGCGGAGTTTGAGGAGTTTTTCCTGGTGACCTGCTATACACCGAATTCCCAGGCGGAGCTGGCCAGACTGGACTACCGGATGCGCTGGGAGGAGGATTTCCTGCGTTATCTTAAGGAACTGGAACAGGAAAAGCCGGTGGTGCTTTGCGGCGATCTGAATGTGGCGCATACGGAGAAGGACCTGAAGAATCCGAAGACCAACCGGAAGAATGCCGGCTTCACGGATGAGGAGCGCGGCCGGTTTACCCAGCTTCTGGAAGCCGGGTTTATCGATACCTGGCGGTATTTCAATCCGGAGGCTGAGGGCATCTACAGCTGGTGGTCCTACCGGTTCAAGGCCAGAGAGAAGAACGCCGGGTGGCGTATCGATTATTTCTGTGCATCCAGAGCACTGGAGCCGAAGCTGAAAGGCGCCGGGATCCACACCCAGATCATGGGTTCGGACCATTGTCCGGTGGAGCTGGATATCGAATTTTAAGACAATTTGCCGAGAGGGCCCGGGCAACGCACGGGCTGCAGCCTGGGCGGAAAAGCAGTAACGACATGAGAGGAAAGACAGTATGAGCAGGACAAGCAAGGGAACCGATCTGGTGGCCGCACCCGGGATTTTTGAGGGGTTCAGACCCCGCACCTCCGGGGAGGGTATCACCTTTACCCTGGTATGTGATCCGCAGGCGGAGGCATCCGTCGTTTTATATAAAAAGGGAAGTGAGCAGATCCTGGCAGAGCTTCCGGTGCAGCCGCAGTCCGAGTATGGCTATGTACGCTGCCTGAAGGTAAGCGGAGCGCAGGCGGCGACGCTGGAATACAACTATCGGATCGATGGAGAGATCGTGACGGATCCGGCGGCCCCGCTGGTGGTGGGGCGAGCTCCCTTTGGTGAGACGAAGACCCGGCGGCCGCATCAGATTCGGGGTGGCTTTATTTTGGATACCTTTGCCTGGGATCCAAATGAGAAAAAGCCGGCGCTGAAGGAAGAAGAGATCGTGGCCTACCGGCTGCATGTGCGCGGATATACACGGCATAAAAACTCCGGTGTGTCCAAAAAGGGCACCTACCGGGCTTTGATGGAGAAGATCCCGTATCTTCAGGAGCTGGGAATCAATCAGGTGATCCTGATGCCGGTATGGGAATTTGAAGAGATGATCGAGCCGGAAACCGGGGCGGATGAGATCACCCAGGCATACCGCAGCCGGACAGAGGCTGAAGGAAAGAAGCATCGGAGCATGCAGATGCCGCCGGCGTGCACGCAAAGCGTCAACTACTGGGGATATACGAAGCACTGGTGCTTTGCCCCCAAGAGCGGCTATGCCGCCGGCCGTCAGCCGGATGTGGAATTTCGGGAGATGGTCCAGGCCTTTCATCTGGCCGGGATGGAAGTGATCGTGGATGCCGCTTTCACCGGAGCGGAGCCCATCCGCCTGGTGCAGGAGTGTCTCCAGTGGTGGATCGACACCTACCACGTGGACGGCTTCCATCTGCTGACGGACAACGATAAGATCCGTGCCCTGGCATCGGATCCGCTGTTTGGTCGTACCCGGCTGCTGGCCGGCTATTTTGACGGGGATCTGGTGGAAAAGGGAGCCGCAGGAAGTGGCAGACCCGGTGCCGGTGAGGGCCGCATGAAGGGCCGGGGACGGTATCTGACGGACTGCAACAGCGGCTTTCTGGAGGATGCAAGACGGATGCTCAAGGGAGATGAAAATCGTCTGGAGGCCTTTGCAGCCCGCATGAAGGGAAACGGCCGCAGTACGGTGAATTATATTACCGGACACGACGGCTTTACGCTGGCGGATCTGGTCTCCTACAATGACCGGCATAACGAGGACAATGGAGAGAGCAACCGGGACGGTACGGACTGCAACTTCAGCTGGAACTGCGGTGAGGAGGGACCCTCCCGCAAAAAGGCAACCCAGGAGCTGCGTCTGCGCCAGAGCAAAAATGCGCTGACGATGCTGATGATGGCCCGGGATATCCCGATGCTGCTGGCCGGTGATGAGCTGGGCAATTCCCAGAATGGCAACAACAATCCCTGGTGTCAGGACAACGAGGTCAGTTGGATCGACTGGGGAAAGACCCGGAACGGACGGGCACTTTTGGAGTATACGAAGGAGCTGATCGCCATCCGCCGGCGTTTCGTCGGAGTCCGGAAGAGCCGGGGAACGGCCATCCGGACCAATGGAGGCTTTCCGGCTTTCTCGGTTCACGGAACCAGAGCCTGGTATGGCGGCTTCGAGTATCAGAACCGTCACATCGGTATGATGCAGTGTGCGCCGGGAGAAGAGGGGGAAAACGGCTGTCTGTATACGGCCTTTAACTGCCACTGGGATTCCCAGGTGCTGGCACTGCCGTATCTGCCTGAGGGGCTGGAATGGAAGCTTCTGCTGACCAGTGATCCGAAGCTGGAGGAGCAGCTGGCCGGGCAGCCGCTGGAAAAAGAGCTGGTACTGCCGGGGCGGACCACCTGCATTCTGGCCGCAGAGGCGGTGCAGCCGAAGGAGCGTAAAAGGGCCGGGGCCGAGGCGTGTAAGGACCGGGAGGCAAAAGCACCGGCCGAGGTGCCGGTGAAGCCGACCGGCAAGTCCGCAGCCGGACCGGATGAGAATATGAAGCAGGAAAAAGCATGAAAAGAGACGTAAAAAAATGGCTGCCGTGCACACGGTGGAAGAATGACCGGGTGCCGCTGTTTAAACGGATGAGGGAAACCGGCAGCATGGATGGTGCGGAAGAGGGCATTACGCTGGGAAAAGCGCTGGGCCATCTGCGGACCATCACCGAGCATAAGATCCTGGTGATGAAGGGCTGCTTTGCCATCGGTCTGTACTGGCAGGGGCTCATGCACGACCTGTCCAAATATGAACCCACGGAGTTCTGGAACGGCGTGCGCTATTATCAGGGAGGAAAGCGATCCCCCAACAACGGGGAACGGGAGGATAAGGGTTATTCCAGCGCCTGGATGCATCACAAGGGACGCAACCGGCATCACTATGAATTCTGGAATGATTACGATCCGGATATCCGCACCGGCGTTTTTCCGATCCACAATGTGCAGATGCCCCGCCGGTATGTGGCGGAGATGCTGATGGACCGGATTGCGGCGTCCAAAACCTACTTAAAAGAGAAGTATGACCGGCACTGTCCCCTGGATTATTATCTGAACGGGCGGGGAAAGCCCCTGATGCATCCCCAGACGGCCCGGGAGCTGGAGCGATTGCTCCGAATTCTGGATCAGCGGGGAGAGCAGGAGCTGATCCGGTTTGTAAGGGATTACTATCTGAAGGGCTATCCCATGCGATAGGATCCGCTATGAGTCATGAAATACGGCGCAGCCGTCCGCAGCAGGGCGGCAGCGTCCTCTGCACGAAAGGCAGATGTGCCTGATAGGCAGGATAAAGGTTACAGTTCACTGCGTGAACTGTAACGCATATAGGTCACACCAGAAGGAGGTGTGGCACAGGAGGTATGAAGAAATGGAAAAGGAAAAAAAGGTATTATTCAGCGGCATGCAGGCTACCGGCAATCTGACTCTGGGCAACTATCTGGGGGCTCTGAAGAACTGGGTGACGCTGTCGGATGAGTATGAATGCTATTACAGTGTGGTGGACATGCATTCCATCACGGTACGTCAGGATCCGGCGGTGCTTCGCAAGCGTGCCCGCGCGCTGCTGACATTGTACATCGCAGCGGGCATCGATCCGGAGAAGAACTGCATCTACTACCAGTCCCACGTCAGCGGCCATGCGGAGCTGGCCTGGATCTTAAACTGCTTCACATATATGGGTGAGCTGAACCGTATGACCCAGTTCAAGGACAAGGCTTCTAAGCATGCGGACAACATCAATGCCGGTCTGTTTACCTATCCGGTGCTGATGGCAGCGGATATCCTGCTGTATCAGGCGGATGTGGTGCCGGTGGGTATCGACCAGATGCAGCATCTGGAGCTGACCCGTGATATTGCCCAGCGCTTTAATGCGATCTACGGGGATGTGTTCACGGTGCCGGAGGCCTACATTGGCAAGGTTGGTGCCAAGATCATGAGCCTGCAGGATCCCACCCGTAAGATGAGCAAGTCCGATGAAAATCCGAATGCCAGCATCTATCTGATGGATGATCCGGATACCATCCGCCGCAAGTGCAAGAGAGCTGTGACGGATTCCGAGGCGCAGATCCTGTATCGTCCGGAGCAGCCGGGTGTAAAGAATCTGCTGGACATCTACTGTGCCTGCACCAACAAGACGCCGGAGGAGGCTGTTCGGGAGTTCGACGGCTGCGGCTACGGTCAGCTGAAGGAGGCCGTAGGTGAAGCGGTGGTCGGCGTACTTTCTCCGCTGCAGCAGCGTGTGCGTGAGCTGGAAAAGGACAAGGCTTATATCGATGGCGTCATCAAGATGAATGCGGAAAAGGCGGCCTATACCGCCAACAAGACGTTGCGCAAGGTGCAGAAGAAGGTTGGTTTCCCTGAGAGAATCCGCTGATGAAACGCTGGCTGGAGCGCGTCAGTGGTGCGCTGCCTGTGTATGCCTGGCTGCCGCTGGCAGCAGCCTTCGCATGGAACATGCTGGTATATAACGGGGTGCGCCTGATCAATGCCGATCGGACCTATTACAACCTGGCCTCCGGGCTGGATGAAAAGATCCCTCTGATCAGCGGCTTCGTGGTGATCTATATTCTGGCTTTTGTCCAGTGGATCATTGGATATGTGCTGGCGGGCCGGGAAGGCCGGGAATTCTGTTTTCAGTATGTGGGGGCGGATATAGTGGCCAAGACGCTGACCTGTATCTGCTTTCTGGCGGTTCCCACCATGTTGCCCCGTCCGGAGCTTACCGGAGGCGGACTGATGAACGGGCTGCTGTCGCTGATCTATCGGCTGGATGCGCCGAACAATCTGTTTCCGTCCATCCACTGTCTGGAGAGCTGGTTCTGTCTGCGGACAGCCTGGAAGCTTAAGAAGGTGCCGGGCTGGTACCGGGTCGGTACGTCGGTGATGACGCTGCTGGTGTTTGCGTCGACGGTATGCTTAAAGCAGCATATCCTGATCGACATTCCGGGCGGCATCCTGGTGCTGGAGCTGGGACTTTTGCTGGTAAAGCCGCTGCGTGTGGACAGGCTGCTGCAAAGCGGTGCGGACTGGTTTGCGGGTCTGGTGGATAGATGGTCCGGAAAGGTGTGCTGAGGAAAAGGGGCAGTGTGCGGAAAGACACTGCAACGAGGGAGAGACTATGATTGGATTTTATGACTATTCGGTCTGGCTGACCTATGCATCACTGTTGTCAGCGACCATGGGTGTAATGGTGTGCCTGAAGGGGGTAGGACATCCGTTTTACGGGATGTTCTTCCTGCTGTTCTGCGGGCTGTGTGATACCTTTGACGGCGCTGTAGCCCGTATGAAAAAGGACAGAACCCCGATGGAGAATCAGTTTGGTATTCAGATCGATTCGCTGTCGGATCTGGTGGCGTTTGGGGTGCTGCCGGCCTGTATCGGCATTGCCATGCTGCGGGTGAACGAAAGGCTGACGGATATTCCGGTGCTGGTGGTTTCTCCGGGAACCAAGCGGATCCTGTATCCGATCCTGCTGACGGGCATTGTTCTGTTTTATGCGCTGGCGGCGCTGATCCGGCTGGCTTATTTCAATGTATCGGAGGAAGAGCGGCAAAGGACCGAGGGTGGAAAGCGAAAGTTCTATCAGGGACTTCCGGTGACCTCGTCGGCGCTGATCTTTCCTACGGTCCTGATGGTGGAGTTTATCCTGAAGCGGGATCTGACGCTGGTCTATTTTGCCGTGATGCTGCTGGTAGGAATCTTGTTTATTACACCGTTTCAGCTGCGTAAGCCCGGAAAGAGGGGCATCGCCATTATGCTGGGACTGGGAGTGATCGAGTTTGTGGTTTTGATCGTGATCAGGAGTCGAATGGTAGGATGAATATGCTGGATTATTTATACCATACGAAGAATGGACGCAGAATTCTGAAGGTCCTGACGGCCCGGGGTGTTTCACAGGCGGTGGGACGGGTGATGGACTCGCCTCTTTCGCGGCCGCTGATTCCGCTGTTTGTACACAAGACCGGCATTCGGGTAGAGGATTATGACTGCAGTCAGGTGAGGACCTTTAATGATTTCTTCTGCCGGCCGATCCGCCGGGGAAAACGCCCCTTTGCTGCGGATCCGCAGGTGCTGCCTTCGCCCTGTGACGGACTGCTGAGTGCGTACCGCATCACAAAGGACATGATCATTCCGGTGAAGCAGAGCCGCTACAGCCTGCGTTCCCTGCTGAAGAGCCGGAAGCTGGCCACCCAGTATGAGGGCGGCGTCTGCCTGGTGCTTCGGCTGTGCGTGGATCACTATCACCGGTATGCCTACGTGGATAACGGGGTAAAGGGGCGCAATGTCTTTATTCCCGGCGTGCTTCACACGGTACAGCCGGTGGCGCTGGAGGCCGGGCCGGTCTTTACGCAGAATTGCCGGGAGTATACGGTGATCCGGACGGAGCACTTTGGCAAGATGGTCCAGATGGAAGTCGGGGCCATGCTGGTGGGAAAGATCGATAACTACCATGGCTGCGGCGCGGTATGCCGGGGCCAGGAGAAGGGACGCTTCCTGTACGGAGGCTCCACCATCATTCTTCTCTTTGAACCGGGAAAGGTCCACATCCCGGGCAGAGTGTTCCGGGCCACCAGAGAGGGCCGGGAGATCCCCGTACGGATGGGACAGAAGATCGGATACAGCAGGGTGGCCACGGAAAAGACCGGGCGCGGCTGAAAAAAGAATACTGGAACTGAAAGAACGCCGGGTCTGTGCCCGGCGTTTGCATTTGGCAGAAATGAAATTCTGTCGTCCTGTAGAGATAAAAAGTTACAGTTCGGGCGGCTCGATTCCGCGAGGTGTTTTGCCGCGTATGCGGCAAAATCCCGAGGGTTAACATAAAAAACGCCCCTCATGAAGAGGAGCGTTTTATTTTTACTGGATCGCAGGAGTGCGCAACACGAAGCGGTCCGTTATGCTGCTGTGGGCGCCTGCATCTGCACGGGCAGGATCAATGTCGTGCAGGGCATCAGTATACGTAGACACCGGTTCCCACCGGAACATTGTTGTAGATATAAATCGCATACTGACGGGGCAGACGGATGCATCCGTGAGAGGCGGGCCAGCCTACACCCGTTGCCCAGGTATGGAAGGCCTGTCCGCCGCTCCAGACCATGCTGGCATAGTGGGCACAGACATATCCGTCAAAGTACCAGTCCATCTGCTTGCCGCAGATAAAGGTGCGGCCGTAATTGGTCTGGGTGCTGAATTTGCCGGTAGAGCAGCGGGAGGAGAATTTCAGCTTCCATTCGCCTTTTTTACCGGTAAACAGATAAATGTGCTGTGTATAGGCACTGACATAGATCATGAATTTGGTCTTGCTGTAGAAGCCCTTCTCATTGACATATTTGGTGACATCGTCCTTTTTATAGGGTTTCTGATGTGTCTTCATGCCGGTGAGACGCAGCTTGCTGCGGGGTACGTAATACAGCTTGCCGCCGTATTTGACCATGCTGGTGCCGGCGGTGGTGGAGACCAGAACGACTTCCTTGCCGGCGCCAAGGCGCAGCTTTTTGTCCGAGTTGACCGCTTCCATTTCGACACTGGATTTTAATGCGGCCTTATACCACAGATCATGTACAGCCGGAATTTTGACCACATTCGGCTTCAGCGATTTAACGCTGCTGAAGGCTCCCTGATAGATGTCCTTGGCGGAAAACTTGCGGAAGGCCTTGACCTTAACGCTGTAGACCGTCTGATTTTTCAGACCGGTGATCTTCAGAGAGTTTTTGGTGGTGACCTTCAGGAGACTGAAATCCGCAGCCCCTTTTTCCCTGATCCAGACCTCATAGCCGGAGACCTTCGAAGACTTCTTCCAGGTCAGGCGGGCGCTTTGATTCAGGTTGGTGACCTTCAGGCCGGTGACCTTAGCCGGGGCCTTACGGGGCATGGATGCCGCCTGGGCTGTCATGGCAAACACGCTGATCAGCACGAGCAGTGTGAGCAGAAGTCTTGTCAGAGCAGGGCGGCTTTTCCGGTTACGGCAGGTATGTCTGTCGGATACGGGGCTGGTCATCAGCTGGTCCGGCCGCTTTGTTTCCTGCACAGAGGCAGTGGGGAAAACGGTGTGTGTCATCATAAACCTCTCCATTGTCAATTGAATTTTACAAAAGTGTAACAAAAGTATTGCAGAGTTAAAGATACCATAGAATTGGGGGGCAGGCAATGAGATTCTGGCTGGCCACCTGGGATTTTTGCCGCGTACGCAGTAAAACACCTCGCGGAATCGAGTTGCCTGAACTGAACCAACGCAGTACAATAAGGACAATATCGACCGCAAGAAAGGACACCGAGGAGGTAAAAAACATGGCAGATTTATCGCTGAATACAAGATGCGTGCAGGCAGGATACACACCGGGGAACGGAGAACCCAGACAGATCCCGATCTATCAGTCCACCACCTTTAAATATGATACCAGTGAGGATATGGGCAAGCTGTTTGATCTGGAGGCAGAGGGATACTTCTATTCCAGACTGGCCAATCCCACCTGCGATATGGTGGCGGCTAAAATCGCATCCCTGGAGGGGGGAGCGGCCGCTATGCTGACGGGCTCCGGTCAGGCCGCCAATTTCATGGCACTGTTTAACATCTGCGAGGCAGGCAGCCACATCGTCTCCTCGTCCTCGATCTACGGCGGCACCTTCAATCTGATGGATGTGACCATGCGCAAGATGGGTGTGGACGTGACCTTTGTCAGCCCCGATTGTACAGAGGAAGAGCTGAATGCCGCATTCCGGGAGAATACAAAGGTGGTATTTGGTGAAAGTATTGCCAACCCGGCGCTGACGGTGCTGGACATTGAGAAGTTTGCCAAAGCGGCTCATGCACACGGGGTTCCGCTGATGGTGGACAATACCTTCCCGACGCCGATCAACCTTCGTCCCATTGAATGGGGGGCAGACCTGGTGACCCATTCCACCACGAAATATATGGACGGACACGGCGCCGCCCTGGGCGGTGTCATCGTGGATGGTGGACATTTTGACTGGATGGCTCATGCGGATAAGTTCCCGGGGCTGTGCACGCCGGATGAGTCCTATCATGGCGTGAACTACGCGGAGCGTTTTGGCAAAGAGGGAGCCTTTATCAACAAGTGCACCGCGCAGCTGATGCGTGATCTGGGGTGTGTGCAGTCTCCGCAGAATGCCTTTATCCTGAATCTGGGACTGGAGTCTCTGCATGTGCGGATGCCGCGGCATGTGGAGAATGGACAGGCGGTGGCGGAGTTCCTGGAGGCTCATGACAAGGTCGAATATGTCAATTATCCGGGACTGAAGTCCAACCGGTATTATGAGGTGGCTCAGAAATATATGCCGAACGGCGGATGCGGCGTGGTCTCCTTTGAGATCAAGGGCGGACGTGAAGCGGCAGAGCGTTTTATGAAGCAGCTGAAGGTGGCGGCCATCGAGACCCATGTGGCGGATGCCCGTACCTGTTGTCTCAATCCGGCCACATCCACCCATCGCCAGATGACGGATGAGCAGCTGAAGGCGGCCGGCGTACCGGCGGGCCTGGTGCGGATCTCCTGCGGTCTGGAGGATAAGAAGGATCTGATCGAGGATCTGCGTCAGGCGCTGGAGGCAGTATAAGAGAATAATTACAGGGGGGACAGTTCACGCAGGGAAACGTCTCCCCTTTTTTTATGTTCGAGACCTTATCGCATGGACGGTGAAAAATCTCGCAGAACCGAACCGCATAACTGGCGCTGGTAGTAATTTTCGAGGCCTCTTGTTTAAGAGAGAGAAACGTGGTATAGTACATGTAGTTTTCAAAACCACATGTACCAATAATAAAAACCGCGAGGTGAACTATATGTCAGGCAAGGAATTAAGAGAATTTTTCGAAGAGCATCTGGTGCCGTCCAAGCTGTATAAGATCGGCGGGCATCACAAAAACCGCATCTGTCTGGAGCAGGAGAAGCAGGGTGACTGGGTCGTATATTTCAGTGACAAAAAGGATCGCGTGGGACTGATGCATTTTGCCAGTGAGGAAGAGGCCTGCAGCCGGATGAAGGATGAGGTGCGCAAGCTGATGGAGCTGATGTACGGGCTGACTTGGGCTGCGGTTCCGATTGCGTGACGATGCGCTGCGATGGCAGACAGGAAGCAGGACCGGTTGGAACGGTCGGGGCGACTGGAAAAAAACGGTCGCTTACATAAAGCAGAATGGATTGGAAAAGGGATCGCGGAATGCGATCCCTTTTTTGCAGGAAATACCTGGGGGATTTTCTGTGGGGCCGTTATTTCTGCGGGTCCGATATAAAGCGGGCAGGTATCCGGACGATCACCGCAAAGCACGCTTTGTCCTGGTCCGAAGTTATGGTGCAGCTTTCATATCCTCCGGAAGCGGTGCGCAAAAGGACAGCGCCTGGCCCGTGAGCGGATGAACAAAGGAAAGGGAACAGGAATGCAGATGCTGTCCCTGGCGACCCGGGGCAGGGACGAAAGCCCCGCCATACAGGTCATCCCCCACCAGTGGATGGCCCAGCCAGGCCATGTGGACGCGGATCTGATGGGTCCGGCCGGTCTCCAGCTTCAGCTCCACCAGGGTCCGATCCGTGGTACTGTGGTAGGCAAGAGGGTGATAGTGGGTGATGGCCGCTTCGCCGTCGGAGAAGTGGACCTGCCGTTTGATCACGGAGCCCGGTTCCCGGGCAATGGGAGCCTCCACGGTTCCGGCTTCCGTAAGCCGTCCATGGACCACAGCCTGATAGAAGCGATGGATCTTCCGCTGCTTCATGGCAGCCGACAGGATACCGGCACTGTGGGCATGTTTGCCTAAAACCAGCAGGCCGCTGGTGTCCCGGTCGAGGCGGCCGATGCAGTAGAGGGCGGGCAGGATCACCTCGCCGTGTTCAGGGGCAGCACAGATACTGCCGGAGGAAGAGACGGCTCGGTCCGTGCCGGAGGCTGACGGGGCCGCCGGAGTGATGGAGGCGGAGTGCACGTCAGCGGATGATGGGCACTCGGACCGCAGCTCTTCGATGGCGGATGCCCAATCAGGGCGTCTGGCGAGCAGCAGGGCGCAGATCTCAGCCAGAGTATCCCCGTGATGACCCTGGGAAGGATGAGTGGGCATGCCGGCCGGCTTGGAGACTACCAGAATATCCTCATCTTCAAAGACGATCTCCGGGAGCGGGAGGCTTTCCAGCTGCCGCTCCGGATGCATTTCGTCTTCGAAGTAACGGTAGCGATGAAAATCGTAGGGGATCGTAACCTGCAGCTCATCGCCGGTGTGCAGGGGCAGGCCGGCAGGGATGGAGCTCTGGTTCAGCAAAATGACGCCGGGCGTTCGCTTGAGCCGGGCCAGAAGCCGGTGAGAAAAGCCCTGACCTCGCAGAAACTTACCGGCCGGACAGCCGTCATCCGTTTCGGTGATCCGAAAACAGAGGGTTCGTCCAAAGTGAGGCAGACACAGGGGCGTGCCGGCGGGGGCGACAGGGGAATGATTCATGGGAGCTCCTTTCTCGGGGCATGCAGGACCTGCCTTGTTCTCCGGAGAATAGCACCGGATAACGAGGGCCTGCTTCGATCGCAAAAAGAAAAGCACAGCCTGCTGGTCTTTGGTGCGGCTGGATGTGAATGATTTCGCCGCATACATGATAGCATATTCGTTACAGTTCAGGCTATTTGATTCCGCGAGGTGTTTTGTCGCGTATGCGGCAAAATCCCGAGGGTTGTAGGCCAAAATCCCATTGCTACAGATCGTATTCGCGAAGCGAATAGGATGGACCGAGTGCCATCGTGCGAAGCACGATTTGGAATGGCACTCGTCAAGTAAAGGCAATTTGGAATGGATTTTGGCCCGTTACAGTTCATACGTGAACTGTAACGCATATTCTGTTATGAAAACAATCTGGATGGAAGTGGCATTTACATTATGGGCAAGATTGGATATACTTGAACATGATTATCGGTTGCAGGGAAATGGTTTGTCCTGTAACGAGTATTGCTTTTCATCGGAATGGACTTGGAGGAATGGCATGAAAAAGACAAAGTATGTGGCTTATGTCGGAACATATACCAATGGAAGCAGCAAGGGTATCCATGTATATGATGTGGATGTGGAAAATGGATTGCTGACTGAACGAAATGTGGTTCCGGTTCACAATTCATCGCATATTACAAAGTCGGATAACGGAAAATATCTTTATTCTATTGCGGATGAGGGTGTAGAGGTGCTGAAGATCGAAAAGAACGGCGATCTGACGCCCATTAATAAAGTAGGCATCAACGGCATGCGCGGTTGCTATCTCTCAACGGACCATACCGGACGGCTGCTCTTTGTGGGCGGTTACCATGATGGCAAGGTGACGGTGGTCCATACGCACCGGGACGGACGCCTTGGTTCGATCATGGACGGCGTCTTCCACAAGGGTCTGGGCAGCGTGGCGGAGCGAAATTTCCGGCCCCATGTCAGCTGCGTTCTGCCGACGCCGGATCACAAATATCTTTGTGCCGTGGATAACGGCGTGGACCAGGTGAAGATCTATAAGGTGGACGAGGTGCGCGGTAAGCTGACGCTGTATGATATCCTGCGCTGCAAGCTGGAATCGGGTCCCCGTCTCATGACCTTCAGCCAGGATGGCCGTTTTGCCTACATCAACTGCGAGCTGACCAACACCATCAATGTCTATGCCTACGACGGAACAGGCAAGACGCCGAATTTTGAACTTCTGCAGGAGATCGAGACGGTCTTTGACCGGGATGAGGTCAGCAGTGCCTGCTGTGCCTTGAAGATCGACGCTACCGGCCAGTACGTTTTCACCTCCAGTGCCGGAGAGAACACGGTGGGCATCTTTAAGATCGATCCGGAGACCGGCCTGCTGACCAAGGTCTGCATCCTGCCCATCAGCGGCGGTTACCCCAAGGATGTGGATCTGCTGCCGGACGGTCATACCATGGTGGTATTGTGTCACGAATCCAACTACATCCGTTTCTTTAATGTGGATTACGAGAAAAAGTGCTTTGTGATGAAAGGAAAGCAGATCCCGGTGGAGACGCCGAACTGCATTCTGATCTCGTCCTATGAGGTGGAAGAATAATGACAGTTCACTGCGTGAACTGTGACGACTTAAATTCTGATCCTGCACTTTGTGCGCTATGAAAAAAGCGTCCTCACCGGCTGTGTGATGCCAGGTGAGGGCGCTTTTTCTGTCTCATTCTCTGTGTTCGGATCGTTGTGCCGGATCGATCGGGCCGGTATTCGGAGGACGGCTGTAAAACGGTCTTACTCCATTGTTTTTTTCAGCTTGTCCATGGTGCTGACGGCATTCTGCATGAGAAGGTCCAGAACGGTCAGGGCACACATGCTTTCCACCACCACCACAGCCCGGGCTGTGATCAGGGGATCGTGTCGGCCGTGGATGGAGACCGTGTCCACATGGCCGTCCCGGAAGAGAGCGGTCTGTTCACGGGCGATGGAGGGTGTCGGCTTGAAGTGGACCTTCAGCAGGATGTCCTGACCGCTGCTCATGCCACCCAGGATTCCGCCGGCATGGTTGGAAACAAAGCCGTTTTCATCCCAGTTGTCGTTGTTTTCATGGCCGACAGCGGTGGAGACACGACAGCCGTCGCCGATCTCCAGGGCTTTGACGGCCCCGATGGAAAAGAGGGCCTGACCCAGAACGGCATCGAGCTTGTCAAAGACCGGCTCGCCGATACCGGCCGGCAGACCGGTGATCCGGCAGGAAGCACAGCCGCCGGAGGAGGTCTGTGACCGCAGGCATTCTTCCAGATAGGCAGCAGCCTGTTCTTCGGCAGCCGGATCCGGCATGGAGAAACGGCTGACAGCCAGATGCTCCCGGTCGAAGACCTTCGGATCGCAGCTGACCGGACCGATGGAGGAGGTCCAGGCTTCCACGGTGATGCCCAGAGCAGCCAGTGCCTTCAGGGCGATGGCACCGCCGGCCACGCGTCCGGCTGTTTCCCGTCCGGAGGAGCGGCCGCCGCCCCGATAATCCCGGAAGCCGTATTTGGCATCGAAGGTCACATCGGCGTGACCGGGGCGGTAGTAGCCGGCGATTTCACTGTAATCGTGGCTGCGCTGATCGGTATTGCGGATCAGCAGGCTGATGGGTGTGCCGGTGGTCTTTCCTTCGAAGACGCCGGAGAGGATCTCTACCAGATCCCCCTCGGAGCGCTGGGTGGTGTAGCGGTTCTGGCCGGGCTTGCGGCGATCCAGAAAGGGCTGGATGTCGGCTTCCGATAAGGGAAGACCGGCAGGACAGCCATCCACAACGACGCCGATGCCCTTGCCGTGGGACTCGCCCCAGGTGGTGACACGAAACAGTTTTCCAAAAGTTGAACCAGCCATATGTTATCCTTTCTGACAGGTCAGCTTCCGGAGAGGCTGACCGCATGTATATATATCAAAAGTAAAACTTTTCTAATTATAATGAAGAAAATCTGTAATGTAAACCGCGTGCGTTGACAAAAAAACAGGTGAAGCATATTATTGGAAAATGGAGGAAAATCTAATGAAATTAATGGATAAGCTTGAAAAGCGGCTCCGGTGGATCGCCATCCCCAACCTGCCGCTGATAATGATCGGCCTGTATGTTCTGGGCTACACGCTGTCGGTGGTGTCGCCGGGCGTGCTGAGCTATCTGACACTGGATCCCTACTATATCCTGCATGGTCAGATCTGGCGACTGGTCTCCTGGGTGGTCATTCCGCCGGACAGCCTGAGTATTTTCACTGTGATCATGCTGATGTTTTACTATTCCCTGGCGAATACGCTGGAACGGACCTGGGGGTCCTTCCGCTTTACCCTGTATATGCTGACGGGTGTGCTGTGTACCGTGATCGGTGCCTTTATCCTGTACGGGGTGCTGGGCATCATGGGGCGCTGGGTAGTCTTTGGCTGGGCCGGAACGCTGTTTTCGACCTACTATATCAATATGTCGATCTTCCTGGCCTTTGCATTCTGTTATCCGGACATGACCGTGCTGCTGTACATGATCATCCCGATCAAGATCAAGTGGCTGGCCATGCTTTACGGTGTGCTGATCGCCTACGATTTTGTGCGGACAAACTGGATCGGCCGGGTGGTGATCCTGGCTTCCCTGATGAACTTCTTCCTGTTCCTTTTGCTGAACCGGGGGGATATGTCCCGTCTGAAGAAGGTGAAGAAGGTGACTCGGCCCGGAAGAGCCGCTTCGCCGGCCGGCCCGGCAGCGGATCCGACCAGACCCATGCATCGATGCACCGTCTGCGGACGCACGGAAAAGGATGGAGATGATCTGACCTTCCGTTACTGCAGCAAATGTGCCGGAGCGCATGAGTACTGCCAGCAGCACCTGTTCAATCATTCACACATTATTTCCTGACAGGTGGTGCGTATGGAGCGAATCTTTCGATTGAAATGGCCGTATCTGCTGACGGCCGGAGTGAGCAGCGCCGGCCTGCTGATCTTACTGGTGCTGGCCGTCCGGGAAGAGGGGGGCGGCATGAATGCGGTTCCGGCGGCAGGCTGGATCGTACTGGCAGCCCTGCTGATCCTGACCGGTATTCCCGGGAAGAAAAAAGATTTGACGCCGCGCAGCGTGGTCTGGCCGGGATGGCTGGTCCGGACCCTGAATATCCTGACAGCGGTGCTCTCACCGGTGGCCGCGGTCTGGCTGGTGCAGAATTTCACCCTCTACCATCTGAAGCCGGGTACAGAGCCCAGTCTGATGTGGTATCTGACCAACAATATCTATCCGGCCATGTTTGCCGTGAATGTGCTGTTTTATGTGCTGATCTTTCTGATCCTGGCATTTCTCACCGGCTCATTCAGGAGAGGCTATCTGCTGGCGGATCTGATCTTTATGGTGATCGGTATCGCCAACTATTTTGTGGTACAGTTCCGGGGCTCGCCCATTGTGCCCTGGGATCTGATGTCGCTGAAGACGGCGGCCATGGTGGCCGGAAACTATGAGTATTCCATTACCTGGCGCTTTTTCTATACCATTCTTGGATTTGTCTGGCTGATGGCGCTGGATGCCAAGAATACCTGGAAGATCCGCCGGCCGGTCTGGCGCATTCTCCCGGTCGTAGTCCTTGGCGGACTGCTGGCCGCAGCGGGCATGCAGCTGCAAAAGACCGAGGTAAAGGACAAGCTGGGGATGGACCAGACCCTGTTTACCCCGGTAGTCCGCTACCGCAATAATGGTTTTCTGGCTGCCTTTGTGGGAAATCTTCATCTGATCCAGGTGGAAAAGCCGGAGGGCTATTCCGTGAAAGCGGTTGAGATGATCCGGCAGGAGCTGGCGAATGGTGGGGAAGAGCAGGGCGCGGCCGCCTTCGATCCGTCAAAGACAGCGGCTGAAAACAACTATCCCAATGTGATCGTGGTGGTGGATGAGGCTTTCTCGGATCTGTCGGTTCTGGGAGAATTTAACACCAACATGGACTATATGCCGAATTTCCGAAAGGCTATGGAGGAAAACGACAGCGGCTATGCCATGGTCTCCATCAAGGGAGGCAATACCGCCAATTCAGAGTATGAGTTCCTGAGCGGCGATACCATGGCCTTCATGCCGGCGGGCAGTGTAGTATATCAGCAGTTTATCCGGGACAACATCCCGGTACTGCCGTCGTATCTGGCGGGACTGGGATATTCCACCATCGGTATCCATCCGTATCTGGCTTCCGGCTGGAACCGGGATCAGGTGATGCCCAAATTCGGCTTCCAGCAGTTCCTGTCCCAGACGGATTTTATCCAGCCTAAGCTGGTGCGTGATTACATCAGTGACGAGTCGGCTTTTGGCAAGATCGCCGAGCTGATGGAAAACAAGGGAGAGGATGAGCGCATGTTCATCTACGAGATGACCATGCAGAACCACAGCGGCTACAGCACCGAATATCCCAATCTGGAGGAAGTGATCCGGTTGACGGATCTGAGCTCCGTGGGTGTGCAGAGCGGTGCGGCCCAGAAGTATCTGTCTCTGATCTACGAGACGGACCGGGCCTTCGGTATGCTGATGGATTATCTGAATACCCTGGAGGAACCCACCATTCTGATCATGTTTGGTGACCACCAGCCCACGGATTATGTAACAGATGTGATCCGGCGGCTGACCGGGTACGATCCGGAGGTATCCCTGGAGGAGGCGCAGAAAGCCTACCAGGTGCCGTATCTGGTATGGAACAATTTCGGAATGGAGATGCCGGAATACAAGCTGACATCCCTGAATTATCTGGCGGCGGATGTGCTGAAAGCGGCAGGGCTTCCCACTACGCTCTATCAGGAGTTCCTGCTGGAGATGCAAAGGGAGCTGCCGGTGGTCTGCAGCGGTGCGTATGTGGACGCGGAGGGAACCTATCATACCTACGATGAAAAGACGGAGTATGATGAGCTGCTGAACCGGTATCAGATTCTGCAGTATAATCACCTGATCGATATCGATGACCGGGTGAGTGATCTGTTTGCCAGACCGGCAGACAATAAGTAATTGAGTTTTACAAAGGAAGGAAAGAACATGAAACAGGCATTTTTAACCAGACAGCAGGCAGAGGAAATCGTAAAGACCTATCCGACTCCCTTTCATATCTACGATGAAAAGGGAATCCGTGAGAATGTGAAGAGCCTGAAGGAGGCCTTCTCCTGGAACAAGGGCTACAAGGAATACTTCGCCGTTAAGGCAACCCCGAACCCGTTCCTGATCTCCATTCTGCACGAATACGGCTGCGGCTGCGACTGCTCGTCCATGACAGAGCTGATGCTTTCGGAGGCCATGGGCATCACCGGACACGATATCATGTTCTCCTCCAACGATACGCCGCCTGAAGAGTTCAAGAAGTGTGCACAGCTGGGCGGTATCATCAATCTGGATGACATCACCCACATTGAAGCGGTGGAAGAGGTGCTGGGAGCTCTGCCGGAGACCATGAGCTGCCGTTACAATCCGGGCGGAATCTACGAGGTCAGCAACGGCATCATGGACAACCCGGGAGATGCCAAATACGGCATGACCACCGAGCAGATCCTGGAAGCCTATGCAAAGATGAAGGCCAAGGGTGTAAAGCACTTCGGTCTGCATGCCTTCCTGGTCAGCAACACCGTTACCAACGATTACTATCCGATGCTGGCCCGCACGCTGTTTGAGCTGGCGGTTCAGATCAAGGAAAAGACCGGTGTGGAGCTGGAGTTCATCAACCTGTCTGGCGGCGTGGGCATTCCCTATCGTCCGGATCAGGAGCCGAACAACATCCGCATCATCGGCGAAGGTGTTCACAAGGCCTTTGATGAGATCCTGGTTCCGGCCGGACTGGGCGATGTATCCATCTACACCGAGCTGGGCCGTTTCATGATGGGCCCCTACGGTGCCCTGGTAACCACCGCTATCCACGAGAAGCACACCTACAAGGAGTACATCGGTGTGGATGCCTGCGCTGCCAACCTGATGCGTCCGGCTATGTACGGTGCTTACCATCACATCACGGTACTTGGCAAGGAAAACGAGGCCTGCGATCATGTCTACGATGTGACCGGAAGCCTGTGCGAGAACAATGACAAGTTTGCCATTGACCGCAGCCTGCCCCGGATCGAGATGGGCGATATCCTCTTTATCCATGATACCGGAGCACATGGTCACGCCATGGGCTACAACTACAACGGCCGTCTTCGCAGCGCCGAGCTGCTGCTGAAGGAGGACGGAAGCGTTCAGCTGATCCGTCGTGCCGAGACGCCGATGGACTACTTTGCAACCCTCAGTCCCTTTGACGTACACGGAAAGCTTCTTGCAATTTCGGAGACGTTGTGATAAAATTTCTGATGTCTGAAGTGCTCCCGGGTTTTCAGCCCGGGAGTTCAGTATTAGCCGGCATGTCGGAATGGCAGACGATGCAGACTCAAAATCTGTTGTGGGTAACCACGTGTGGGTTCAAGTCCCACTGCCGGCATCGCTTTGAAAGCCCGCATTTTGCGGGCTTTTTCTGTATATTGTCGCAGGATATACTTTTTGAAACGCATACACCGAGGCACGTTCCATGTCTGAGGCCGAACGACCGCGTCAAGCGCCTTTGCAGGCGCAGGGACCGCGCCTCGGCACACGAGTTTCAAAAAGTATATTTTATGGGTATCAACGTATGTGTGAGTGAGATAAGATGAAGGAAAAGATCAAAAAGCCCGGCAGGGGCTGCATCGACTGTGTGCAGGCGGAGCGCATGATCCGCCTCTATCTGGAGGATCGGTTGTCGGCAGCGGAAAGAGAGCGCTTTATTGAGCACGTGGCCCGCTGCGAGTCGTGCCGGGGAGAGCTGGAGATCGATCTGGCGATATATCAGGCTCTGTCAGAGGATGGAAAGCCGGAGCATAAGTGCAGCTACGACTTTGAGAAGCTGGCGATCGAGCATCTGGAGCAGTCGCGGCAGCAGGTGCGCTCACAGCGGCGCTCCAGAAAGCTGGAGCGGGCCACGCTGACACTGGCGGTGCTGGCCCTGGTGGTGATCGGTGCTGTCTGGGCGGGAATCCGTTTCTTTGGAGAACATGAGACGGTACGCAGGTATGCTCAACCTTTCTTTCCGCATATGTATGAAAAAACAGGGGAGGCTGTGACGGAAGGAGAGACACCGCAGCAGGAGACAGAGGCTGTGACAGAAGGGGAGTCACTGCAGCAGGAGACAGAAGCTGTGACAGAAGGGCTGACGGAGCCGGACCGGTCAGATGAAAAGAATGAAGAACGGACAGAAGAGACAGAAGAACCGAAGGAACGTTTGAAGGAGCAGAAGGCGAAGGAACAGTCGGCTTCTGATACGGAGGGAAAGCAACATGAGTGAAAAAATCGTACTGATCGACGGTCACAGTATGCTGAACCGCGCATTTTACGGTGTACCGGATCTGACAAACAGTGAGGGGATCCATACCAATGCGGTATACGGCTTCCTGAACATTATGTTCCATCTGCTGGACGAGGAGAAGCCTCAGTACCTTGCGGTGGCCTTTGATCTGTCGGCGCCGACCTTCCGCCACAAGACCTATGCGGAGTATAAGGGGACCCGTAAGCCCATGCTGCCGGAACTGAAGCAGCAGGTGCCGCTGATCAAGGAGGTCCTGACGGCCATGCAGATTCCGCTGATGATGCTGGAGGGCTATGAAGCGGATGATCTGATCGGAACGGTATCGAAGCAGGCCAGTGAACAGGGCCTGGAGGTGACCATCATTTCCGGCGACCGGGATCTGCTGCAGCTGGCGGATGAACGGGTACTGGTCCGCATTCCGAAAACACTGAAGGGGTCCACCACGGTGGAGAATTATCATACCCAGGAGGTCATCGATAAATACGGAGTCACACCGCCCCAGATCATTGAGCTGAAGGCGCTGATGGGAGATGCCTCGGATAATATCCCGGGTATTCCGGGGGTTGGAGAAAAGACGGCGGCAAAGATCATTGCCCAGTTTGGCAGCATTGAGAATGCCTATGCTCATGTGGATGAAATTCAGCCAAAGCGTGCCCAGAATTCACTGCGGGAGAACTATGACAAGGCGCAGCTTTCGAAGTATCTGGCCACCATTGAGCGGGAGGCCCCCTTTACCCTGGATATCCCGGCGGCGACGGTGGGCAACATCTATACGGCCCAGGCCCGGGATCTGTGCCGCAGACTGGAGCTGCGCACTCTGATCCGCCGTTTCGAAAAAGAGCTGGAAGAAGGCGGCTCCGAAAAGGAGCCCGAGCAGCTGTTTGAGCTGTCGGTTGCCGAGACATCGGAGCAGGCGGCTGAGGTCTGTGCTTCTTTGGAGGAGGCATTGGCAGGCGGACAGGAGTCTGTACTTGGTCTGGCCTTTCCGGTGGATGAACAGGGAGCGGTGCTGGGAGCGGCAGCGGCCGTTGGCGGCCGCGCCCTGTACCTGAGCCTGGCGGCCACCGGTTCCCGGGAGCAGCTGGGAGAACGGATCGCTGTGCTGGCTGAAAAGGCAAAGCAGGTGAGCCTGCTGGATGTGAAGGCGGCACTGCCGGCTTTGGAACAGCTGGGGCTGCAGCTGCCGGAGGAGTGCTTCTTTGATGCCGGCGTGGCTGCCTATCTGCTCAATCCCCTGACGGGGCATTATCTGGCGGAGGACCTGGCTAAGGATCATTTAGACCAGCTGATTCCGGGGCGCGGAGAAAGACTGGGCAAATTGTCGGATCAGAAGGCGCTGCAGGAAAAGAAGCCGGAGGCCTGTGCCTGGTTTGGCACGCTGGCCGCGGTGGCAGCCCAGGCAGCCGGTGTGCTCTCCGAAAAGCTGGAAGACACAGGGATGATGGAGCTGTTCTGCCAGATCGAAATGCCGCTGGTGTTCACGCTGCATGGCATGACGAAGGAGGGAATCGCGGTCCGCGGCGAGGAGCTTCGGACCTATGGTGAAAACCTGACCGGACGGATCCGGGAACTGGAGACGGCCATCCATGAACAGGCCGGCGAGTCCTTCAATATCAATTCGCCCAAGCAGCTGGGAACGATTCTGTTCGAGAAGCTGGAGCTTCCCTACGGGAAAAAGACCAAGACGGGCTATTCCACAGCGGCGGATATTCTGGAAAAGCTGGCCCAGTCCCACAAAATCGCGGCGGACATTCTGGAGTATCGTCAGCTGACCAAGCTCAAGTCGACCTATGCGGACGGACTGGCGGCTTACATCCGGGAAGACGGACGCATCCACGGCAACTTCAATCAGACCATCACCGCCACCGGACGGATCAGCAGTACCGAGCCGAATCTGCAGAACATTCCGGTACGCAGTGAGCTGGGCCGGCAGCTTAGGCGGGTCTTCGTTCCGCGAGAGGGATACACCTTCATCGATGCGGACTATTCCCAGATCGAGCTTCGCGTGCTGGCGGCCTGCTCCGGGGATGCCCAGCTGATCGAGGCCTACCAGAGTGCCCAGGATATCCATGCGATCACGGCTTCCCAGGTCTTCCATATCCCGCTGGACCAGGTGACGGCCCAGGAACGCCGCAATGCCAAGGCAGTCAATTTCGGTATTGTATACGGCATCAGCTCCTTTGGACTGAGCCAGGGCCTGAGCATCACCCGGCAGGAGGCTCAGGAATACATCGAAAAGTACTTTGAGACCTATCCGGGAGTCCATCAGTTTTTGAACGACTGCGTGGCCCAGGCGAAGGAAAAGGGCTATTCGGTGACCATGTTCGGCCGGCGCCGTCCCATACCGGAGCTTTCCTCCAGCAACTTCATGCAGCGCAGCTTTGGCGAGCGCGTGGCGATGAACGCTCCGATTCAGGGAGCCGCGGCGGACATCATCAAGGTGGCTATGATCCGGACGGATCGTCGTCTGAAGGCCGAGGGACTTTCATCCCGGCTGATCCTTCAGGTCCACGATGAGCTTCTGGTGGAGACTGCGCCGGGAGAGAGTGAGGCTGTAATGAAGATCCTGAAGGAAGAGATGATGGGCGCTGCCGATCTGCCGGTGGCTCTGGAGATCGATGCCCATGAAGGAGATAACTGGTACGAGGCGAAGTAGGCGGGAAACGCAGGACGGCAGTTTCCAGGCAGCCGCGTGTGCGGAGACATGCGCAGGTGTGTTTCGGGAGAAACGGAGCAGCCTTTGTGCAGCAGGATGGATCAGAAAAAGCAGGAGGTATTCATGAAGGGGCAGAATGTGAAGAACGTTGCCGGACTGCCGGTGCTTGGGATCACCGGTGGAGTTGGCGCCGGGAAAAGCACGGTGCTGACCTGTCTGCGGGAGCGTTATGGAGCGCTGGTACTGGAATGCGACCAGATCGGCCGGGAGCTGCAGGAAAAGGGAGGCGCCTGTTACGAGGCAATGCGGACTCTTTTCGGGGACGGGATCCTGGATTCGGAGAAAAACATCGATCGAAGCCGGGTGGCGGAGATGATCTATCGGGAGCCGGCTCTGCGGGAGCAGCTGAACGGGCTGATCCATCCGGCCGTTAAGGCGGAGGTGATCCGCCGGCTTGAGGAGGCCGGAAAAGAGTATCCGTTTGCGGCGGTGGAAGCGGCGCTGCTGCTGGAGGACCGGTATGATGAAATCTGCGATGAGATCTGGTATATTCATACGGACAGAGACGTGCGGATCCGCCGGCTGATGGCCTCCCGGGGCTACACGGCAGAAAAGTGTGAACTGATCATGGCGGCACAGAAGCCGGAGGTGTATTATCGCTCCCGGTGTCAGCTGACCGTCGATAACAGCGGAGATGACCCCGCGCAGGCGTGGGAACAAATAGACAGAGGGTTGAAGGAACATGGATTTTTGCAGCATTGGCAGCGGGAGCAGCGGTAACTGTATATTTGCCGGATCAGATCAGACCGGTGTTCTGATCGATGCAGGTCTGACCGGGAAACGGATCCGGGAGGGTGTCGAGCAGCTGGGGCGCAAGCCGGAGGAGCTGGCGGGGATCGTGGTGACCCATGAACATATCGATCATGTCTGCGGACTGGGTGTGCTGGCCCGCAAATATCACATCCCCATTTACGCAACGGAGCCGACGATTCGGAGGATCCGGCAGATCAAGTCGCTGGGAAAGATCGAGGAGAGTCTGTTCCGCGCGATTCGGCCGGATGAAGAGCTGGCGCTGGGAGACCTCCGGATCCGTCCGTTTCGGATCTCCCACGATGCAGCCTGTCCGGTGGGCTACCGGGTGACGGATGGAAATAATTCGGTGGCGGTGGCAACGGATATGGGCTGCTATGATGAGTATATCGTGGAGGCGCTGAGCGGCCTGGATGGCATTTTGCTGGAGGCCAATCATGACATCAACATGGTACAGGTAGGTCCCTATCCCTGGCCGCTGAAGCAGCGGATCCTTGGGGAGAGAGGACATCTGTCCAATGAGCATTGCGGACGCCTGCTCAGCGAGATCCTGCACGATCAGCTGAAAACGATCCTGCTGGGCCATCTGAGTCAGGACAATAATTATCCGCCGCTGGCACTGGCAACCGTTGACAGTGAGATCACAATGGCGGATAATCCATATCGTGGTGATGATTTCCCCATCGCGGTGGCACCGCGGGATACCTGCTCGAAGTGCTGGCATTTTTAAGTGTGCGGCAGACGGAGGGGAATCCGGACGACGGTGAGCGGTTACGAAGGGCGTAAGGAGAGAGGTAAGATATGACAAAGACGATTATTACGGTACTTGGAAAAGATACAGTGGGCATTATTGCAAGAGTGTGCACCTACCTGGCGGACAATAAGGTGAATATCCTGGATATTACCCAGACGATCACCGGTGGCTATTTCAACATGATGATGGTAACCGACGCATCTGCCTGTGAGAAGAAGCTGGCGGATCTGTCCGACGAGCTGACCGCACTGGGTGAGGAAATGGGACTGTCCATCCGCTGCATGCAGGAGGATATTTTCAGTGCGATGCATCGTATCTGATCGGCAGAAGCTGAGACGGTAACAGATGGAATCGACTGCGGTATGAAGCGGCAGAAAGGGAGAAGACATGGTTAATTTTCAAGAAGCAACAGAAACGATTCGGATGATCACCCAGGAAAACCTGGATGTAAGAACGATCACGATGGGTATCAGCCTGCTGGACTGCATTGATTCGGATCTGAATCGCCTTTGTGAGAATATCTATAACAAGATCACGACGACAGCCAAAGATCTGGTCAAGGTTGGTACCGAGATCGAAAAGGAATACGGTATCCCCATCGTCAACAAGCGTATTTCGGTGACACCGGCGGCGCTGGTGGGCGGCAGCGCCTGCAAAACACCGGAGGATTTTGTCTGCATCGCCAAGACGCTGGACCGGGCGGCCAAGGCCACCGGTGTCAATTTCCTGGGTGGTTATTCGGCACTGGTATCCAAGGGCATGACGGCGGCGGACGAGCTGCTGATCCGCTCCATTCCCCAGGCACTGGCAGAGACGGATTTTGTCTGCAGCAGTATCAATGTGGGTTCGACCAAGAGCGGTATCGATATGGATGCGGTTCGTCTTCTGGGAGAGGTGATCGTGGATACCGCCAAGAGAACCGCGGATCAGGACAGTCTGGGCTGTGCCAAGCTGGTAGTGTTCTGCAATGCGCCGGATGATAATCCGTTCATGGCCGGTGCGTTCCACGGTGTGACCGAGGCAGATGCGATCATCAACGTAGGTGTCAGCGGCCCGGGTGTTGTGAAAACAGCGCTGGAAGAGGTGCGCGGACAGGGCTTTGAGGTTCTGTGTGAAACCATCAAGAAGACTGCCTTCAAGGTGACCCGTGTGGGTCAGCTGGTGGCCCAGGAGGCATCCCGTCGTCTGGGTGTGCCCTTTGGCATCATCGACCTTTCCCTGGCTCCCACACCGGCTATCGGTGACAGTGTGGCGGACATTCTGTGTGAGATCGGTGTCGATGAGGCCGGCGCACCGGGAACCACCGCGGCCCTGGCTCTGCTGAATGACCAGGTGAAAAAGGGCGGTGTCATGGCTTCCTCCTATGTAGGCGGCTTAAGCGGTGCCTTCATTCCGGTGAGCGAGGATGCCGGCATGATCAGCGCAGCCCGTTCCGGCGCCCTGACCATCGAAAAGCTGGAAGCCATGACCTGTGTCTGCTCCGTAGGCCTGGACATGATCGCCATTCCGGGCGATACCAAGCCCAGCACCATCTCCGGAATCATTGCCGATGAAATGGCCATTGGTATGGTCAACCAGAAGACCACCGCTGTCCGCCTGATCCCGGTGATCGGCAAGAGCGTAGGTGACACGGCTGTATTTGGCGGACTGCTGGGTGAGGCACCCATCATGCCGGTAAACCAGGTGAGCTGCGAACGCTTTGTATCCCGCAAGGGACGCATTCCGGCTCCGATCCACAGCTTTAAGAACTAAAGAGTCATAGATCTTTTAGCCCAAAGAAAAAAGAGCGTGCGCCTGCATGCTCTTTTTTGATTCGGGCAGGTGATCCTGCCGGGACTTTCGGCGATTCTGACATAGAACCTGGCTGGACTCGAAATGCGGAGACTGACGATATGCTTCACAGCAAAACAGCCGCACAGTTTTGTGCGGCTGTTTCAGACTGTTATTCACGGGAGGACCTGTTCGCTGCAGTAAGCTGCAGAAACGATCATCCCATCTGTTTTTTGTTTGGAAATATCATTCCAATGCCCGCTGACAATTATTTCAGATATTCGTCAACGTTTTCTGCGGTAACCAGTACGAACGGAACCATAAAGATGTTGCCGGCTTCCTGTTCCTGCGGCTCGCCGTTGATATCAGCAACCATAGCATCGATACCAGCCTGCAGCTGACCTACGCCGTCCTGAAGAACGGTAGCGCCGAGTTCGCCAGCCTTAACCATCTCAAGCGGAGTCTGGTTTCCGTCAACACCGATACAGATGACGTCGTTGCGGCCCTGTGCGTTACAAGCAGACTGTGCTGCGGAGGACATATCGTCGTTATCGCAGATGATGGCAACGAGCTCTTCACCGTACTGTGCCAGTGCGTTCTCAGCTGCGGTAGCAGCCTTTTCGCCGCTCCACTGGGTATCTTCGTCAGCAACCATTTCGAACTCTTCGTGCTCATCCATGACAGAATGCATACCTTCGGTTCTCTGGATCTGAGCGGAGTTGCCCAGGATACCGTTACAGTGGATGTATTTTCCGCCGTCCGGGCAGTTGTCCAGTACCCACTGTCCAAGAAGAGTACCAGCGTAAACGTCATCGGAACCGGAGAATACCCATGCAACCTCTTCGGTGCTTGTGGTCATGGAGTTGAATACAACGACCTTGATGCCGGCGTCTGCCATCTGGGTAACAGCCGGGTCAGAAGCTTCAGCCTCACACGGAGCGATGAATACATAGTCACAGCCCAGAGTGATGCAGTCGTTTGCAGCGTTGATCTGTACATCCGCCATGGTCTGTCCATCCAGAACACCGGTCCACTCATCGATGACGCCGTCTGCAACGAGCTGATCGAAGGTCTCTTCTGCGTGAGCGTTGATCGGGCCGTGGAACGGGTCGGTCAGGTTCTTGGAGATGTAGCCGACTTTGATGATGCCGTCGCCGTTAACATCGCCTGCAGACTCTGCACAAACTGCCATGGACATAGCCAGAACTGCTGCACCGCTCAGAACTAAAAGTTTCTTCATGATTGTTTCCTCCTTGTAGATAAGAAATACAGTTGTTTGCTGCTGCTGTCTTTGGTGGCTCTTTCCGTTAAGCCGGATCAGCAGCTTTTATATCACCGCTCCGGGGCACGCGTTTTCCGAGCCGTGCCGGCGGAGGAAGATATCGGGAATGTGAATTACTTGCGGCTCTTGCCGTTGATGGCCGAGTCAAGCATAACGGTTCCGATGATGACCAGACCGCGGATGATGGACTGCCAGTTGGCGTTGATACCGATCATGTTGATGCCGTTGTAGATGAAGCCGATGATGAAGATACCGATCATAACACCCGGCATGGTAGCAATACCGCCTGCGAAGGAGGTACCGCCGATAACGGCTGCGGCCACCGCGTCGGTCTCATAACCAACACCCAGGTTGGACTGACCGGAACCGGTCTTGGCCAGCATGATGATGGCACCGATACCGGCCAGGAAGCCGGAGATGGTGTGGCAGATCAGGCGAATGTTGAACTCCTTGATACCGGAAGCCACGGCTGCGTGAGCGTTGCCGCCGACAGCCAGGATATAACGGCCCAGCTTGGTCCAGTGGAACATGATGTACATGATCACGAAAACGATGATGGTGAGCCAGATGGGGATCGCCACGCCAAGGAACTTGCCATAGTAGATGTTCTTTACGTCGTTGCCGACGGTGATGGCTTTACCACCGGAGATAACCTGTGCGGCACCGCGGATGACCAGCTGCATGGACAGGGTAACAACGAAGGGGAACATGTTGAAGCGGGCGATCAGGAAACCGTTGAGGGCACCAAATACGGTGGCCACTGCGATGCCGATGATCGCGCCGAGGATGATCGGCATACCGAACTCAACGATGCATTTGGCGGAGATAACGGATACCAGTGCAATCTGGGCACCAACGGTCAGGTCGATACCACCGATGGTGATACACAGGCACATACCAAAGGCCAGCATGGCGTTGATGGAGATCTGCGTGATTACGTTGATGATGTTGGCCGGTTTTAAGAAAACCGGTTTATAGAGGGCGATGGCGATGATCATGATGACCATGACAACGCTGACGCCGTATTTACCCATAAAGTTCCGGAAGGTCTCCCGGTCAATTCCAAGAATCTTATCGTTTGATTTATTTCCCATTTCTCTCTGCCTCCACTTATTGTCCGAATTCCTTGGCCAGGATGGTCTCCTGGGTGGCCTCGCCCTTTAAGATCTCTGCACGGCTGACCTCTCCGGCCAGCCTGCCCTCGTGATAGATCAGAAGGCGATCGCTCATGCCCATGACCTCCGGAAGCTCGGAGGAGATGAGGATGATCGCTTTGCCCTGTCGTGCAAATTCACACATCAGCGTGTGGATCTCCGATTTGGCACCGACGTCTACGCCGCGGGTGGGTTCGTCCAGGATCAGAAGCTTCGGGTCAGCCATGGCCCACTTGGCCAGAACGACCTTCTGCTGGTTTCCGCCGGAAAGAGAGTAGGCATTGTGCTCGATGCTGCCGGCCTTGACCGTCAGCAGCTTGGCCATGCTGGTACAGTCTTCCTTTTCCTTCTTCTGGTTCAGAAGAAGCCCTTTCTGCTTTTTGCGCAGGTTCGGGAGAGAAATGTTTTCGCGAATGGAGCGGAAGAGGCAAAGACCGTAGTTCTTGCGGTCCTCGTTGACCATGCAGATGCCCTTGTCGATGGCATCGGTCGGGTTTTTGATCCGGATCTCTTCTCCATTCAGCCACATGCGGCCGCTCTTAAGCTTGTCCAGTCCAAAGATGGCTCGCATGGTCTCGCTTCGTCCGCTGCCCACCAGGCCTGTGAGGCCCAGCATCTCGCCGGCATGTACTTCGAAGCTGATATTTTCAAAGCCGTCACCGCAGAGGTTTTCGGCTTTAAAGACAACATCACCAATGGGGACCTCTACCTTCGGGAATACGTTGCTGACGGTACGACCGACCATCATGGTGATCAGCTCTTCCCTGGTAACACCGTCCATGGAGCGGGAGCCGACGTAGGTTCCGTCACGGAACACGGCTACGCTGTCACAGATCTCAAAGATCTCTTCCATGCGGTGTGAGATGTAGATAATGGCAACGCCCTTGGACTTAAGATCGCGGATGGTTGCAAACAGATGCTCGGTCTCCTCGCTGTCCAGGGAGGAAGTGGGTTCATCCATGATGATCAGTCTGGCATCGCAGGATACCGCACGGATGATCTCGATCATCTGCATCTGAGCCAGTGAAAGACGGCTCATGGGAGTCGTGGCAGGATACGGGAAATCGAAACGATCCAGGATCTCCTGTGCCCGCTGATTTGTTTTCTTTTTGTTCAGGATCAGTCCGTTGGTATCCTCGCGGTTGAGGAAGATACTTTCGGCGATCGTCAGATAAGGTTCAGGATTCAGCTCCTGATGGATCATTGCAATACCGGCCTTCATGGCGTCCACCGGACTATGCGCAGAGTACGGTTTGCCTTCGAAGGTCATCGTACCGCTGTCTGGCTGGTGAAGTCCGATCACGGCTTTCATCAGGGTCGACTTTCCTGCACCGTTTTCTCCAAGCAGGGCGAGGACCTCACCGGCGCGAACATGGAGTTCAACATCTTTCAACGCCTGAGTACCGCCAAATGCTTTCGAAATGCCGGAGCATTCAAGAATGTAATTCTCTGCCATTTTCTTACTCCTTTGTTATTCTGCTGCATGCTGTACAGGACCCGGTCGATCAGCCCTGTACATAAATCAAGTGAGATAACTATAGCAAAGCTATATGCAAAAGTCAATAATAGCAAGCGGAATAGTGCGCTATATTTGTTCAGAATGTGCATGCGAGAGTGGAAAGTACACGAAAATGCACGATTTTAATTGGCGTTATGCACAAAACAAAGAAAGCTTATGAAACAAAAAACCTTCGGCCTTTGCAGACCGAAGGTGATTCTCGTGAAATAGATTGAATGATCCAGATCCTTGCCGGAACGGTAACCAGGAAGCGGCCGGAGCTGTGTCCGGGGTAACGTTGTCATCGAACCGGATCAGGTATGGAAGTAGGAGAAGTGCATGTAGTCGCGGCTGCTTCTCCAGAGTCCCTGAGCAAAGCCATATTTTTCAAAAAGCTTTACCACGATGCCATCCGTCGGGATAGAGTAGGGATTGACGCCCGGTCGCCAGAGGGAACCGCAGAGAACGGCACCGCTGCTGGAGATCATATAGTTCTCGTTCCAGTTGATATCGATGGCTGTGCCGGTGTTATGCTCGGAATGCCCCGAGGGGGTACGGTAGCCACCCAGATCGTGGATCGGGAAATGATCCGGATTGCGATAGATCGCTTCGAAGATCTTTTTGACGGTGGGGGCCAGCTTTTTGTGGACCTCGATGGTGAAGTAGCGGGTCCGTTTCTGACCGGAAGTACCGCTGACAAAATCCCATGTCCGTACGGTGACGGCTGTCAGATTGGCTTTTGCCTTCTTTTCTGTGGTATACAGACCGCCGGGATAACGGCGATTGGTTTCCTTTTTCGGTACATATCCAAATACGCGGTAGAACTTCTCGTATTTGGAGGGATTGACCAGCGGGGTCGTGGTCTGCTTGGCCACGGTCTTCATGGAGGTGGCGGTGTCGGCCCGGTTCGTCTTGTTATTGAAAAGGCAGACCGGATCGGAAGCATCACTGACTACCATGCGTCCACCTACCATCTTGTAGGCATAGACGCGGTATTCATATACCGCATTGGCCCGGCGGTTTCGGATCAGACAGCTGCTCTTGCGTCCGCCGCTTACCTTGCCGGCCAGCAGATACTGCGTGGCACCGGACAGGTCGTTCCAGCCGTAGACCATGTAGCCGTCGGCACCGGAAACGGGCTTCCAGTAAACGCGGTGCCTTTGCAGGGTGACGATCTTGGCTGTTACATTTTTTACCTTGGGCGGTTTGGAAGCAGCAAATGTTGCAGTCGATGCGCAGATGCACAGCACCAGCAGCAGAAGAAACAAGGTCAGACGCCGGATCAGCGGTCTTTTCATATAATCCTCCCTGAAAGAAAACTGTTTTTTATGAAACAAAACGATTACAAAAAGTCAAAAACTTCAATAGCTTGTTACGGAAATATTACAATACAGAAACAATATACTATAGAAATGGTAAAAAAGCAATTCGTCAAGTTTCATGAAAAGCGGGGCAGGAGGTTACAGATTACAGTTCAGGTGGCTCGATTCCGCGCGGTGTTTTGCCGCGTATGAGGCAAGATCCAGAGGGTTGCAGGCCAAAACCCCGAGAAGTGCAGTTCATGGCGTGATCTGTCACGTAATGACAGGCCCCTTCTGGATATCCAGCTTCTGACCGCCCCTGTCAGGGTGGTCGCCGAGCAGCCGATACAGATCCGAAGCGTACAGATCCAGCTGGAAGGAGGCACGGGCCGGGCCGGTCAGAGTGCGCAGACCATCCGCCGGCTTGGTGATGACGGGCAGCCGGGCATGCTTCCGGATGTGCCGGAGGAGTGGTCCGGCCTCTTTGCGAAAGCCCAGGATGCGGACATAGGCGGCATCCGGATCGGCCAGCAGGGCAGCCGTCTGATCGGCCTGGATATCGAGCAGGATGTGCAGCAGGCCCCGGCGGATCCGCCGCCTGGTCTGGTCTTTGGTGAGGAGCAGCTCCACAAATTGCTCCCGGGTCTCATAGGAGGGAAGCAGCCGGCAGATCCGGGAGGAGAGAGCCGGGGATACATCCAGGCAGGATGAAAAGACCCGGCTGGCGTCAAAGGCATCTGCGCTCAGTGTGCTCTGAATCTGCTGCAGATGGCAGACAGACAGGAGCCGGGACCGGAGCAGAAGGTCCAGCCTCTCTTCGCGATGCGCCAGCATGGAAGGTCCCTCGGTGCTTAGATATTCTGCCAACGGCGGCAGGGCTGCTTCGGGGATCTCCCGGGAGAGCAGCTGGGACGGATCGGTTTCGCTTTCAGTTCGAGCAGCCTGGCGCAGCTTTTCCCGGATGGCAGTGGCACTGGCAAAAGGCCCGCCCTCCAGACTGTGGTAGCTGCCCCGGCGTTTGACCGGGAGGAACGTCAGGGGGCTGTCCAGCCGCCTGGCCGCCTTCAGATACTCCAGCGCCAGGATATTGTTGGGCTGTTCCAGAAAGGGCCGGGCCGCTTCGCCGAGGACAGAGCATACGGCGGCGGCTCTGGCGGCCGGAAAGCCCAGTCCCCTTCGCAGCCCTTCGGTCAGTACCTGGCGGTAGTCCTCCGGTTCCTCGCAGAGGAGTCCGGCGATGGTCTCCAGCATGGACAGGTCCTCGTTTTCGGTGCCGAAGGAAAGCTGGGATACACAGCCAAGGGCATGGAATATGCGAACAGCTCCGGCGGCAAAGGTTTCGGCGCTGGCGCAGGCAAAGGATACCGGAAGCTCCAGCACCAGATCGATCCCGCCATGCAGCGCCATGCAGGTCCGGGTGTATTTATCCGCCAGAGCCGGATCACCGGACTGGACAAAATCCGGGCTCATGACCGCGATGACGTAATCGGCGCCGCTGCGCCGGCGAGCCTCCGAGGCCTGCCAGGCGTGGCCCTGATGAAACGGGTTGTATTCTGCTGTGATTCCGACGATTCGCATGGGAGACTCCTTTGTGTCAGGTTTTCTGTGAGTTCGCATCATTATAGCATGGTGCTGGCTGTTGCGCATGCATGTCTGTGAGATGTATACTTTTTGAAACAGTTCAATTGCACTGCAAAGTCGCTTGACGAGGTCGTTCGGGCGCAGGGCCCAATGCCTGAGGGAAAGCGAACACTGGCGAGGCTTCCGTCGTAGTATGTGTATCAAGTTCGTAGAACTTGATATGTAGCCGCAGCCCATTCGCCGTAGGCGAATTTGCATGGGCTGCCGGTTCCACTTCAGCACGTTAGCTGAGCAGGCGGAGACTTGTTTGAGCGAAGCGAGTTGTCGGGAGCCTGCTCAAATAGGCGCGTGCAAGCTGCAGGAAACGAGCATTCGTGAGCGACCTCAGGCATGGACCGCGCCTCGGCATAATCATATTAAAAAGAAAGGAGGCAGATATGAAAGGCACAGGAACCCATGTGCAGCGGCAGAACATGCGCACGCTGCTCCTGTTTGAAATGTCCTTCCGGCTTCTGACCTTCGCGGTCATGCTGCCGGTGCTGAACGGCCTGCTCCATCTCATGATGGGCCTGCTGTCCTATTCCTACCTGACCATCGAAAATGTCTTTTCCTTCTTTCTGAATCCGATCTCGCTGGCCGTGATCGTATTTCTGCTCTGGCTGGCGGCCGTCGGCGAGGTGGTGGAATGGAGCGCAGCGCTGTGCATGCGGGATCATTCCCTGCGGGGGGAACGGATCCATCTGCCGATGGTGGCGCGCTTTGCCCTGGGGAATACCCGGCGGGCACTGAAAAAAGGAAACCGCATGCTCTTTGGAATCGTGGCGATCCAGGCCATGATGCTCCAGGCCGGCAGCCTTTGGGCGGTTTCTGGTATGGTGGGTCTGCATGCACCGGTGCGAAAGGCGCTGCGAAGCTATCCGGCGCTGGGCTGGATCCTTCTGGTGCTGGCGGGCGGGTGTCTGCTGCTGACGCTGCGCACCATGTATCTGTTTGAAAAGTTTACCCGGGAGAAGACATCCTTTCTTTATACAATGGGAGACCTGGAGCGTCCGGATATGACGCATCTGCTTCGGAGACTGGGCTGGTATGGCCTGCTGCAGGCGACTACCGGACCGGCGATGTGGCTGCTGTACAAGCTGTTTCTTCAGCTGACGGTACGACTGACTGGTATCGTGAACCGGTTTGTGGAGGTGCCCTGGGCTGTCAATTCCTCCATCGCCTGGTTTGCCACGGCCTTTTGTGTGCTGGCGGCCGGAGCGGTTTCGGTGCCGGTCTATGCCGGTGTGGTGGATCGCCTGTTCATCCGTCGTTACCGTGAGCGGGGACGGGAGGTCCGGCCGGTGGCTGTTTCGCACAGACGCGGCCGGTGGCCATCGGAAGGCGGCAATCATCTGGTGACAGCGCTTTTGTGGATCGGATCGGCCGCCGCACTGATCATGTCCTTTCAGGTATTCACGGGACGATTGAATCCGAAGGTGGATCTGATCTCCACCCTGGAGGTCACCGCTCACCGGGGAGCTTCGGCGCTGCGGCCTGAAAATACCATGGCGGCCTTTGAATGTGCCCTGGAGCTGGGGGCGGACTGGATCGAACTGGACGTGCAGCAGACCAGAGACGGTCAGATCGTGGTGGTCCATGATTCCAATCTGCGCCGGGTGACGGGGCTGCGGGCCAGTACCTGGAACCTGGAGTATCGCGATATCGCCGAGCTGGATGCGGGCAGTCATTTCAGCCCGGAGTATGCCGGGGAGAGGATCCCGCTGTTTTCCACGGTGCTGGAGTTTGCCCGGGAGAATGATGTCCGGCTGAATGTGGAGCTGAAGCCCACCGGCCATGAAACGGATTTTGAAGACCAGGTGGTGTCGCTGATCCAGAAAGCGGAAATGGAGGATCGCTGCGTGATCACCTCCCAGGTATACCGGGTGCTGGAACGGATCAAGGAGATCGATCCTCAGCTGCAGACGGTGTATGTGATGAAGCTGGCTTACGGCAATGTGAATAAGCTCACGGCGGCGGATCATTTCAGTGTATCCTACGCGTATGTGACCAGGGCCCTGGTGAAGACCGTCCATCAGGCCGGTAAACAGCTGTATGCCTGGACGGTCAATTCACCCAATCGGATCAACCGCATGATCGAGCTTGGCGTGGATAACATCATTACAGATGATATCGAGCTGGCCCGGGAGTGCATTTATAAGAGTAAGTTCAGTGATATCGTGGAACCGCTGGATGACGGTGAGATGGTACTTGAGCTGGAAGCTGAGATGGAAGGAGTAAGGGATGAAGATAGCAGTGAAGGACCTGACGAAACGCTTTCCGAATCGGAATAAGAAGATCCGGGAGGAGGTGGTGGCGGTGGACCATTTCACCTTTGAGATCCCGGACGGGGAGCTGGTAAGCCTGCTGGGACCGTCGGGCTGCGGCAAGAGCACGACCCTGAATATGATCTGCGGACTGGAAACGCCGACGGAGGGCCAGATCTTTTTTGGAGAAACGGATGTGACAAAGCTGCCGCCGGAGAAGCGGGGCGTGGGAATGGTATTTCAGAGCTATGCTCTCTATCCGCACCTGACCGTACTGGAGAATATCCGGTTCCCGCTGGAGAACCGGAAGGGAGCGGATAAGCTTTCCAAAGAGGAAATGAATCGAAGAGCCAGGGAAGCAGCGGCTCTGGTACAGATCGACGGTCTGCTGGAACGTAAGCCGGGGGAGCTGTCCGGCGGTCAGCAGCAGCGGGTGGCCATCGCCCGGGCCCTGGTAAAGACGCCGGGGGTCCTGCTGCTGGATGAGCCTCTGTCCAATCTGGATGCCCGGCTGCGGCTGCAGACCCGCATGGAGATCCGGCGGATCCAGCAGGAAACGGGCATCACCACCGTGTTTGTGACCCATGATCAGGAGGAGGCCATGAGCATCTCCGACCGGATGGTGGTGATGAAGGACGGGGTGCTTCAGCAGATCGGAAAGCCCCAGGAGATCTATGACCGTCCGGTCAATCTGTTTGTGGCAAAATTCCTGGGGACACCGCCCATCAATGTGATGGAGGGTGAGCTCCGGCAGGGAAGTCTGTATATTGGCGGCGACTGCGTGTTTACCTGGACGGATGAAGAGGCGAAAGCGCTTCCGGGGACAACAGAATATGGCGACGGAATAGCGGATGCCCGGAATGAGTCTCTGGCTGGAGCGCCCCGGAAGGTGATTGTGGGTATTCGGCCGGAGGGACTGATTCCGGATCCGGAGGGAACCTTTGTCTGTGAGCAGCGGGCTGTGGAGACGCTGGGACGGGATACCAGTGTGATCTTCCGTCATGCGGGAGCTTTGACGGATACCATGCGGGCCATCGTGGATTCGGCGGATCTGACCGAAAGGGCAGACGGCAGGGTGCGTTTCCGGCTGCGTCCCGGACGCTTCCATCTGTTTGATCCGGAAACGGAGGTGCGGCTATGAGCAGAAGGCATGATCGCGCGGAAGGCGTCGGGGACTTTGAGAAAGCGAAGCGGCATGAGAGAAAGAGGGAGGTGCGGCTGTGAAGAAGAATCAGCTCAAGGGCTGGCTGTATCTGCTGCCGGCCCTGTTGTTTCTGGGCGTTTTTATGCTCTACCCCCTCATCGATGTGCTGATCTATTCGACGGAGGAGAGCTTCAGCTTTGCCTCCGGAACCGGCAGCGGGATCGGTCTGTATAACTATTCTTATGTGCTGCACGATCCCTATTTTCTGCAGGCGGTGCGCAACACCTTCCTGCTGGTCATCATCACAGTGCCTCTGTCCACGGGCCTGGCCCTGCTGATCTCGCTGGGACTGAGCTCCATGAAACGGCTGAAGGAGCTGTTTCAGACCATCTTTTTTCTGCCCTACGTGACCAACACCCTGGCGGTGGGGCTGGTGTTTATGATCCTGTTCAAGAAGACGCCCTATTCGGACGGATTTGTAAACAGGCTGCTGGCGCTGCTTGGCATGGCCCCCATCGACTTTATTGAGGGACCCTACTGGGCGAAGATGCTGGTGATGTGCATCTACACCATCTGGATCGTCATGCCCTTCAAGATCCTGATCCTGACCAGTGCCCTGGCCAGTGTGAATCCGGATTACTATAAGGCGGCCCGCATCGACGGCACCTCGCCGGGACGGATCTTCCGAAAGATCACGCTGCCTATGATCATGCCCATGATCTCCTATCTGATCATCACCGGCTTCATCGGAGCCTTTAAGGCCTACAGCGATGTGGTGGCTATTTTCGGCGTGAACCTGAATGAAGCGGGCATGAACACCATTGTGGGCTATGTCTACGATATGCTCTACGGCAGCAGCGGCGGTTATCCGTCCTATGCAGCTGCCGCAGCGCTGATCCTGTTTGGCATCGTCTTTACCATCACGGTGATCAATCTGCTGGTATCCGGACGCGGTGACGGGAAAGGAGCGGGGATCGGATGAAGAACGGTAAAATGAGTTTCAGGTGCCTGGAGCGCGGGAGCAAACCGAGGAAAGGAGAGGGGCGATGAGACAGGAAGAAAGGAAAGGGACAGGGTCCGCCGGGCTGAAACGGACGGCGGTGACGCTGGGCCTGTCGGTCTGGGCTTTGATCGTACTGTTTCCGTTTTACTGGATGGTGCTGACCTCGGTGAAGAGCTACGGCGCCTACAATTCGGAATACATTCCCCGGCTGTATACCACGGAGCCGACGCTGGGCAACTATGTGGATGCCTTTACCCAGGTGCCCCTGGCCCGCTATTTTGTCAACACGGTTATCTTTACGCTGATCACCACCGGCGTGATGCTGCTGGTGGTAGTGCTGTCAGCCTATGCCTTCGCCCGGCTTCGTTTCCGGGGGCGCGGGCTGGTCTTTGTGCTGTTTCTGGCGCTGATGATGATCCCCAATGAGCTGGTGGTCATCACCAACTTTGTGACCATCACCAACCTGGGCCTGCGCAATACCTTTACGGGACTGATCCTGCCTTCGGTGACCTCGGTCTTTTACATCTATCTGCTCAAGGAGAACTTTGAACAGGTGCCGGAGGAGCTGTACAAGGCGGCGAAGGTGGATGGCACCAGTGATCTCAAATATCTGTGGAAGGTGATGATCCCCATCTGCCGGCCCACGGTGATCACCATCACGATTCTGAAGGTCATCGAGTGCTGGAATTCCTATGTGTGGCCCCGGCTGATCACGGATGACTCGTCCTTCTTTCTGGTGTCCGTGGGCATTCAGGAGATCCGGGAAAACGGCTTTGGACGTGAAAATATCCCGGCGATGATGGCCGCGGTGGTGGTGATCTCACTGCCGCTGATCGTGCTGTTTCTGATCTTTCGCAAAAAGATCATGGCCGGTGTTTCCAGAGGAGGTACCAAGGGGTGAGAAGGAGTGTATTACGGTCCGGGAGGCCTGGTCCGGCAGGACGTCTGACTGCGGGGGCGGCAAAATGCAAACGGAGAGCCGCGCTGCTTGTTTCGGTGCTGGCGGCCATACTGTTGGCGGGCTGTCATGGCAGCGGAAGTACCGGCAGCTTTGCCGTGCCGGAGCAGCTGGATGAAAGCCGGCAGGTGGAGCTGACCTTCTGGGCCAAGAATGATACGAACAAAAATCAGACGGCGGTGTATAAAAACGCCATCCGGGCGTTTGAAAAGCTCTATCCGCATATCACCGTCAATCTGCGGCTGTATACGGACTACGGAAAGATCTACAACGATGTCATCACCAATATCTCCACGGGTACCACACCGGATGTGTGCATCACCTATCCGGACCATATCGCCACCTATCTGACCGGGGCGGGGACCGTGGCGCCTCTGGATGAGCTGATGGCCGATGCACGGTACGGACTGGGCGGCAGTGAGCTGCGGTTTGAGGGTCCGTCCCGGGAGGAGATGATCGGGGAATACATGCAGGAATGCATGCTGTCGGAGCACTGCTATGCGCTGCCCTTCATGCGGTCCAGCGAGGTCTGCTATGTCAACGAGACCTATGTGGAAAAGCTGGGATATGAGCTGCCCGAGGTGCTGACCTGGGATTTTATCTGGGAGGTTTCGGAGGCAGCGGCGGCCACGAAGAAGGGCGAGGTCTATGAGCTGAACGGACAGCAGGTGCTGATCCCCTTCCTCTACAAGTCCACCGACAACATGATGATCACCTGGCTGAAGCAGTCCGGCGGAGCCTATTCGACAGCGGAGGGTGAGATCGGCCTGTTTGACAGCCCGCAGACCGGACAGCTGCTGCAGGAGGTGTCCGGGCATGTACAAAGCGGGGCCTTCTCCACCTTTAAGATCTCCGGATACCCGGCCAACTTCCTGAACGCCGGTCAGTGCATCTTTGCGGTGGATTCCACCGCCGGCTCTACCTGGATGGGCAGTGAGGCTCCGCTGATGGACATCAGTGCGGACAAGATCGTGCCGTTCAAGACGGCGGTGCGGCCGGTGCCCCAGCTGGATCCGGAGGCGCCGGCCATGATGTCCCAGGGACCGTCGGTCTGTGTGTTTAATAAGGAGGATCCGCAGCAGGTGCTGGCTTCCTGGCTCTTTGCCCAGTTCCTGATGACCAATGAGGTGCAGATCCCCTATGCGCAGACGGAGGGCTACGTGCCGGTGACGACCCGGGCCCGGGCCAGCGAGGACTATCAGGCCTACCTGAATTCCCGGGAGGGGGATGCGCTGCATTATCCGGTGAAGCTGGAGGCCTCCCGGCTGGTGCTGGAGCGGACCGCCCAGACCTTTACCACGCCGGTCTTTAACGGATCGGCCTCCCTGCGGGATGCGGCGGGAGCGCTGATCGAGGATACCGTGAAATCCACCCGGCGCAAAAAGGAGATCAATGAGGCGTATCTGCAGGAGCTGTATGAAAAGACAGAGGGACTTTACCATCTCGATGAGGTGGGCGGGCAGATGTCGAAGGACTTAGGGCCGCTGCCGCTGACAGCCCGGCTGCTGCTGGGGGCGTTGGGCGCGGCCTGGGTACTGATCGCAGTGGTGGTGTGGCGGCGCACCAAAAAGTACACTTAATTGGAACGCATACACCGAGGCGCGGTCCATGCCTGAGGCCGCTCACGAATGCTCGTTTCCTGCAGCTCGCACGCGCCTATTTGAGCAGGCTCCCGACAACTCGCTTCGCTCAGACAAGTCTCCGCCTGCTCAGCTAGCGTGCCACGCTGCGACGGAAGCCTCGCCAGTGTTCGCTTTCCCTCAGGCATTGGGCCCTGCGCCCGAAC
>JAUNDD010000023.1 GCA_030526245.1 Lachnospiraceae bacterium
TGGCCCTTCACCTGCTGCACCGCAGCCTTCGCTCCCCGCAGTCTGCGGATCGTCCGGCTCGGATCCGTGATCTTATAGGTCCAGTCTGTCTCCAATTGTACCTGTCCGCCGCTCCAAAGCTGTGCAATCAATCCGGGAATCGGAAATTGACCGCTCAGGTTCCCCTGCGCCGCCGTTTCTCCAGCCGAAGCGGAGGCGCTGACACCTCCGGTCCAGCTTAATCTCCCTTTGGACAGTTCAGCTGCTCTCTTCGAGATCCTTGTTTCCCGATCATCATACAGCCGCATACAGCTTCCCAGAGCTGCCAGCTCGCAGGCTTCGCTCTGCATACAGCTTCGATCATGGATATAAAACCCGGCAATCATTATGGCCACGACCATGGGAAGAATCACGCCCATCAGAAGCGTGGCTTCCACCGTAAAATATCCTGCAAGCCATCCTGGGCCTGCTGGTCCGACGATATGCCTGCTGTTTCTGTTTTCTCCTGCCTGGTCTGACACGCTGCCTCCTGTTTTTTGTTTTCTTCTCACGTTCTGACACACTGCCTTCCTCTGCTCAGACATTACCAGATCTCGATCCATAGTGCCGCTGCCAGCAGAAACGGTACAAAAGGCAGTGTGGTCTTTGGCGTGATCCTGCGAAGCAAAATCAGGAGCAGGGCACACACACCGCACAGAGTAAAGGATATAAACAGCCATTCCACGGTCTCGATCAGGCTGTGCCAGGATCCAAAGGCCAGAATCAGCAGACAATCGCCCCGGCCGATCGTCCGGTCATTCACCAGCGAAACTGCCAGCAGCATAACTCCCGGCAGCAGTCCCGCCAGACCGAAAACACCGCCCTCTGCCTGTCCCTGCCATGTCATCCACACCGACGCTGCTGCCCCGGCGATCCCCAGCAAAGCAGCCGGCGGCCACCAGATCTTCCGGATTCTGAGATCCGTCCAGGCAGACCAGCCCAGTAAAAGCAAAAGCAGCCCCTTCCCGATTTCACAAACTGTCATGGCATTCTCTCTCGCCTTTCTCAATGCTTTCCACCGGCACATTTGGAACAGGGCCGCAGATTTTTGGCAGCTTCCTTCTGGTCAACTTCCTTCACAGTTCGTTTTAATCCGCTGCAATCCATGGAAGAATGGTATCGGTCTCCCTGCTTTGTGATGTAGACCAGGGGATTGAATTCATCGTTACATCGCTCACACTTGTGATACTTCTCTCCCCACATGTTTCTCATGCTGTCCACCTTCACCCGGCTTTCCACCGAGATCGACAGCTTAATATGGGTACACTGCTCATCCGTGTGGTAAACCTGCCCGTACTCCGCCACATAGACCACAGAGGATCCGCTCTGCCCGGAGTCGTCTCCGCTTCCCTCCGAACCGCCACGGCCTGTCCAGGCACGAACACATGCCTTCTGTAAAAAGACCGTGCCGGGAAAGGACACAAAGCCGAAGGGCGTCCTGGCCTGATAGGTCAGCACCAGATCGATACGGTCCTCCTTTTCCAGGAAGGTGGAAAACAGAAAATTGGGATTTTTGATCACCCCATCCGCACTCACCCGGCCGCCGATACTTCCCTGGGCATAGGCCACTGTCAGAATACTGCCAGCCAGACTTCCTCCAGCTCCTTCGGAGTTTCCTGACCCGGCACTTCCCGACGCTCCGGAACCATTGCCGGTTCCCGAGCCACCACCGCTTCCGGCTGAGCCGCTCCCGGTTTCTGCATTCCAGGCATCCCAGCCTCCGTCACCGAAAGCAGATACATAGGCAGCTCCGGCAATCTCCTCCGCAGTCTGAGCCATAGCCGCCGAATACTTCACAGCTACCCTGTAAATGCCGGAAAACTGCAGCAGCGATATCATACAGATCATAAAGATCGATACAACGACCGCCGCTTCCGCCGTCAGACTCCCGGACAGTGAAGCAAAAAGGAATGTTCCTTTCATAGGCATTGGCAAACATACCGTTTCGTCAATGTTGTTCCTGCTCAGTGTGGGGGGAGAGAGCGCTTCCTCACTTTCTTGAATACTCTGATCGTGCACAGAAAAGAACACTCCTTTTTACCTCACAATCCGTTTATGTCTTATTACACGACCTGCTCCGCCAGGAGCTGGTCTGCAAGCGAGGCCCATCGCCGAAGGCGATTTGAAATGGGCCGAGGTCCATAACATGACCTGCTCCGTTAGGAGCTGGTCTGCAAGCGAGGCCCATGTTACCAGCCAGCGCAGGCAGCTGAACCGTACGGTATAAATGCACAGTTCTACGGACCATATGCATACCCACCGGACACCTGCAGCGAAAGCTCACCACCCTTTCTGCGCAGATAAGCCCAGGTCACTTTTGAAAAATGCGGCGGAATCTGCCAGCTGATCTGCGTTTTCATTCCCACCAGGCAATGATCAGCCCGGAAGGAGGACAGCTTCGCATCCTCACGGATACTCAGCTCCAGCATATCCAGTCCCCGCTTTTTCAGCTGGCTGATGGGTGTGATGTATAGCAGCACCCGCAGATGCTCCCGATAGTTCAAACCGCTGCCACCGGCGTCTTCAGACTTCCCTCCGCCGATGTTATCCAGCCACGTATCCAGCTTCGCCAGATCTGTCAGTGAAAGCTGCCAGGTGGACGCATCCTTTTGAAGCGGGACCCGTCCGCCCGCGGTCAGCCGTTTCACATCGCACAGGCTTTCCCCGTAGGCCCAGCCCAGAAGCAGCCCGTGCTTTAAAAGCCCGGTCAGGCCCGGCATTCCCAGCCAGCCAATCAGCATCTCCGCCAATGTCCCAACCTGTGAACTGCTGGCATCATCACCGGACAGATACAGATAGTTAACGCATTCCCGAAATGCCAGCATGTTTTTCAGGACATTTTTCAGATTACGCCAATCTCCATTCTTGCCTGAGAGGATATACTCCAGCTCGTATTTCAGCTTGGACCTGCCCGGCTGTGTAAAACAGTCAAATCGATCCAGAAGATATTCCCGAAACAGCAGATCATCCACCAGTCCGCCATATGGCGTTTTCATCGCCATGTTTCCCTTCTTTTTGGATCGTTGCGAACATAGCTCCCGGCTATATACACGGTTCTCCGATATCTCCATTCCGGGACAGACGATCTCCAGCAGATCCTTGTTCTTCAGCTTTCGCAGCGTACTCAACGGGTTTTCCACTTTCTCAGCCGGTTCAGCGGGCGCCGGCAGCTGCAGTGAAGGATCGCTCTGCCCTTCACCATCGCCCGGATTGCCGGCTGCTTCCAGTTCCTGCTTTTTCTCTTCCTCCGCCTTCGAGATCTCCTCCATCTGCTGATCCGCGGTCTTCTGCTCCTGCTCGATCTGTTCCTTTTTCCCCGAGATCTCATCGGTCTTCTGATACAGCGAGACCAGATCTGCCGTCATGTCCATCCAGGCCGTTTCATGCATATAGCCAACCACCTGCTGATAGAAGTTTTCACCGCCCTGATCGGTCAGCAAGGCGTACTTTGTTACTTTTCCTTCCGTCAGTTCCAGTCCCCAGGGATCAAAGCACAGACTGGCGATTCCATCCTGATTCGGCTCCGCATTCAGCTTCAGATAGTGCTTCAGTCGGTCCTCCACCCGCTCGATGGAGAATTCTCCGCTGCCACCGCTGCCGTCCAGCGCAAATACATCGAAGTCCTTCAGAACCTTTCGCTCAAATTCCCCGAATACCGAAAAGGATGCCATGTCCGAAACACAGACTGCCTGTGCCCGGGCTCCCTCCATGCGGGCCGATTCAAGGAGGGCAAACAAAAAGCCGATCATGACGGCGGACAGCAGTGTGAAAAACACCGTGATCACGCCGTCCGTCCAGGTCAACGCCCTGCCCCGACCGGAGCTGGTCTGCAAGTGAAATCCATCCAACGACCTGCTCCGACTGGAGCTGGTCTGCAAGTGAGACTATCCCGCAGGCATTTCGTAATGGGCCGAGCTTCCTCACACCCGGTCACACCCCATTACTCTTGGAAGTGACCTTCTCCAGCAGGGATGAAACCAGCGACGTCAGCTGGGACTTAAATAGCACAACCAGGGAAATGAGCACCACAAGGATCAGTATGATCTCCACAACCCCCACGCCGTCTTCCTCTGCTGCAAACGCTCTGATCTGTCTTACTTCGTTCATAAGTTGTTCTCCTTCCTGTTACACTTTCCGTCTGTTACTCCTCAGTCTGTCATTCTTCCGTCTGTTGCTCATTTGAGACTTTCTCACATTTTTCCTGACACCTGGAGCTGCGTGTCGCACCTGTCCACAATCCTACATAGACAGAAGTGCCGGTACCATCAGAACGATCAGCACCACCATCATCATCAGGATCATGGGAAAGATCATTCTCGTTCCTGCGGTCTCTCCCGCCTTGCGCACCATATTCTTCTGCTCCTCCATAGCCGAGACCGCCTCGGCCGCCAGTGTTTCCGCCAATCCACGGGATCCCTTCCGAAGATTTGCCGAAAGCTGGGCTCCCAGACGGATATACTGCGGGAGCGCGCATCTTCTGCCAAACCGCTCATAGCTCCTGCTCTCGGAAACGCCGCGTTCCATGTCCAGCACCGTGCGCCAGACCTCTTCATGGGTAGCCCGGCTTTTCTTGTTTTCCTGCTTTCGATAGCCCTCCGCGATCCGCATAAAGCTGCCCCGGATCGTCATGCCGGCTCCTACCAGCAGCGCCAGCTGCCAGACAAAGGAACTGTAATCCATCTCCAGCTCACGCCGACGCCGGGCTGCCTGCTCACGCACCGCCTGATCCTGCCGTGAGGCATATCCGATAGGGGCCAGAAGGCAGAGCAGAAACAACAGGGCCAGCTTCCCGGTATCCCGGCGCTGCCAGCTGATCGTCGTACCGCCCACATTCTCCGGAAGGACCAGATATTCCTCGGTGGCACTTTCACTCTCCGCTGTCTTAAGCGCCTGCTCCAGTTCCCGCCGGAACTGCGCCTTTCCCGTCAATGCAGGCGGATACACCATCACACCGGTCTGATAGAGCCGAATATTCTGCTGGCAGCTCAGCTCTGCCTGAATGTTGACCAGCATCCCTTTTTCTCCCGGATCCGCCCTCAGTTCTCCTGAGGAACCGATATATCCGTAGGGCACCGTACTCCAGGTCACCTGCACCAGCCCGTCTGCTGCTGTTTCCGGAAAATGAAGATCGCTTCGGATCTCGTTTCTTGTTTCATTTTCCCTCAGCAGCCCCGCATCGATCTCCTCCACGGCTCTGTCCAGCAGTTCCTCCACCTCCGCCTTCGAAAAGCGTCTGGCTTCCACCTTCAGATCGATGGCTGCTTCACTTTCCCGGCTGGCAGCCAGCAGCTCCTCGGCCAGAACCCCCTGCCCGTACATCGGCCGCTTCAGTCGGTTCCGCTCGATCGTCCTCTGCTGCAGGATCGCCCAGGTTCCAGCCAGTACGACCAGCAGGCAAAGACAGGTGATCCGCAGTATCCCCGCCAGCTTTCGGATCCGATGCGCCCGCAGCGGGTCCGCTTCCCCGGGATGCAGTTCTTTCAGCTGTCCCTCCAGGCTCTTCAGCGCTTTAGGAAGTGTCTGATCCTTTTCCTGTCTCTTCCGATCCACGCGGTCGATCATCCCTTCCGCACATCGTTCAAACAATCCTCTCCGTTTTCCTCGTCTCGGCCTTCCCCTCTTTTCTTTTTCCGCCCTGCTCTTCCGTTTCATACTGCACTCCACCCCGGATTCTATCCGCTGCTCCCGAAATCACGGCACCAGAATATTTGCCGCCTTCTCCGCATACCCTGGCCACATTTCAGCCCAATCCTCACTCCTCCAGAAAATCCCGGCCGCATTTCAGGCCATCCCTTCACTCCTCCAGAAGATCCCGGCTGCTTTCCCGCATAATGGACTGTCCCCACAGAACCGCTCCGCCGTATACGCCTAAACAGACGGTCATGATACAGCGCCCCAGCAATCCCTCATACATCGGATCTAAAAACCCGGGACTGGTCAGTCCTACATAAGCCAGGATCAGCATGGGGATCAGGCTCATCATCCTCTGCTCCATTCTCTTACCGGCCAGCTCCGCTTCAATATCATTCTGCAGCTGCAGCTTCTGCTCCATGCTGCGAATGGTATTGCGGACAATACCGATCAGATCTCCACCGCTTCGCCTTGCGATGACGAACACATCCGTGAAGCGATGGATATCCTGCACACCGCATCGATTTCCCAGATCGCTCAGCAGCCGTTCCAGCGGAACATGGTAAGAGAGCTGGGCTGCGATCCGGTCAAATTCGATCCGGATAAAGGAATCCGGCTCGTAGGTCTTCCCCAGTTCCACCGCTGCTTCCCGAAAGGCATTTTCCGGTGAATACCCTGTCTGGAGCTGCGTCAGCAGAACCTTCATGGCATCCAGAAACTCCCGCCGCATCTCCTCTCTGCGAAGCTGAAGCCATTCCGCCTTTCGATATTTCTGATACAGCCCGAACAGAGGAAGAGCCAGAACACACAGAAGGAAGGAATGATAGAAAAGATAACTGACCGCCACATCCAGGCACAAAAATTCGACAGCCGTTCGGCCCCACTGCTCCGGGCCAAAGTGAAACACGCGATAGTCCTCCGGGCCTACCCTTCGGCCGGTTCTTTTCCTGCTCACTCTTCAGCTACTCCTTCCAAAATTCCGGCCCGTTCCAGCTTTCCCGTATGTAAAAGCTTCCCGGTCCTTACCAGTGCTCCTCTCACCTTTGCTCCCGGCACCTTCGGCTCATCCGTTTCCATTTCCTCAAACCGATAGAGCGTATGTGTCTGGATCTCCTGCGTGATCCCGTCATATCCGTCCACCTCCAGTATTTCCAGCACCTTTCTGGTGCGGTCACGCATACGCCCCAGATGCACCATCAGGTCGATTCCGGAGGCGATCTGTCGGCGGATCGCACTGACCGGCATCTCCAGCCCCATCAACACCATGGTCTCCAGTCTGGACAGCATGTCCTTCGGGCTGTTTCCATGTCCCGTGCTCAGGGAACCGTCGTGGCCTGTGTTGAGTGACTGCAGCATATCGATGGTCTCATCCCCGCGCACCTCCCCGACGATGATACGATCAGGACGGCAGCGCAAGCTGGCCTTGATCAGATCACGAATCGTTACCTCATGTTCACCCTCTTCGTTGGCCTTTCTTGCCTCCAGGCGGACCAGATTCTCCGCCTCCCGGATCTGAAGCTCCGCATTGTCTTCAATCGTGATGATCCGCTCATCCTTCGGGATGAAATTGGACAAAGCATTCAGGAAGGTGGTTTTCCCCGAGCCGGTGCCTCCGCTGATAAAGATGTTGTAGCCGGCTAGCACACAGCGCTTCAGAAACTCTGCCGCCTCCTGCGTAATACTTCCCCATTCAATCAGCTCCCTCATGGTGATGGGATGATCCGGAAAACGACGGATGGTGATGATCGGCCCGTTCAGTGCGATCGGCGGCATGATGATATTCACCCGGGCACCGTTTTCCAGCCGGGCATCCACGATCGCCTCCGCCTCATTCACGGTCCGATTGCATCGCCCGGCGATCTGCTGAACGATGATCTCCAGCTTTTCAGCCGCATCAAACCCGGTCTCCCACTTCGTGATCCTGCCATCCCGTTCCACAAAGATCCCCTCGGTCCCATTGACCATGATCTCCGTAACCCGGTCATCATCGATCAGCTCCTGCAGCACATCCAGCCGCCTCACACTGTTAAACAGTTCCCGGCGCAGCCTGGTCATATCCTGTAAGGAGAGATGCCTTTGCTTTCCTGCCGAAACAATCAGTTCATCGATCATTCGACCGATCTCCTCATCGCTCAGCTCTCCCGTCAGATCCAGCTGCCGACGAAGCTCCCGCTGCAGATACAGGGACGGATCCGCCTCCTCATTCTGCCAACGCTGCCGCATTCTTTTCCTCCTCTGCCTGCAGAAGTCTTCTCACATAATCACCCATGGGCGACCGTAACAGCCGACCCGGATCGATCCCCGCCGCTTCATAGCCAGTCATGGGCGGCAGATGCAGCTTAACCATCCGCTGCATCAGGCCGGCCCGGTTCTGCGCCTTCATCAGTTCCGTAAAGCGAAACAGCTTATCCTGCGACAAAACATCCTCCAGTACCGGCACATAGATCCGATCGCAGAGCTCAAGCAGTCCAGGCACCTCCATCATGGAAGCTCCTATATCCAAAAGGATCTCCTCATAATCGCTTTCCCGTCCCAGTCGCCCCAGAAAGTATTCCCACTCCGATGACTCCACGGTTCGAAGGTCTGCCCCTGAAAAGGAAGGCGGCACATAATCCAGATTTTTCCAGGTCCTCACCGCTCCGCTGAGTTTGAAGATCAGGTTTTCATCCCGCTGTCCGGCATAATACAGAAGATCCGTCAGCGTCCCCTCCTGATCCTGGTTTCCGATCTCCCCAAAGGAGCTGTATTCCTCCATGTTCAGATACAGTGCATTTTTCGTTTCTCCCAGTACCTCCCCCAGCGCCACGGCAAAGGTCGTTTTCCCGCAGCGACTGATGGGTGAACAGATGGCTCGTACCCTGGCCCGGGATGTGCCGTACCAGGCCGGCTGCCTTGTCGGGGCAAATGCCCCCGGGCTTTCCGCCACACCAGCCGCTTCCGAACGATGCATATCCACCGGGCTTTCGCCGATCCAGACCGCCACCCGGCTCAGAATCCGATCTGCCGCCTGATACTTTCCGATCACCGGATATCTTCGGCCCGAAATCGTCTCTGCCAGGGTATCCTGCCCGGCTCGTCCAAGGATCATGACCGCCTCCTCCGGAGCAAAATCCAGTTCACCCGCCAGACGCTCGTCCACCAGGATCCGTGTCACCTGCCCGGTCTCAAAAAAGCTTCTCAGCTTATCCACCCGGGTGAACACCTCCGTGTCCATCGGAAGACGTCCCCGTCCCAGGTACTCTCCCAGAGCCCGAATGTACATCTCATCCTGGTCACACAAAGCCAGAATTCCTTTTCTCATAGACACTCTCCTTCATTTCCCGATTACAGACGCCGTTCTCCCGCGTCCTGTTTTCACAGGTTCGCGGATATATCAACTTCAAACTCGACTCGCGGTACCAGCGCATAAGTTTCACGTGGTTCCACATCGTCCAGCACCGTGCCCAGGCAAATCGACCTGCGTTACCAGCGCAAAAGGTTCCGGCTGAAAAGCCTATGCCACCAGAAGCAGACAGCAGATCGCCTGGCCGATCAGGATCGGCACGGAAAAATGGATCCGTACACCGTCCTGACAGCTCCCTTCCAGATAAGAGGGCCAGCGTCCTGTCTGCAGGCCCCGCTTCAGATACTCCGCCAGATAGGAAAACCGCTCCGCTGCATTCCCTCTTCGCAGCATTGTGGTCAGAGCGATCACCGCGCCGACTGCAAAGGAAAACCCCAGCAGCTGCAGACTCTTCCCGGTGCCTCCGAAAGCACCGCACATCCCCAGCAGCTTCAAGTCCCCGGCCCCGATCATACGAAGTCTGCAGGGGATCCACAGAAGACAGATCGGAAGCAACGCGCCTCCCAGTGCGTCCAGAAGGACCGAAGGCCCTCCCAGTCCCGCCAGACAAAGTCCGGCGATTATACCGCCCCATGTCAATCCATTCGGAATCTTAAAAGATTTCAGATCATAGCCTACGGCGATCATCGTCAAAAGCAGTGCGATCCACATACCAGCCTCCCGCAGTCGTCAAATCACTTTTTGTTTGTATTTGTTTCGTATTGACGATAGTATACTCTTGGTCCTTCGCTTTGTAAACCAGAAATTATCATATTGTTTGTATGTAACATAAGTTATGCGGCATTCCCGCTCACGCTTCGTTGAATCAAAAAGAACACCCCGCCTGCATGCATTTCATACAGACTGGATGTTCTTTTTTACTTTTTGAGACAGTTCAGTGTGGTTCCTGCAAAGGCGCTTGACGAAGTTGTTCGGGCGCAGGGCCCAATGCCTGAGGAAAAGCGAACACTGGCGAGGCTTCCGTCGTAGTATGTGTATCAAGTTCGTAGAACTTGATATGTAGCCGCAGCCCATTCGCCGTAGGCGAATTTGCATGGGCTGCCGGTTCCACTTCAGCACGCTAGCTGAGCAGGCGGAGACTTGTCTGAGCGAAGCGAGTTGTCGGGAGCCTGCTCAAATAGGCGCGTGCAAGCTGCAGGAAACGAGCATTCGTGAGCGGCCTCAGGCATGGACCGCGCTCCGGCTTCAGCAGGCTCCGCTTCACCTGCCCGAAATGCCGATCCCCCCTGCTGCGAAGACCTCCTCCAGGGTCTCCACCGGCTGAATCCGCAGCTTTTCGCGCACCTCGACCGGCACATCCTGCAGGTCCTTCTCGTTATCCTTCGGAATCAGTACCCGGGTGATCCCCGCTCTGGAAGCCGCCATCAGCTTCTCCGGCAGTCCGCCGATGGGCAGGACCCGTCCACGCAGCGAGATCTCTCCGGTCATAGCCAGCTCCGGATCCACCGGCTTGCCGGTCACCAGCGATGCCAGTGCCAGGGTCAGGGTAATACCCGCGGACGGTCCGTCCTTGGGCACCGCCCCCTCGGGCACATGTACATGCAGATCATGGGTTTTAAACAGCTCCTCCGTCTCCGGGAACCTTGCCTTTACCAGACTGAGAGCGATCTGCACGGATTCCTTCATCACATCTCCCAGCTTGCCGGTGATCTGCAGCTTGCCGCTGCCGGGTGTCAGAAGTGTTTCCACAAACAGGATCTCCCCGCCGGCCCGGGTCCAGGCCAGACCGGTGACCACACCGGCCGGTGCCTGCTTCAGGCGGCTGTCCCGGCGCACCGGACGGTCAAAAAGATACTGCTGCAGCGTCCGCTCCGAGATCCGTACCGACTTGCGATCACCCCGCACGATTCGAACCGCCGCTGCCCGGCAGATCGAATCCAGCTGCTTTTTCAGCCCTCGCACGCCGGATTCCGCCGTATAATCTGCAATCAGCAGCTTCAATGCCTCATCCGTTACGTTCACCTGCCGGTTTTTGAGCCCGGCTGCCTCTGCGGCTTTGGGCAGAAGATGCTTTCTGGCGATCTGCAGCTTTTCCGATGCCGAATAGCCCGGAAATTCGATGACCTCCATGCGGTTGAGAAGCGGCTCCGGAATGGTATCGATGGTGTTGGCCGTGCAGACAAAGAATACATCCGACAGATCATAGGGCACATTCATGTAGTGATCCGTAAAGGTGGCATTCTGCTCCGGATCCAGGACCTCCAGCAGGGCACTGGAGGGGTCTCCATGCAGATCATGGGACAGCTTATCCACCTCATCCAGAACCACCACCGGATTGTTCTCCCCGCATTTACGGATTCCGTCCATAATCCGTCCCGGCATGGCGCCCACGTAGGTCCGACGGTGTCCCCGAATCTCTGCTTCATCCCGCACGCCGCCCAGGCTGACCCGGACATACTTGCGTCCCAGCGCCCTGGCTATGCTCTGACCGATGCTGGTCTTGCCGGTACCCGGGGCGCCGACAAACAGAAGGATGGAACCGGTCTGCTTCCGGTTCAGGCTCATCACCGCGATCTGCTGCATCACACGTCCCTTCACCCGGGTCATGCCGTAATGATCCTCGCTTAAGATCCGCTCCGCCTCATCCAGATCGATCCGAATCCCCTCTTTTTTCTTCCAGCACAGACCGGTGACGAAGTCCAGGTAATCATACAGCAGACCGTACTCGTTGCTGTTGCTTCCCTCCTGCTTCATCCGGTTCAGCACCTTGCATGCCTCCGCCCGGGCTGCCTCATTCATGGCGCTGTCGGCGATGAGCTTTTCAAACCGGCGTACATCGGTGATGCTTTCCGGATGCATATCATCCAGCTCCCGCTGCAGGAATTCGATCTGCTTGCGGATCGCATCCTCCCGGTACAGCTTCTCGTTTTTCTCAGTCAGGGCACTCTCTGCCTCGTTACTGACCTTCAGCATCTCCAGCAGACTGTACAGCGCCTTCTCCATCCGTTCATACCGCTCACTGCTGGTATCCGCGGCCATGATCTGATACTTCTCCTCGCTGGAGATGGGCACCTTGGAGCCCAGGGCACTGATCATGGTCTCCATCTGATCCCACTGCATCAGATATCCGCTCACCAGCGGCCCCCACTGGCTGCCCTTCATGAAATGGATATAGGCCTTCTGCATATCGCTAAAGCGCTGCTTCTTAGCCTCCTCCGTCAGATCATCGATGTCCGGTCTGGAAACCGCCCGAAAATGGAACACACCCTTTTCTTTGACCAGTTCCGAAATATTGACACGCTCTCTGGCTCTTACATATATGTCTCCCTCCGGCTCCACCTTCTCCACCGCACCATACATACCGATGGGATAGATGTCCTCCGGCGTCATCTCCTCTTTATTCTTGTTTTCCTTCAGCAGAAGGAAGATGATCTCTTCCCCTTTGGTGACCTCGTTTCCAACCAGTTCACGGAAGTAATCACCGCCAAAACAGTATTCCTGCTGAGGCAGCATCAACAGATTGTAACAGGGAATGGTCTTCATACGCACCTCACTTTCATTAGCACTCACCTCTTCCGAGTGCTGATATGAGTATTATATGTCTTTTTCTCCGTACGTCAACCCCGGCGTGCCATCTCGATTCTGACCTGTTGCTCTTATCGTTACAACCCTCGGGATTTTGCCGCATACGCGGCAAAACACCTCGCGGAATCGAACCGCCTGAACTGTAACCTCTTATCATCTTTCCGCATACCTGGCCAAACACTTCATCAGCCCGCCCCGCCCAAACGCTGATCTATCCTTTCCTTCCATCTCTCTTTTGTCAGCTTCATGAAATGCTCCCGCCGCTTTTCATGCAGCGCTTCCACGTAAGTCTCCTCCTCGCAGTGACTGTACACGAACCCCAGCCGTTCCTGCAGGTACTTCGACCGCTGATTTTCTTCATAATAGGCCGCCCAGACGGTATCCATGCCCATCTCCCCAAAAGCCAGACGGAGCATCTCCTCCGAAGCCTCCCTGGCCAGTCCCTGTCCCCAGTAGGGAACGCCAAGCCAATAACCCAGCTCCACTTCCGCCGTGCCCAGCCATTTTCGACCGGTGCTGCCGAAGGTCAGTCCCACCGTTCCAACGGGTTTCCCGGTCTCCTTCAGAACCATGGCCCAGAGCCCCGGCGTGGAAAGCACCTCACCGATGATCCGCAGCGAATCGGCCGGATCCTTATGGACCGGCCATCCGGCAGCCGGCCCCACCCGGTGATCCTTTGCGTATCGATAACATTCCCGGGCATCCGATTTATTATGCTTCCAGGGCCGCAGAATCAGACGCTGCGTTTCCCTCGGTGTCTTTAAAAGCTTCTCCAGTTCCATATGTCTCCTCCAGTCCTGATGACAGGACAAAGCGTGCAAAGCACGCCAGCCGCTTTGCGGCGGTTGTCCGGATATTTGCCCGATTTTATATCGGGCCCGTAGGAAATTCCAGACGGAATTTCCTATGACAGGACAAAGCGTGCAAAGCACGCTAGCCGCTTTGCGGCGGTTGTCCGGATAT
>JAUNDD010000024.1 GCA_030526245.1 Lachnospiraceae bacterium
GAAGCTCGTCGGGCTCATAACCCGAAGGTCGTAGGTTCAAATCCTACTCCCGCAACTTAAGTCAGCTCCTTAGAGCAGACGACATGCCCAGATAGCTCAGTTGGTAGAGCAGTGGACTGAAAATCCACGTGTCACTGGTTCGATTCCGGTTCTGGGCATTTTTGATTCCCCAAATTTGTAAGAGGTAGTTCTCATTGGAAGAGCTACCTCTTTTTGTGTGTGGCAATAAACCACCGGCTATGCAGATGTAGGGCAAATCCTTAGACAATATAAAAAACCTCCTGTGATCAATTATAAGTAGGTCTGCATACCACAAATAAAATAACACAGGAGGTGGCTCAAATGAGCACGGATACAGTTCAGCCCACACAAAATGGGAATGCAAGTCCACGTAGTATTCGCATCAAATTATAGGCGATAGTAGCTATACAAAATAAGAGCAGATACTGGACAGATACTAGACAGGAACATTAGAAGAAAAGGACGTGAGATAACCGAAGCAGAAAAGCTGCCGCACTCAGTGCGACAGCCCTATCCTTTTCATATATACTAATTGTCAATCCTCTTCTAAAACCTGCATTTCAAAGCTATCGAATTCAATCTGCTCGATAAAGCTGTCCTGGTTAAAGTGGACACGCTTGTGCCTTTTAAATTCCTGGACATTGGATTCTAGCCAGATCGGCCGGCTTAAATCAAACCGGATACACAACTCATCCAGCGCATTGAATACTTTATGCGTACGTGTGTCGTTGCTGAGATCTTCGATGGTATTATCCGCAATGACATGATTTTGTTTCCAGATTTTTCCCCAAATTTTCAAATCAGAAATCCTTTCAAAAAATATGTAAGTTGTAATCCTGGTTTTGATGTCGTTCAGGATTGGAACAGTGTCCGGTTCCAATTGGCGAGCAGGTCAGAAAGCTGCAGGGAACCCTCTGCTGCATTGGAATCTGCTGCTGCATTGGCATCCGAATGGTCTGCGTCGGGAGTATTTTTGGTGTCTTTCTCCAGAATACTGTGGATATTGTTTGCCATATCGACCTCGGTTGTGGATTCCTCATAACTGGTTGGATCGAATTCACTCATGGACTCATCGGAATATTCTGTCGGGTCCTCTTTTGCAATCTGATCTGAAGGATCTGCGTCATGGTATCCAGGCATCGAAACCGTCGGATCTGTGTAGAGGTGGCCAGGCACCAGATCCACTAGATCGACGTATTGATGTTCAGGCATCGGCTCCGACAGATCTGAGTATTGCTGCTCGGACATTGAAGCCGACAGATCTATGTAGTGAAGTTCTGGAATCTGAGCTGTCTGGTCCGATAAAGTGTCTGTATCGAGGTTGTTACTGTCGCTGGAGGTTTTCAATAAGATCGGCGGCAGTATAGTGGCACTGAAACGATAGGAAGTATCGTTAAAGTATCGATAGGTCTCATCGGATATTTCTGTGATTTTCTTCTGAGCATCTGTTTTGGAGCTCCAACCGTGAGAAAGAACGCAGAGAATGTAATCACGAGCCGGAGAATAGATCACAGCGGCATCATTTTCCGTATCGTCTGTTTCGCCGGTTTTGTTTCCAACCATACTTTTATCCGGGATGGCTGCAGGAATCTTGTAGCGAATGTCCTGATTCAGCATCCATTCTTCCGCTTCGTTGCAGTTTTTCCGGATCGAAAAGGTACGATGATAGATCATCGAAAGAAGTCTGGCGAGATCCTTCGTGCTGGTACAGTTCATATGTTTGGCATCGAAGATCAGGCTTTCATCCTGGAAGCCATTGTAGGCATGTGTCAGCTCACTGAAACCGGCTTTTTGGATGTAGTCGTTGACCTTGCGAATTCCATCCTGAATATTTCCGTTTCCAAGGGTCTGCAGAAGCCGATTGGCATCGGTATTGCTGCTGACACGAACCATGGACGAAAGCTGAGCTACCAGCTCACTGGTTCGCTCCAGATCTCCGGACTGGATGGCATCGTACACCGTACCCAGGATAAACAGCTTCATTTCACTGGCGGAGGGCATGGAAACATCGTTGATGATCATCTCCTCCCTGGTTTCCAGATCCAGAATGCAGACGGACCACTCCCCGTCAAGGTTGGAGAGAAGTTTCTCTAACCGCACACGCAGCAACGCGAGGCTTTTGTCGGGCAGGCTGAAACTGTGGTTGATCATAAGCTGATAACCGGGGATAAAACGACGAAGAATGTCTGTTTCACGCGCGGAAAGTTCAGCAGGGGTAGCCAGTACCTGACTGCAGGCAGAAAGGGACAAGCCTGCCGCCAGCAGGCCGGCGATAAAACGAGTGTGTCTGGATCTGTTTTTTCGGCCGGAAGGTGGTACTTCAGACATAGTGGCTGAAGAGGGAACCGGATCCGGCATATCGAGAAATCTCATTGAGTGTGCCTTCCTTTCTTACATAGTACGGACATGATCCACCATAAAAATGGTGCGCCAATGAAACCTGGCACATTTTATTTCTTCCATAGTACGTGCATGATACACCAAAAATGATAGAATTGTAAAGTTTGTGGATAGTCAAGAATGCTTCTGGTTAGAGTTCATGCGTGAACTGAAATAGGCAATTTGGAATGGATTATGGCACGGGAACGAGAACCATTGTCACTCTTATACGGCTGTGTTAAACTGATTTTTAGAGACTGTAGCAAGGACGAGGAGCAGTAGGTGCATATGAATGATAATAAGAGAGTGATTGGCCGGAACGATACCGGATTGGTTCACATTTATTGTGGAAATGGCAAGGGAAAGACCACAACGGGAATGGGACTGTGTGTCCGGGCGGCCGGATACGGATATCCGGTGCTGATCTACCAGTTTATGAAGGATAACGGAACAAGTGAGAGAAAAATTCTTGAGCAGGTTCCGAATATAAAAATCGTGGATGGGCCGGATAAAATAAAATTCAGCTTCGCTATGACGGAGGAAGAAAAGAAACAGGAGCGTATCTTTAATGATGAACAGTTCGAGCGTGTTACGCAAATGGCTGTGCAGGGAAATTATCGCGTTCTGTTTATGGATGAAACGGTCTACGCCATTCGGGCCGGACTGCTGGACGAGGATAAAGTGCTGCAATTCCTGAAAAACAAGCCGGAGGATCTGGAAGTTATTCTGACAGGCCAGGATCCCAGTGACAGATTGATCGAGGCGGCGGATTATGTGTCGGAGATCCGAAAGATTCGACACCCGTTTGATGATGGTGTGCCGGCAAGAGTGGGAATCGAGCGCTGATACAGCTGGTAATAAATGAGATGTAGGAAAAAGGGGATTTTTATATGGAAGAATTGTTGACGAAAGCGGTTGAGAAGAAAACGGTCTGTGTCATTGGTCACAAGAACCCGGACACGGACTCGATCTGCTCGGCGATTTCCTATGCTTACCTGAAAAATCAGGTGGATCCGAATCTTCATTACGTGGCAGCGCGAGCTGGCCAGGTCAATTCGGAAACGCAGTATGTACTGGAGCGTTTTAAACAGGATGCGCCGCCGTTTATGAATAACATCGGTACCCGTGTGAAGGATATGGAGATCCGTGAAGTGCCGGGTGTGCGGAGCAATATTTCGATCAAAAAGGCATGGACCCTGATGAAGAGTCTGAATGTGTTCACGCTTCCAATCACGGATGAGGATGAGCATCTGAATGGACTGATCACCACTGTGCGATCGAGATGAACGCAGGCTGCATTGTGGTCTGTCTGGGAGCACCGGTGAGCCGAACGATTCAGCGACTGGCCAAGGAGCATCATTGTACGGTGATCTCCACGCCGCTGGATACCTATGCGGTGGCCAGACTGATCAACCAGAGTATGCCGGTGGATTACTTCATGAAGAAGGAAAAGCTGGTGACTTTCCATCGGAATGACTACACGGAGCAGATTCGGGAGATCATGTCCAGTAAGCGTTACCGCGACTTCCCGATCCTGGATAAGGAGGATCGGTATATCGGTATGATCTCTCGTCGAAATCTGTTGGGAGTGCGCAAGAGAGGCTTGATTCTGGTGGATCATAATGAGCTGTCTCAGGCTATCGACAATGTGGAGGATGCAGAGATCCTGGAGATCATCGACCATCACCGCATTGGTTCATTGGAAACCATGAACCCGGTATACTTCAGAAATCAGCCTGTGGGATGCACCGGCACGATCGTATGCCAGCTGTTCAGAGAAAATAATGTGGAAATTCCGCCGCACATTGCGGGGCTGCTGTGCAGTGCGATCCTTTCGGATACGCTGATGTTCCGCTCGCCGACCTGTACCTTCTTTGATGAGGAGGCGGCCAGAATGCTGGCAAAGATCGCCGGTATTGAGTGTGAGGATCTGGCAGCGGATATGTTTACGGCGGGGGCTAATCTCTCCGGAAAAACGGACGAAGAGATCTTTTATCAGGATTACAAGACTTTTGAGTACGGAGACAGCAAGCTGGGAATTGCGCAGATCAATTCCATGAGCGGCAAAGAGCTGGTGAAGATCCGCGAGCGTATGATGCCGTACCTGTCGAAGGCTGCTGCGCATCTGGGCCTGGATATCCTGCTGTTTATGCTGACGGATATTCTGGATGAGTCGACGGATGTGATCTGTTTTGGTGAGACGGCAACGAAGCTCACCCAGGATGCATTCCCGGGGGTTCAGGTAGTGGACCATATGGCACATCTGCCTGGCGTTGTTTCGAGAAAGAAACAGATCGTGCCGGCACTTATGAAGGCGGTAAACCAGGCTTCCGAGATGGTTTAAGAATAGAAAACGAGGACAGGATGGATTTTGCAGCGAATAGTAAACAGACCTGGAAGGCGGGAAATATGCTCTATCCGCTTCCGACGGTGATGATCAGCAGCGCAGACGGGGCAGGCCGAAGCAATATTTTTACGGCGGCTTGGGCCGGGACGGTCTGTACCAATCCGGCGATGGTGTCGATCTCGATTCGGCCGGAGCGTTATTCGTATGATCTGATCCGGGAAAGCGGCGAATTTGTCATCAATCTGACAACGGTGGAGCTGACACGGGCCATGGATTATTGCGGTGTTCGTTCCGGGCGGGATGTGGATAAATGGAAGGAGTGCGGATTGACGCCTATGGCCTGTGAGCATGTGCAGGCACCCCAGATCGCCGAAAGCCCGGTGAGCATCGAGTGCCAGGTGCAGCAGGTGCTGGAGCTTGGGTCGCATCACATGTTTGTGGCAAAAGTGATGGGAGTCAATGTAGACGAAAACCTTCTGAATGAAAAAGGGTCGCTGGATCTTAAAAAGGCGGATCTGGTGGTGTATTCCCATGGTCTCTACCAGTCGCTGGGTGAGGTGATCGGTACATTTGGGTACAGCGTGAGAAAGCAGGCCTCCCAGCAGAAGGGAAGGGCAGCGAAAGACGCCGGACGGATGGCAGAGAAAACGCGGGAAAGAACCGAAGCCTGGAAACAAAAAACGACGGACAACAGCGAGAAATACCGGGGAAATGAAAAAAACAGGACCCGGAAAGCAGCTGACAAAGCCGACAAAAAAAGCGGCAGGTCCGGCGAAAAGGTCGGCAATAAGTCATTTGGGAGCGTTAAAAAGAAGAGCGGAGCAGGGAAAAGTCGGCAGAAAACCGTGAAAAAACGCCCGTAGGCTGTCTGAACAGGCAGAGTGGATAAGGCGGAATGGTTTTTGGCGACGAGGCTGTAAAAGTTAAAAAAGATTTACAAATGTTAATAGCCTGTGTATAATGATAAGCGGATTTTTCTGAGCAGTTTAATTTTTGTAATGCAAGCATAAAATCTGCTTGGAGTCTAAGGGAATATGCTGTTGCGGTTCACGCAGTGAACTGCGCAATATGCTATGACAGTTCGTATTTCGAATTGTGACGATGCGTCCGGCGGGGGGAGAATTGAGTCGGATGCGGGAGTATAAAATAGATTACAGAGGTGTTGTATGGAACAGTTTATCATTCGGGGCGGGAATCCGCTGGTCGGTGAAGTGGATATCAGTGGTGCAAAGAATGCGGCGCTGGGAATCCTTCCGGCAGCGATCATGACGGAAGATACAGTAAGGATCACCAATCTGCCCGATGTTAGAGATATTAATGTCATGCTGGAGGCGATGAGCCAGATCGGCGTGAAGGTGGAGCGTGTATCCAGACATGAGGCATTGATTACGGCCGATCAGGTGACGGATGTCAGTGTCGATTATGAATTCATTAAAAAGATTCGTGCATCCTATTATCTGCTGGGTGCGCTTCTTGGTAAGTTCAAGCGTGCCGAGGTGCCGCTTCCGGGAGGCTGCAATATCGGAAGCCGTCCCATTGACCTGCATCTGAAGGGCTTCCGGGCCATGGGTGCGCAGGTTACGATCAAAAATGGTGTGATCATCGCAGAGGCAAAGCAGCTGCATGGTGCTCATATTTACCTGGATACCGTTTCGGTTGGTGCCACCATCAATATCATGATGGCAGCGGCGATGGCAGATGGTCGTACGATCATCGAAAACTGTGCCCGCGAGCCTCACGTTGTAGATGTGGCCAATTTCCTGAACAGTATGGGAGCCAACATTAAGGGTGCCGGAACGGACGTGATCCGTATCCGTGGTGTGGAAAAGCTTCATGCCACCGATTATCCCATCATTCCGGACCAGATCGAGGCGGGAACCTTTATGTTTGCGGCAGCGGCCACCAAGGGTGACATCATGGTGCGCAACGTAATTCCGAAGCATCTGGAGGCGACTACCGCCAAGCTGCTGGAGATGGGCTGTGAAGTGGAAGAGTTTGACAGTGCGGTTCGTGTGGTTGCATCGAAGCGCCTGACCAATACAAATGTAAAGACACTGCCGTATCCGGGCTTCCCGACCGATATGCAGCCGCAGATCGGTGTGGCCTTGTCCATGGCCGAGGGAACCAGCATCGTTACCGAGAGCATTTTTGAAAATCGCTTCAAGTATATCGATGAGCTGGCACGCATGGGCGGCACGGCGAAGGTGGAAGGAAATACCGCCATCATCACCGGTGTCAGCAAGCTGACGGGTGCCAGAGTCAGTGCACTGGATCTTCGAGCAGGAGCTGCTCTGGTGATTGCAGGACTGGCGGCCGAAGGCATTACGATTATTGATGATATCAAATATATCCTGCGCGGATATGAGAATTTCGATGAGAAGCTTCGCTCCCTGGGAGCTGAGATCCAGATGATCCAGAACGAAAAGGAAGAGCAGCAGTTCCGGCTTAGAGTCATCTAAGACGAACAGAATAGAGATCTACATGCAGATGTTTGCATGTAAGGCGATAAAACACCGGTTACATTGTGATGTGCCGGTGTTTTTTGTAGACAAACATACTTGGATTTTCTGTGTGATGCTGAGCTTTCATGTGCAATCCGGGCGGCAGGAAATCGGGAATGGGGTATGGCCAGCTAGGGGAGCAGTTGGAGTTTAGTTACAGTTCAGGCGGCTCGATTCCGCGAGGTGTTTTGCCGCGTATGCGGCAAAATCCCGAGGGTTGCTGAGTTCAAGCATCCATGGTTGTTTTCTGCAGGACCGTGTGGTATTTTATTAAGATATAGGATTGCCGTGTCGAAAGCGCCTTGCAGCAGCTTGCCAGGATGAAGGAAGGCAGGCGGCAGAGGGACGCTTTCGACACGCACCAGTTATTGATAGAAAGATGAGGAAAAGATCAATATGGATTTTGTTACGGTAAAGGATCTTTACAGAAACCGTGAAGCATATCTGGACCAGACGATCACCGTAGGCGGCTGGCTCAGAAGTATTCGTGATTCCAAGACCTTTGGTTTCCTGGTGCTGCATGACGGTACCTTCTTTGAAACACTTCAGATCGTGTATTCTGCCGATCGTGTGAGCAACTTTGAAGAAATCAGCCATCTGAATGTTGGTTCGGCTGTGATCGTTACCGGTAAGCTGGTAGCAACACCCCAGGCCAAGCAGCCCTTTGAGATTCAGGCTGACGAAGTAATCGTAGAGGGTGCTTCTACGCCGGATTATCCGATGCAGAAGAAGCGTCATACCATGGAGTACCTGAGAACGGTTCCGCATCTGCGTCCGAGAACGAATGTGTTCCAGGCAGTATTCCGTGTACGTTCCCTGGCTGCCTATGCGATCCACCAGTTCTTCCAGGAGAGAGGCTTCGTATATGTTCATACGCCGATCATCACAGGAAGTGACTGCGAAGGTGCCGGCGAGATGTTCCGTGTGACCAACCTGGATCTGGACAACATCCCGAGAGATGATCAGGGACAGATCGATTTTTCACAGGATTTCTTCGGAAAGTCCACGAACCTGACGGTATCCGGTCAGCTGGACGGTGAGACCTATGCGCAGGCCTTCCGTAAGATCTATACCTTTGGACCGACCTTCCGTGCAGAGAATTCCAACACCACCCGTCATGCGGCTGAGTTCTGGATGATCGAGCCGGAGATCTCCTTTGCAGATCTGCAGGATGATATGGAGCTGGCTGAGGCTATGCTGAAGTACATCTTCCGTTACATTCTCGAGAACGCTCCGGAAGAGATGAACTTCTTCAATTCCTTTGTGGACAAGGGACTTCTGGATCGTCTGAATCATGTGATCAACTCCGATTTCGGACGCGTTACCTATACGGAAGCCATCGAACTGCTGGAAAAGAATAACGACAACTTTGATTACAAGGTATACTGGGGCTGCGATCTGCAGACCGAGCATGAGCGTTATCTGACCGAGCAGATCTTCAAGCGTCCGGTATTCGTAACGGATTATCCGCGTGAGATCAAGGCTTTCTATATGAAGCTCAATCCGGATGGAAAGACCGTAGCAGCTATGGACTGTCTGGTACCGGGCATCGGCGAGATCATCGGCGGAAGCCAGAGAGAAGAAAATCTCGACATCCTGACCAGCCGTATCAAGGAGCTGGGCATGGAAGAGAGCATGTATAAGAATTATCTGGACCTGCGCAGATATGGAAGCACCCGTCATGCGGGCTTCGGTCTGGGCTTTGAGCGTCTGGTTATGTATGTGACCGGTATGGGCAACATCCGCGATGTCATCCCGTATCCGCGTACAGTCGGCAATTGTGAATAAAAATCATGGTCCGCAGGGCAGAGCTGCTGCGGCGTGATGATGTGTCTGCCCTGGGCAGATGAGTAGAGGATGACCGGTTTCTGATGATGGAAACCGGTCTTTTCGGAATAAGGAGATCATTATGCCAAGATATGATGATTACGACGATTATCGCTATGATCCTTCTTTAAAGAAGAAAAAGAAGAAGGGCGGTTTTGGATCTTTTCTGACGACCGTGCTGCTGCTGGCGGCCATCGGTGTGTTTGCATTTTCGGCCTGGAAGCTGGTGGGCTACTATCTGGATTACAAGGCCGGTTCGGATGAATACTCCAATCTGGCGGATCGCTATACCGTGGTAGAGGATTGCAAGGATGACGGGGATGTGACGGAGCTTTCGGGAGATGAGATGATCGAAGGCTACAAAAAGGGCACGGAGCTGCTGGTCACCATCGACCGTAACACCGGTGAAGTGAAGGAGATCGTGCCGAAGGCAGAGGCCGGCCAGGAAAGCGTAGCTGGTGGAGCAGCAGGAGCCGAGACTGGAAATGCGGCTGGCGGCAATGCAGGAACGGGAGCAGGAAATGCGGTCGGCAGCACTGCAACCGGAAAGACAGAACAGAAAAGTGACAAGGTGCCGGGAGATACGGCAGCGGCCCAGAACGGCGAGGAGCTGACGATCTCTCTGGTGGTTGGCGCAGACTTAAAGCAGGTGGATGAACTGGAAAATCCGATGACCCTGCCGATCCGCTGTCTGTTTGCCGGACAGGACGAGGCTGTGGAAAACGGTGAGGTCAAGAAGCTGCCGGTGCTTAAAAATCCCATTGATTTTGAACAGCTGCAGACACTGAATTCGGAGATCATCGGCTGGATCCGTCTGGGGGCGCTGGATATGTCCTACCCCATCACCCAGGCAGCGGATAATGATTATTATCTGCACAGAACCTTTGAGCGGCAGGACAATTTTGCCGGCTGTATTTTCCTGAACTGCGATAACTCAAAGTTTTTCAGTGATCAGAATTCCATTGTGTATGGACATAATATGAAGGATGGCTCCATGTTCGGTAAGCTGAGCAAGCTTAAGGACCTGGAGGTCTATGAAAGCAATCCCTATTTCTGGATCTTCACGCCGGATCTGATCTATCAGTATCGGATCTTCGGTGCTTCGACGGTGGATGCGGTGGGAGACCGGTATCGTGTGCGTTTTACCCAGGAAGGCTTTAAGGAATTCTTTGAGGAGTGTTCAACCAATTCGGTGCTGAGCGGATCTAAGCTGGCGCAGACCGATCAGATCGACCGGGTGGTCACCTTATCGACCTGTACCGGAGATTCCAGTACCCGATTTGTGGTGCATGGCGTGGTGGAGAAGATCTATCTGGCGGAAGGATCTCCCCTGGCGCAGTAGGAGAAACGGCAATTTGATTTTGCAGGGGCAATCTGACCCGGGAGCAGGAGCGACGGCAATTTGGAATGGATTTTGATCAGTTACAGCTCACTGCATGAACTGTAACGAAATGAGAGGCCGGAGCATCGAATGCGTCAGGATAGAAGTATCTTGAAAGAAGGAAGGAACAGATATGGAAGAAAAGATCAGCAGACTGGCGGATATATTGAGGGAAAGCCATAACATCGTCTTCTTTGGCGGGGCCGGTGTTTCCACGGAGAGCGGGATCCCGGATTTTCGAAGTGTGGACGGTCTCTATAATATGAAGTATCAGTACCCGCCGGAGCGCATCATCAGTCACAGCTTTTTCGTGCAGAACACACCGGAGTTTTACCGGTTCTACAAGGATAAGATGCTTTGCCTGGATGCGAAGCCGAACGCCGCGCATCTGGCACTGGCCAGACTGGAGGAGATGGGAAAGCTGCAGGCGGTGGTCACCCAGAACATCGACGGTCTTCATCAGGCGGCCGGCAGCAAAAGGGTGTATGAGCTGCATGGCAGTGTGCTGCGCAATTACTGTACGCATTGCGGAGAGTTCTTTGATGCAGAATATATCAAGGCATCGGAGGAGGTGCCGGTGTGCAGCCGGTGCGGTCATCTCATCAAACCGGACGTAGTGCTGTATGAAGAAGGACTGGATGATCAGGTGGTCAGCGGGGCGATCGCAGCCATCCGCCGGGCAGAGGTTCTGATCATAGGCGGTACCTCCCTGGTGGTGTATCCGGCAGCGGGCATGATCAACTATTTCAGAGGAAAGCATCTGGTGCTGATCAACAAAGGCGCAACCTCCGCCGACGGGCAGGCGGATCTGCTGATCCAGGACAGCATCGGCAAGGTGCTGGGTCAGGCAGTGGAGATGCTGGGATGAGCGGTCATTGCCTGGCAGATTGATTCCCGGAGGGCATTTGACAAGTACGACTGTAAAGCCTGGATATCCGTCATGGCTGTCAACTGATGAAGCCATGATGAAAAAAGGGCTTGCAAAAGGTTGCAGCGTGTGATAAATTGGAGTTCCGTGATATATTTTCCTTGCTCCTTTACACGGACGGGCCGTGAGGTTCGAAAAAAAGGGGCCATAAGACCATAAGGAGGTGCAGTAGCATGAACAAGTATGAATTAGCCGTTGTTGTCAACGCTAAACTCGAAGATGAGCAGAGAGCTGCTGTCGTTGAAAAGGTAAAAGAGTATGTTACCAGATTCGGCGGACAGATCAGTGATGTAGATGAGTGGGGCAAGAAGAGACTGGCCTACGAAATCCAGAAGATGCATGAAGGATTCTTCTACTTCATTCACTTTGAGGCAGAGAGTACAGCTCCGGCAGAGATCGAGCAGAAGCTTCGTATCATGGAGAACGTACTCAGATATTTATGCGTTAGACAGGATGCGTAAATAGAGGAGAAAGCTTATGAACAGAGTCATCTTAATGGGTCGTCTGACCCGTGATCCTGAAGTCCGGTATTCCGCAGGTGATAACTCCAGTGCCTATGCAAGATATACACTGGCAGTTGACCGTCGTTTTACCAGAAGAGACAGTGGTGAGCAGACCGCAGATTTTATTCCCTGTGTAGCCTTCGGCCGCAGTGCTGAATTCGCTGAGAAGTATCTTCATCAGGGAACTAAGATCGTGGTATCCGGCCGTATTCAGACTGGAAGCTATACCAACAGAGATGGCCAGAAGGTTTATACCACCGATGTTGTGGTAGAAGATCAGGAATTTGCTGAAAGTAAGGCAGCAGCCAGCGAGGGACGCGGATATTCCGCTCCGTCTTCTTATGAACCGGCTGCATCTCGTCCGGCACCGACACCGGCACCGGCTCCCAGCGCGGATGGATTTATGAACATTCCGGATGGGATCGACGAGGAACTGCCTTTTAACTAATCCCCTGAAATAAACAGGGACGAGTACGGGAGGAATTTATCATGGCTTTTACAAGAGAGAGAAGCGATTCTCCGATGAAGAGAAGAGGCGGCCACAGAAGAAAGAAAGTTTGCGTTTTCTGCGGTAAAGAGAACAACGAGATCGATTACAAGGATACCAACAAGCTGAAAAAGTACGTTTCTGAGAGAGGAAAGATCCTTCCGAGACGTATCACCGGCAACTGTGCAAAACATCAGAGAGCTCTGACTGTTGCTATCAAGAGAGCACGTCACGTATCCCTGATGCCGTACGTACAGGACTAATTCGGTTCGATCAAGGTAAAATCACCCCGTTTGTGGAATTCAGGTTCCACAGACGGGGTTTTTTATTTCGTAGGAAATTCCGTCTGGAATTTCCTACGGGCCCGATATAAAATCGGGCAAATATCCGGACAACCGCCGCGAAGCGGCTAGCGTGCTTTGCACGCTTTGTCCTGATTAAAGTGTTAAAAGTCACGTCTCCACTCATGCTTGCATGATAGTGGAGACGTGACTTAATAACACTCAATCCTGTTGCAGTTCACGCGGTGAACTGCAACGGGCCAAAATCCATTCCAAATTGCCTTCGGCAATGGGATTTTG
>JAUNDD010000010.1:0-14994 GCA_030526245.1 Lachnospiraceae bacterium
TCACATCCATCAAGATCAGATCTACCCGCTGATTTCTGCAGTACACCATGGCCGCAGAGGCATTGGGAATAGAAGCGAGATGCACAAACGCCTCGCTCTGTCCAATGAAGATTTCAAATAGCTGCCGGGGCATATCCTGGTCTTCAACGATCAATACATTGTATGCCATAGGCTGCCTCCTTTCTCCGATACCTTTGCGGTTATCTATGGATTACGAATAGCGGGTCAGATCAGTGAAGGTGATGAAGGTCCAGTGGATCTTCACATTGCACGGACCGGTGTATGAAACGATCCGTCATACTTTTGACACCTTGATCATTATAGCGTATCCTCCTCCGCCGCCATAGTGCCATATGGCACTATCAGAATCAGCCGGAAGGTATCTCCTACCTCCGCCGACAGCGTCACCCCCTGCTTTTGCGCCAGCTCCGACAGGTTCCTTAAGCCACCGGTAAAGTGTACCCCCTTCTCCGGCATGGCTCCGTCATTTTCGATGATACAGCGCAGTCCTTCCTTCGTCTCCTCCCGGGAGAGCGTGATCGTCCGGGCACCGGCATGCTTCACGGCATTGACCATAGCCTCCCGGGCCGCCAGAAAGAAGATCTCCCGGATTTCCCGCTCCGGATACCGCGAAAAATCACTCTTCCAGACCAGCTGCAGGTTCATCTGCCCGGCAAATGCTTCCAGATTTTCCAGGGATCGTTTCTCATTCTCCGCCTCCATAAACAGAAGCAAGGCATTCTTTTTCCACATGGAAAGCATGGGATCCAGTTTTTCCCGATCCGCCGCATCCACGGATACCGTCCCCAGCATCAGACGATTCATCTCATCATGGATATTGATCTTAGCCTGGAGAATCTCCTGCTTGTGAATGGTCTCTTCCATATCTCTCCGATAGGTCTGAAGCTCCTCCCGGAGATGCCGGATCTGCTCCGTGTCCCGCTTAAGATCCTCTGTTTTCCGGTACTCTTCCGTTACATCTGAGGCGATCATCTCCTGGATGATCTCCCCGTCAAAGAGAAGCTCCCGACAGAAAAAACGCCAGGTCTTTCCCTCCAGCGTGACCATTTCATCCGCCAGATCACTGGCCGGCAGGCTGCCTCGAAACGCATTGCCGTTCAATAAGGGTTCCCCGGTCAGCGCAATACAGAGACGATTCATGCAGTGGTTGGACAGGATCACCTGTCCGCTACTTCGCCAGTAGCAGATTCCCGTCGGGAGCTGATCCGCGCACTGCTTCACGGTTCCCAGCGTGATCCGGTTGCGACCGTAACGAATACTGCCAAGCAGCAGAAAGACCGCAGCCGCCGTCATCCCGGCCAAAAAAAGCATCCAAAGCCAGCAGGAAAGTCCGGTCAGAGCAAGGGTCATCTTCCCGGCCCGATGCCCGGAATCGATATAAAGCAGACTGTGATCCAGAATAACCTGACGCAGAAGCTCCGCCACCCCGGCCAGACCGGCCGGAACCGCCAGCGCATGGTACCTTTTCTGATAAACGGCATAGGCCGCATCAAAAATTGACAGCAGAAAGATCATCAGCGTCCACACGGAAAACATGGCCCTTGCAAAGGGCGGCAACAGCTGAAACGGCATCACAGCTCACCTCCGTCCTGCAGATAGAAAGTAAGATAGGTGATTCCTTCCTCACAAAAGCTCTCTGTCTCGATTCCTTTTTTCAGCAGCCGCTGCCGGGCATCCTCTTCCAGCGACGTCTGCAGATTCTCCATGACAAAGCGACAGGCGATGCCCTTCTTTGTATTTCGAAAACGCACAGCCACCCCTCGTAAATGCACGCGGTTATCCTCCACCAGCCGCTCCAGCACTTCAAACAGGGAAAGGGCCGCCTCTGCCTGTACCCGCCCGGCAGCATCCTCCAGAAGCTCCACGGATATACCAAACAGATTCAGATAACGCAGGATCTCCGACAGAGACAGGGCCACCTCTCCCACATCGATGAAGGTTTCCCCGGAAGACAGCAGCATCAGATTCGAATAACGTTTGATGTAGGCGCCCCGCAGCACGATCTCCTTTCTCAGCTCATCCAGTCTTCCCGGATCCTCCGTCTGCAGTGCCTCATCCGCCAGCCCGGAGATCTTCTGGGACTGCTCCTTCGTTCTGCGGGCAATGGTATCGTACACCCGGGTACGCGCTTCAATGGTCTTCTGCTGTTTTTGAAGTTCGTTTTGCAGCCGGAGAAGCTCAGTCTCCTCGGATAAACGCTCCTTTGCTTCCTTCAGCTGTTCATTCAGATGGTCCAGCGCCGTCACATCATCCTGCCAGAACCCGAAACCTCCCGGAAGCTCCATGCGATGCAAAACGGTGTGTTCCCCGATGCGGGTATTCCCTTCCGCGCTCATCTGCTCCGGCGACAGGGTCGCTGCCTTGGGGGATCGGTAGACCGGATCTCCGTTTTTGTCCACAATCTGAGCCGCCACCGACGAGATCTGAAACAGCTTTCCATAGCTGTCATTCGTCGGAATCAGTCCCAGTACCATGGCACACTCCATCACGCCCGCCACCATAAACAAAATGGTTTCCGGGAACTCCATGATCCTCACCCCGCATATCCTCGGCATCGTATCCGTAATCAGCAGCACAAGCAGGACCACTCCGATGGCAAAGGGCAGCGAGATCAGCCAGGCATGCCTGCGGGCACTTCTCACCCGGCAGGCTCTGACCATCATCGCCACTGCTGCCGTGTAAAGAATAAACTCCCAGACCGTCACCACATAGTACAACAGACCGTAGGTGTATGTGCCGTCCCAGTTCTCAAAGCCCGGCTGAAAGCGAAAAATCCACTGATGTACATCGTTGGTCAGTACGAGAACCACCAGCACGCCGGTAAAGACAATGGTCCAAAGCCACTTAAACCGGATATGCTGCCGGTCGGTCTCCGAAACCAGCAGGGCAATAAAAAACAGGAACAAAGGGATCAGCAGAATCGGAAGGTAATAGAGATACCAGGCATGACGCGCCAGTACATCCACTTCCCGCAGGGATACATACTTGAGCGCTCGAAACAGGATCAGTAAAAACTCCAGCCAGGCAATGGCCTTCATCATCCTCCGCAGACCACCTGTCCGGCTCACACGGTAAGAATAATAGAAGATCAGACCTACGCCGAGAATCAGATAGTAGATCGTCGTGATATTACGGATCGGAAACACACTCGGCAGGAGCTCCGAACACGGAATGAACGCAAGCGCCATCAGCAGATAGTACATTCCCAATCGTTTCAAAACACGCGTGACTTCCTTCATAAGCTTCCTCCGACATGTCTATTCTAAACACATTCATTCTAACAAAAACAGTGCCATCTGGCACTACTTCAACGTGCTTTCACTTTCTATAACATGTCCGGAAGCAACAAAGCGTGTGAAACCATTATGATTTCACACGCCCTGTCATTACTCAGACCGTCTCGCCCTTTTCGATTCGTTCCGCCAGCTCCGTCAGATACTCCCAACGCTCCATCTTTTCCTCCAGCGCCCGGGCCGCTTCATCCCGCTGAGCCGTCAGCTCCATCAGCTTATCGTAATTGGCAGCCTGCTCTTCCATCTGCTCCTCCAGCTCCGCCACCCGGTTTTCCAGATCCTCGATATCCTGGTCGATGGTCTCGAACTCCTTCTGCTCCTTATAGGTAAACTTCAGCTTCTTGGGGGCTCCCTTCCAGCTGTTTTTGCCGCTGTCACCAGCCTCCGCCGATGCGCCGGCCGCGCTGCCTGCTGCTCCTCCGGCTCCGTTCCGGCCGGCTGCTCCCGTCTCCGGGGACCGTTTTCCCTTTGCGGCTCCCTCCGGCAGCTGCGGCCGGCGAAGCTCCTGGGTGATCAGGTAGTCCGAATAATTTCCTTCGTACTGCTGGATATGGCCACCCTCTTCAAAGGCAAAAATACGGGTCACGATCCGATCCAGGAAATAGCGGTCATGGGACACCACGATGATGATCCCGTCAAAGCCGTCCAGATAATCCTCCAGGATCGTCAGGGTCTGAATATCCAGATCATTGGTGGGCTCGTCCAGGATCAGCACGTTCGGCGAGGTGATCAGGACCCGCAGCAGCTGCAGACGCCGCCGCTCACCTCCGGAGAGCTTGCCGATGGGACTCCACTGCATGGCTCCGTCAAACAGAAAACGCTCCAGCAGCATAGCCGCCGTGATCCGACCATCCTTCGTCTGGATATACTCGCCGGCATCCTTGATGTAGTCGATCACCCGCTCATCTGGATCCATCTGGGAGCTGTCCTGGGAAAAATAGCCAAGCCGAATGGTATCGCCGATCTCCACCGTTCCCTGATCCGGCTTTTCGTTGCCGGTAAGGATCTTCAGCAGCGTGGATTTACCGCAGCCGTTTGGACCGATGATGCCGATCCGGTCACTTCGAAGAAAGATATAGGAATAGTCCTGAAACAGGACCCGGGGGCCATAGGCCTTGGACAGCTCCGACACCTCGATGGTCTTTTTGCCCATACGGGAGCTCACCGAGCTCATCTCGATCCGCTGCTCCGCCTCCGGACCCTTGATCTCCTGCATGGCTTCGATCCGCTGGATATGCGCCTTCTGCTTGGTGGATCGGGCCCGGGCACCGCGCATCAGCCATTCCAGCTCAGTGCGCAGAATACTCTTCCGCTTGCGCTCCGCGGCGATCTCCATATTCTGGCGGGCTTCCTTCAACCGGATGAACTCGGAATAGCTGCCCGGATAGGAATAGATCCTGCCCTTGTCCAGCTCAATGATCCGGTTGGACACCCGGTCCAGAAAATACCGGTCATGAGTCACCATCAGCAGGGCACAGCGCATGCGGATCAGATAATCCTCCAGCCAGGCGGACATCTCGTTGTCCAGGTGGTTGGTGGGCTCGTCCAGCACCAGAATCTCCGCTTTGGAAAGCAGCACGCTGGCCAGTGCGGCCCGTTTCTTCTGTCCGCCGGAGAGCTGAGCCACCTTCTGCTCCGGATCCGGCAGCTTCAGCTCACTGAGCATACTGCGGGCCTCCGCCTCCAGACTCCACTCATTGTGCGGTGTCCGGTTGCCCTCCATCACCGCTTCCAGCACGGTATGCTCCGGATCGAAATCCTGCTGCTGGGACAGGAAGCGGATGGTCACCCGGTTTCCCTTCGTCACCGTTCCCCGATCCGGCTCCTCCAGCCCTGCCACGATCCGCAGGAGTGTGGATTTACCGGTACCGTTCACACCGATGACACCGATCTTCTCCCCTTCATTGATGGAGAAATCCGTGTCGTCGAAGAGCAGGCGCTCCGTATAGGATTTTGTCAGATGCTCAATGGTCAGTAAATTCATAGCTTATATTTCCAATCTGTGTTTTGTTGTTTCGCTGCATATTCGGGATACTCGTTTATGTCAGCCCGGAGTTTTCAGTTCGGTTATTATACCAACTTATCCCGGAAATGGAAAGAACGCAGCCCGGGGGCTGCGTTCTTTCGCATGAATAGAAGAAAAGGCGCTGCGGCTGCTCTGTTCAGCTGCAAAGTCCGCCGCAGCAGTAAGGTGAGTGCTGCCAGGGGGATAGCTCGACAGCCCTCCTCTTATCTGCATGTCATGCCAGAGAGACCCGGATCTGTACCGGCTCGTGGCCTGTCAGCTTCACGCTGACCTCATCCGGCTGGGAGGTACCTGCGTAGAACACGTACTGTCCGCTGCCCGGGATGCGCTTTCCATCGTTGTTATAAACCATCAAAGCCTTTCCGTTGACCTTCAGAGAAACCTCTTTGGTCTCACCGGCTGACAGAGTCACCCGCTTAAAGGCACACAGGCTGTGATTGCGTACGGCGAACTCGGATTCCAGATCCTTCACATAGATCTGAACCACGTCATCTGTGGCCGTATCGCCCAGGTTCCGCACCTTCACCTTCAGCTCAAACCCGGCATTCTCCGGATCGGCTGCAAAAGCCTTCGCCATCTCCTGCGGATCAATCACAAAGGAAGCATCCTCCACCGCCACGTCCGAATAGGTCAGACCAAAGCCGAAGGGATACTGGGCCTTTGTCTCCATGTACCGGTAGGTACGCCCCTTCATAGCGTAGTCCTCGAAATCCGGCAGCTCCTCGGTGGTCTCATAGAAGGTAACCGGCAGCTTACCGGAGGGTGAAACCTTTCCGAACAGGATGTCGGCCAGAGCCAGACCGCCCTGGGCACCCGGATACCAGGTCTGGATCACCGCACCAAAGACCTCGTTGTCCCTTGCGAAGGACAGGTCCATGGCAGAACCGGTCATGTTCAGGAGCACGATGGGCTTGCCCACCTTCACCAGGGCATCGATCAGGATGCGCTGGCTCTCCGGCAGCAGCAGGTCATTCTTGTCTCCGGACGCATAGCTGTTTCCGGTATCGCCTTCCTCGCCCTCCAGGGTCTCATCCAGGCCTACGCACAGCACCACCACATCCGACAGACGGGCGATGGCCATGGCCTCGGATACACGGTCATTGGGCTGGGCCAGATGCTCGATCCGGTCCTTGAACAGATGGCAGCCCTCGGAGTAATACACACGGATCTCCTCATCCTTCACCGCATCCATGATTCCCTCGGTGACGGTCCAGTAACGGGAAGCTGTGCCGTGATAGTTGCCGGCCAGTGCCGCGCGGCTGGAAGCATTGGGTCCGATGACCGCAATGGCCTTCAGATCTTCCTTCTTCAGCGGAAGCAGACCGTCGTTCTTAAGCAGGACTGCGGATTTGGCAGCCGCCTCTCTGGACAGGGCCAGATGCTCCCGGCACTCCACGGATTCGTAGCCCAGCTCATCATACTCCGTGGGTTCGAACATGCCCATCAGATAACGGGCGGTAAACAGACGGATCGCCGCTGTCTCGATCTCCTTTTTGGTGATCAGCTTTTCCTTGTAGGCCTGCAGCATGCAAAGATAGGTACAGCCGCAGTTCACATCGCAGCCCTTGCTCAAAGCCAGCGCTGCCGATTCTCTCGGGTTTTTGGTGACCATGTGGTTCTCATGGAAATCACGAATCGCCCAGCAATCGGATACATAGTGACCCTCAAATCCCCAGTCACCGCGCAGAATCTTCACCATCAGCTCCTCATGACCGCAGCAGGGTTCCCCGTTGGTACGGTTGTAGGCACCCATCACCGCTTCCACTCCGGCTTCCTTGACACAGGCCTCAAAAGCCGGCAGATAGGTCTCGTGGAGATCCTTCTGGTTACATTTGGCATCGAAATGATGACGCACCGCCTCCGGTCCGGAATGCACCGCAAAATGCTTGGCACAGGCCGCCGTACGATAATGCTCTCCGTCACCCTGCAGACCCTTGACACAGGCCACACCCATGCGGGAGGTCAGATACGGATCCTCTCCGTAGGTCTCCTGTCCGCGGCCCCAGCGGGGATCACGGAAGATATTGACATTGGGTGTCCACATGGTGAGACCCTTGTAGATATCCCGGTCCCCCTCTTTGGACATGGCATTGTATTTTGCTCTCGATTCCGTGGAAGCAGCCTCAAACACCCGCTCAATGAGTTCATCATCAAAGCAGGCTGCCAGTCCGATGGACTGAGGGAATACCGTCGCTGCGCCGGCCCGGGCGGTTCCGTGAAGAGCCTCGCCCCACCAGTTGTATTCCGGGATATTCAGCCGCTCAATGGCCTCCGCATCGTACCGAAGCTGGGTGACCATCTCCTCCACCGTCATCTTGCCCACCAGCTCTACGGCTTTGGCGCGGGCCTCTTCTCTCAGTTTTCTGCTAATCATATGTCCCACCTCAATTTATTTCTGTCTTTTCCTCCGGGAAAACACCTTTCGCGGCTTTCATTCCCCGTTCGCCTCGAATATGCCGAAACGCAGTTTCCATGTCTTCTGCAGCACAGTTCCATCCGTCAGAGATCTCATCGCTCCAGCGTCACATCAAAGGTCTTCTCAAAATAGGCGATCATCGCTTCCAGGGTCTCACCCTCTCTGGCGGTCGTCGTCACCGCCATGTACAGGTCTGTCAGCTCCAGCTTCGTTGCCTTTTCGATGGCTTCGGCTTCCAGCAGCATATCTTTCTCGTTCTCCGGCACCACCACCAGGTCGATCTGGTCCACGCCCATCTTTGCCGAGAAGCTCGCCTGTCCGTACAGGTCCGAAACATTAAAGACCTCGATCAGGATGTCCTTTCCGGTCTGCTGCTCCAGCTCCTTCTGCCAGGCCAGGGCATTCTCCTGCACGAACTCATCCGTCAGCAGCACCATATGTCCATCCGGCTCCGGTGCCGGAAACAGTACCGTTTTCACCAGATTGAAGATCACCAGCAGGGCGATGATCACCACCAGAGTCGTCAGACCGTAATACTGCAAAAGCCACTGAAGCTTCGCCTTCAGGTTCATCTCCCGAAACTGTTCTTTTGTCATTCTGTCTTTTTTCATCTTCTATTCCTGTACCATCCATTCACAAACCGGTCCAGCACACAGGCCGGTCGCTCCGTAAGAAATACTCACCGAACAGGAGCGATCCGTAAGAAATACTCACCGAACAGGAGCGGTCCCTGCGCCCCTTATTCTATCGTCGATGCGTCCGAAAGCTCCTCCGTCTTTTCCACCAGCGCATCCGCCTCCACTTCATCCATGGTCTGGGTCAGCTGGATCTTATAGAAGATCCCGGCGAAGATCTGGGCAATAAAATACCCCGGAATCGCCAGTCCGTACACAAACCAGAACATCAGGAAATAGTCGCTGAGCATCATCAGTGCCACCGGAAACAGCATGATCACCAGAATGCTTAAGGTTCTCGGGAAAAAGGCAAAGGCCAGCAGGCCGGCGTTTTTCAGCGTCTGCTTCAGGTCCGCGTCAAAACGGGCCGTCAGTGCCAGATAATACTGCAGAACCGATACGATCACCACCGCCAGGATGCCGATGCTGACACCGGCTACGGTGATCATCCCCTTGCCCAGGCCATCCATCACACCCTGATGGATCAGCCAGGCATTGTAAAATAAAATCAATAATGCAAAAAGAGAAGGCAGCCACACAACGGTCGAACGCTTAAAATTCTCCTTAAACGCCTTGAAATACCCCTTTGTAAGACTGCCCTCTTCTTTGACAACGATCTGGATCAGAATCTTGTCCATTGCACTGATCGCTGCCCCGATGGTAAACACCGGGAGGCAGCAAACAAGTGTCAGCACATTGATCCATACCAGATCCACCACTCTTCCGACGAACCGCCAGAAGGGATTTTCCATGCTGAAAATATACATATTACATTAACCCTTAACGCCGCCAAGAGCTACACCGGCAATGATGTACTTGGACAGCGCGAAGTAAACAATAAACAGCGGCAGGGTGGTCAGAGTCAGACCAAGATAGATGGAGCCGTACTCTGTTTTGTAAAGGTCACCCTTCAGCAGTGCAACCATGATCGGCATGGTGTACTTTTCCTGCTTGGTCAGAAGGATCTGCGGCAGGAACAGGTTGTTCCAGCTGTTTACGAAGGAGAAGATCGCCTGGGTGGCAATCGCCGGCTTCATGATCGGAAGAACGATCTTATTGAAGGTAGCAAACTCCTTTGAACCGTCGATACGCGCTGCATTGATCAGGTCCAGATGCAGGGACGGAATCATAAACTGTCTCATGAAGAACACACAGGACGGAGCAGCGATCGCCGGAATGATCAGCGGCAGGAAGTTGTTCGTCATATGGATCTTATACATGAACTGGTAGAAACCGATGTTGACCAGCTGAGTCGGTACCATCAGAACCGCCATGATGAAGGTAAAGAAGGAATCGCGCAGCTTCCAGCGATAAGCCACCAGTGCGTAGGCTGTCAGCGTGGAGAAATATACTGTACAGATGGTCGTGCCGCCGGCGATGATCAGCGAGTTTAAGAAACCGCGGATCGGATTGAAGCTCTTGCCGGTCAGAACCGCCAGGTTCTTCAGCAGATAGGTGGACGGGATCAGAGAGATCGCGTGCTCCTGGATCTGAACCGTACTTCTGGTAGAGTTAACAGCCATTACGAGGAACGGCAGGATGCTGAGCACGGTCAGAACCGCACACATAATGTAGATAATGGTCATTCGAACCGGATGCTTACCCTTCATTATGCCATTCCTCCTTTCTTCTGAGCCTTCATTTTTGCTTTCATTTCTTTTTCAACCTGCTTGTGCAGCTTCTTTTCGGCGATCTCATCCTTGTCGCGCATCAGGAAGAATACGAAGGCAGACATGATCGAGATCAGGATAAACATAAAGATACTTGCTGCAGAAGCTTTATTATACAGATAGCTGCCGCTGAAGGCCTGGTTGTAAATGAAGCAGCTGGTGGTAAGAGTCGCGTTGTTCGGACCCTGCTTGGAAACAAGAAGGAACGGGATATCGAACATCTGCAGACCACCGATCAAGCTGGTAACCAGGGTATAGATCAGCACAGTTCTCAGATTCGGCAAAGTTACATACAGGAATTTCTGGAAATCCGTTGCACCGTCGATGTCAGCGGACTCATAGATCTCCGGAGAGATACCCAGAATACCCGAGATCAGGATGATCATGGTATAGCCATACCACATCCAGAACTGGATAAAGGAAACGATGCCCTTGGCGGCATACTTGTTATTCAGGAAATAGAACGGCTCCTTCAGGATGCCAATTCCGCGAAGCAGGCTGTTGACCGGTCCCATGGGATAGCCAAACAGGGATGCGAACAGTACGGATACGGTAGCAGCCGTAATAATGTTCGGCATATAGAAAACAACTTTAAAGAAGCCCTGACCCTTTACCTTGTTTCTGGTATTGGTGAAAAGGGCTGCCAGTAACAGGGCCAGCAGGATCTGCGGCAGGAAGTTTACGCCCCAGAGAATGAACGTATTCTTAAGTGCTGTCCAGAACGTTTTGGCGCCCAGCACAGCCTTAAAGTTTGCAAACGGATCCTCTGTCAGGAAATGGAATGCTGTTTTTCCAACACCCTTCAGATCCGTAAAGCCGATGATAACCGTGTAAATGATCGGATACAAGGTAAACAACGCGAAGGTAATGATGAACGGCAGGCTGAAAATATAGCCGTATTTCGCGTAGGATACCGCTTTCTTCTTCTTATTCATGCTCTTCCCTCTGAAACTATCTTTCAAAAAATGAGAGGCGGTGGAACCCACCGCCCCCATCTATTTGCTACATGAAGTATAAGCTTCGATCGTAAACCTATTCAATTACTCAACAATAACGTCCAGGTTGTCAGCAACGTTGGTCTTGAAGTTTTCGATCGCTTCTTCTCTCTCGCAGTCGCCAGAGGTGTAAGAACGTACAGCGTCTCTCCAGTACATGTTGATGGTCTCATCGTACTGAGTCAGGTTCTTACCATTTGCATATTCGTTAGCCGGTACGAAGTACTCGAATGCGTTCTGTCCGCCAAGGAAATCCAGAGCACCATCGGACATACCCAGAACCGTTGCAGAAGCAACACAGTCCTTGGTGCCGCCTTCGCCGTTCAGAGTGCCGTTTGCCCACTTGTACTGCAGACCATCTTCGGTGCAGTCCAGAGTGATCCACTCGATCAGCTCAGCAACAGCTGCTGCCTTATCGGTGTCAACGTTCTTGTTGTTTGCCAGAACCCAGGTGCCGCCCCAGAAGAAGCCAACCGGCGGTGCACATACTGCCCAGTCACCGTAGGTACCTTCACCAACTGCTTCGCCGCCGCAGTTCGGAGCCAGAGTATAGTTGATCAGCCATGCCGGTCCGAAGAAACCGAAGATCTCCTTCTCGCCAACACCCTTCATATCTGCGAACCATGCATCCTGCCAGTCCTGAGTGTCATTGTGATAGCCGTTGTCCTTCAGAGTCTTGGAGATATCCAGGAATGCTTCTCTCTTCGGGTCGATCACGAGCTTGCCGTCAACGATCCAGCCCTGATCGGAGCTGTTCTCAACTGCGTGCCAGACATCGCCGTCACCGGATACGATGCCGTAGCCAGCTTCCTTCAGAGTTTCAGCTGCCTCGAAGAACTTATCCCAGTTACCGCTGCCGGATCCGATGATCTCTGCGATCTGTTCCGGATCGTCGGTGCCGAATGCTGCCTGTGCAATGCTTCTTCTGTAGATGAAGCATCCGCCGGTAGCCTGATAGCCAAGACCTACAACTGCGCCGTCGCCTCTGGTTCCGATATCTACAGAGTACTGAGCGATACCTGCCTCTTCCAGCTTAGCGTCGATGTCGATGCCCAGGTCTGCGTACGGAGCTGCATAATCAGCCATGTCGCCCTGAGTATACTTCAGAACGAATGCGCCTTCTGCTGCATAGATGTCCGGAGCAGAGTCGCCGCCATCCAGGATTGCCTGGTCCAGAGCCGGCTGATAAGCGCCGTCGGTGGTAGCAACGATGGTGGTTTCTACATCATATCCGAAGTCCGGATGTGCTTCCAGGTATTTCTCGACCATGCCCGGAATCTCATCGGTGAAGGACCAGAGATTGATGGTGTCTGCTGCTGCTGCTGTGCTCATCATACCAACTGCTGCCAGTACGCTGAGGCCGATTGCTGTTGCTTTTTTCATATTCATTTTTCCCCCTTTTGAATATTTTCAAGTTGCTATAATAGTACATTTTTACTTAAACCTTTTCTATACAATTCTTGCGGCAGTTCTTTTCAATTCTTGCTGTTTCGAAAACGTTATCGTAGCTATTTCGACCTGTTTTGGCTATATTTACTACATTTTTATGACAATTTTTGTCTATTTCGTTCTCCCGCAATTTTTCAGGCCTAAAAATCAGCCTTTCATTTTTCTGAACTCCGAAGGGGTGCAGCCATTCACGATCTTAAACATCCGGATAAAGGAGGAACTCGATTTAAAGCCGGATCGGGTCGCTGCCTCTGTTATGCTGACTTTCGGATCCGACATCAGCCATTCGGCTCGTCGAATTCTACAATAATTCAGGTATTTATAGAAGGAAAGTCCAATATGTTCCTTAAAAATCCGCTCGAAATGATACATGGAAAAGCCGGCCCGGGCCGCCACCTGCTCCAGGGACAGATCCTCCGCGCAGTGCAGGTTAATGTACTGCTGGATGTCCATGATCCGGTAGTACTGCTCGCTCTTCTGTGTCGAAATCGTTTCCGTAACGGATCGCTTTTCTCCGATCAGCGTATCTCCCACCATGCAAAGAATCTGCAGCAGATTGGAGGTGATGGCCAGCTCCCGCAGCTGCTGTTTGCTGAAGTAGATCTCACTGCTCTCCTCCAGCTTCCGGCAGATATCCCGATGGACCTTGGGGTTCTTCTCCGGTGTGATCAGCACCGCCGGTGCCCCCATGGCATACAGCGTTTCCAGCGAACACAGCTCATTGAGCATATTGATGTAGGCCTGGAAGATCAGGCGGCGCCCCCGGCGTCCCTCCAGACAGTGCAGCGTACCCGGCAGGATGATCAGCACATCCCCCTCCCGCAGATCGTAGCTCTCCACGCCGCACTCCACGTGGTAGCCGTTTTCGATGGGCATGATGATCTCGATGGAGGCATGCCAGTGGTTGGGATAGCTCTCTTCCTCCACATTGTCGTACAACAGAAGGCCCTTCATTTCTTCGTAGTCGCACTGCTCGCGCTTGCCCTCGAGGTATTTGATCATGGTCGTGCCATCCTTTCTCATAAAGTATATTTATTGTAACAGCAACGCATCGCATCCGCCACGAAAAAAAGCTGCCGGCTCACGCCGGCAGCTCACACCTTATTTGTTCAGGATCGGTCTTGCGATCTTCTCATTAAACAGCTCGATCAGCGGTCCCATGAAGAAGGCCGTGATGATGGTACCCACACCTACGATGGTCACGATCGCCCCCGGCTTGCCGCCTCCCAGCAGGAAGGTCGCAATGCCCAGTCCTACGCAGACCAGGTCGGTGGCGATACGGATATACTTGAATTTGCCCAGCTTCCAGGTCCGGGACATGACAATGGCGACTGCATCGTATGTCGACACCCCCAGATCCGCTGTCATATAGAAGGCGGAGCCGAAGCAGATGATGACGATGGCCACGAGCAGACAGATGAAACGGACCGGCAGAGACGGATCCACAAAGATCGTCTGGAGCCATTCATAGGTCCACTGGGTGATATAGCCAAGCAGAAACAGATTGATGAAGGTAGCGATACCGATGTTGTGACGGTCCGTCACCAGGCTGAAGATCAGCAGGATCGCATTGACAATCACGTACAGCGTACCGAAGGAGATCGGGATCATCTGATCCAGACCGGCCATAAAGGACTGGAAGGGATCCACGCCCAGGGCCGCGATCTTGAAAATGCCAATGCTGATAGAGCAGATGATGACGCCAAAGAGCGACATCAGTATGCGTTTGCGAAGTGTCTTGTCCATAATTCTTTTCTCCATTCTAAAATACAAAAGCTAGGCTTCCACAATGTTCTGGATCCAGACGCCCTTCTTCACCAGGATAAAGCCCACCACGCTCTTGATCAGATCCGCCGCCGTCACCGCCATAAAGATGGAGATGACCGAAAGATCCGTAAACCGGCTGAGCGTATAGGCCAGGGTCACACTCACCGTCCAGATGAAGACGCTGTCAAACAGGAAGGTGACCAGGGTCTTGCCTCCCGACCGCAGCGTGAAGTAGCTGGCATGCAGGAAGGCGTGATTGGGCATCCACACCGCCTGCACCACAATGAACTGCATGGCCAGGCTCCGCACGCTCTCCGTGGTGTTGTAGAGTCTGGGGAACAGCGGCGCTGTCACCAGCATCAGCAGACCGGTGATCACACTGGCAAACACGGAAAAGGCGATGAGCCGGGTATCCGTCTCCCGGGCCTCCCGCATCCGGCCGGCTCCCAGCAGCTGGCCTACCATGATGCCTACAGAATTGCCCAGGGCCATGAATACGATCATAAACACGTTGTTGATGGTGTTGGCGATGTTCAGTCCGGCCACCACATCCAGTCCGCGCACCGAGTAGCACTGGTTCAAAAAGGCCACCGCTGCGGCCCACATGGTCTCGTTTAAAAGCAGGGGCGTTCCCTTGATCACGATCCGCAGGCACAGCTCTCCGGGTACCCGCATCGTGCGGT
>JAUNDD010000010.1:15094-62128 GCA_030526245.1 Lachnospiraceae bacterium
GTTCCCTTGATCACGATCCGCAGGCACAGCTCTCCGGGTACCCGCATCGTGCGGTACAGTCCCCGCAGGAAGGAATCCTCCGCGGCACTCCTATGGGCGATCACTACGATGATCAGTGCCTCCACATAGCGGGCCAGCACCGTGGCCGCCGCTGCACCGGCTACACCCATGGCCGGCAGCCCCAGCTTGCCGTAGATCAGCAGATAATTGAAGATCAGGTTTACAAAGATGGAGATCAGCCCCGCCTTCATGGGCAGCATGGTCTCACCGCATTCGCGCAGGGTATCCGCATAGGTCTGGCTGATCATAAAGGCCGGCAGGCCCACCAGCATCAGCCGCATGTACAGCTGTCCGTAGTGCAGGATCGCCGCCGCATCCTCCGGAGTTCCCTCTCCCTTCAGGTAAATGCCGATCAGCGCCGGGCCCGCCGCCAGAAAGAGGACGACGGTCCCCAGCGTCAGGATCGTGGTGATCCAGAGCTTAAAGCGGAAGGTCTTGCGCACACCCTCCTGATCCCCCTGCCCGTAATACTGGGCCGTGAAGATCCCGGCACCGGACAGGGCGCCGAAGATACACAGATTGTAGACAAACAGAAGCTGATTCACGATGGCCGCGCCGGACATCTGGACCGTGCCCACCCGGCCGATCATAATGTTATCCAGCAGATTCACAAAGTTCGTGATACCGTTCTGAATCATGATCGGAATCGATATCATCAGCACCTTCCGGTAAAATTGCCGGTCGCCGATCAGCTTCCCGAACATTCCGTTTTTTCTGATGCTCATAGCTTCCTCTCTTCCCGGATCCAAACAGATCCGGCTTTATATAAAAATGGTCATCAACAGTCACCGCACGCCGCTGTCGCCATCAGTCCGGTGCTTCTATTCAGCCACTCCTTACTCTGTCTCCGGACGACTTTCGTGATAATCCGGATTGGCATAGCGGCGTTTTCCCAGCAGCCGTTTTCCGTACTGGATGGACTCGCACCGGGTACAGGACATGCACATCACGCACTGATTCTTTACCCAGACCGGCTTGTTTCTTCTCATTTCAATGGCGCCCGCCGGGCAGCGTCCGGCGCACAGACCGCAGCCCGTGCAGTTTTCATCTGCATAGAAGGGGGCCGTCTTTCGGCCTTTGACATACAGCGGATAGGCCGCCGCACTCAGCAGCATCTGGGCCAGATTGCCCCGGGTGGCACAGACCTCCCGCAGCGCGATCAGCTTCCGGAACTGGGCCAGCTGCGCATCCGCCTCATCCAGCAGCTTCCAGACCTGCTCATCCGTCGGCGGCTTGAACAGCAGCAGATAGTTGTCCGGCATCTTCAGGGAATAGACCGCATCCAGCTTCCAGTTTTTTCGTTTGAACACCTTATCCAGCATGCCGGAGGCATTGGCGATGCTGCCGCCGCAGGTCATCAGCGCATAGGTGTAGGCCGGACGGTTCTTCGTCTTCATGCGCCGGATAAATTCCGCCACGATGGAAGGAAGTCCCCAGAAATAGACCGGGAACACAAAGCCCACCTGCTCTTCCCCCGCAAAGTCGAATTCATACTGCTTTTTCTGCATGCAATCCCGGATACTGACCAGCTTCTCCCCTTCCGTTTTCAGGTGTTCCGCCGCATACCAGGAATTACCGGTTCCTGTAAAATAAAAAATCATGGTTACTCCTATCGGAACGGCCTTCACTCCGCCGTTTTATTTTTCTTTCGTATAGTCCGATACAAGGGTCAGGTCCTCCGGCAGGCCGTAGAAGGCAAGATAGCCCCTCTCTCCGTTCCGGTTGCTGACAGTAATATCGTGTACGTACTCCTCATGCTCCAGCGTTTCCATATAGATCCTGGTCTCACCGGATGCCGCCAGGGACCGGATCTGCTCCAGCCGCTGCCGGTCCGCCCGGCTGATCCCTGCATAGATCATCGTATCGTACAGACCGATTCCCAGTACCAGAACCGCCAGCACGCCGGCTGCGAGCCGCTCCCCTCTTCTCATACCGGCCCGGCCTCCTTCGTCCGCTGCTGCCCCGTTCCCGGCACCGTTTCCCGGTGTCATGAGAGCATCCCGCAGGATTCCTTCTTTACCATCCGCCTTTTCTGCCTGAATAGCTGCCGTCTCCAGGATCCCCTTCAGCCAGAGGCTCAGTACCAGCCCCAGCAGCACATAGGATCCGAAGAACACTCTTGGGGTGATGGGCTTGGCCAGCAGGAACGGTCCGTCGATCACCACCATGCTGGCCAGCACAAACAGGCTTCGGGCAAAGCAGACACTCTCCTTAAAAAGCACCAGCACAAATACCGCCAGTGATCCAAGCGACAGCACGCAGCAGGCCGTACAGATCCAGGAAGCAGCTCCTTTCACCGGCATACTCTCCATCCTGGACAGTACAACGGTCTGACAAAGGATCAGCCCGCCTTCGCCGGCGGCGCCAAGCCATCCCAGTCCCTTCTGTATCTTTCCCATCCGTTTTCCGCACACCAGCAGGCAGGCGATCATCATCACCAGCAGCAGGCCGTGCATCACCCGGTAATCAAAATAGCCGAACTTGCAGATCCGGCCCAGTCCCTTGATCAGACGCCAAACGATGTTGCCCTCATCCAGCTTGCGGTAGCCGTCGCTGCCGCCCGCCACCGCCCGGTAGGCCGAATTGGAAAACATCCAGGCCGTTCCCGCCAGGCAGCCGGCCAGATATCCCCACAGCTGCAGGAAACACCGGCGTTCTTTCCACAGACAGAAGGCGATCGTGCACACAGCCAGCATCGTCAGATAGATCGTATAATGCTCCACGATCAGGGTGCCGGCCAGGCCGGTCAGCAGCAGCGCGACCGCCGCTGCCGGGCTGTTTTGTTTTTTCTCCTGCTTGAAGAAGCGATCCAGATACACCCATACCGCCAGGATCACCACCAGACCCACCACATAGTTGGCAAAGCCGGATACCCAGCCGACGGTCTGGCTAAACAGGGAAAGGGGGGAGAGCAGCACCAGCGCTGCGGTCAGCAGATCGGCGTACTCCCAGCCCGAAAGAGCCCGGACCAGCACGCAGACCGCCGTCAGGCAGGCTCCCATGCTCAGGGTCTTAAACACCACCGAGCGGGTCATGGCCATCACGATCAGATAGCCCGCATATCGTCCGCCATAGTCCGCAAATCCTCTGGACAGCCGCTCCATACCGATGGCACAGCCCCAGCGCAGATCATCATCCGTGTAGGGCACAAACAAGGCCATCAGGCAGAACAGTCCCAACAGTGTCAGAGCCCGCCAGAAGATCTGCTCCCTCCAGATCTTATTTCTGCTTTCTTTCATACGCTCTCCCCTTCTTCAAGGATCTCTCTGCAGTTCACACATGAAACCACAGGAACACCGTTTTGGAGCCTATGCTCCTCTCACAAGGATCTGAGATATCCCCGTACAACACTTCACATCTATGAGGTCTGACATCCGAGGCTGTCATCTGCTCATGCCGGGTCGGATCAGTTCATACAGCCGCTCGCTGCTCTGTCCGTCCACAGCCCCCAGCATATGCCGGCAGAACTGCTCCTGCCCCGCGTAATCATAGGTATCCAGACGCTTCAGCGCATCCGCCAGCTCACCGGTGGACCGGATCACCGGACAGAAGGAAAACTCCTGCAGATGTGAGGTGAAAAAGTCCATGCCGGCACCGGTTTCTCCCAGATACCGCTCCATATCGCCGGTTACCGCAAACAGCGGCTTGTGCAGCAGCGGAGCCTGGTAAAAGGCATCCCGATAATCTCCCACGATCACATCGCAGGCGGCCATCAGCTCCTCCGGCGGCATCTGATCTGTCAGCACCCGGGCAAAGCCCGGCACCTGCAGGCGGTTCTTCATACCGCGCTTCCTGCGCCGGTATTCCTTCGCATCCAGCTGCGTCACCAGGGCATAGCCCTCGCCCAGCCGGGATCTTAAAAGCTCCGGATCCAGCAGCTCCAGCCAGCCCCGGGCGCCTTCCCGGCGCCGCAGGGTCGGCATATACAGGATCACGGTCTTTCCGGCGGTCTCCGGCCACAGACTCTGGAGCTTCTGCCGGCAGGCCTCTTTCTGCCGGTGATCCATTTCTCTCGCCTTAAACTGCTCCAGGGCGCAGCTGCCCGGCAGGGCCTGCAGCGCCTGTCCGCTGCGTCCAAAGCTCCGGAGCAGCCGCTCGGTAAGTCCCTCGCCCGGCGTCATCACATAATCCAGATCAATACCGGCTGCCAGCTGCATATAGCGCTGCTTCCATCTCTCCGGATACCGGGCCTGCCGTCCCTGATCCTTCAGCTCCACCGGGGAGGACGGTGCCAGAATGACCGTGGTCTCCTCCCGGAAGCGAATCATGGAAAGGGCCGGAAGCAGCCGGGTTAAGATCAGCACCCGGCTGGATGCCATCCGGCTGATCTGGTCTCTGGTCAGAGCATCGCCGGTCACCGCCAGCACCTCCACCTTGGCACCGGCCTCCCGGCTGAGCCGGCCGGAAAGCTCCTCCAGCCCCAGGCTTCCCAGGCTTTGTCCTCCGGTCAGGAAGGTCACCCGGTCTTCCACCTTGACAGACCGGCAGGCCTCCTCATACAGGCGGGCCCCTTCTCCGGCAGATCTCACCAGCTTCTGATATTTTTTCCGATAGATCTCATTGCTGCGCTGCTGCCCCAGGGACAGCCGTGTCTGATTCTCGATTCGCTCCCCCGGTGCCAGCTGCAGCATCCGCTCCATCCAGCCCCGCAGCCATCTGGAGCTGCGCACCAGCGACATGTTGATGTCCGTGGTGATCAGAATGCTGCGCAGGCCCCAGCCTCTCTGGTAATGGATCACATCCATCAGAGAAAGAGGCGGTGCAAACTCTCTCTTTTTGCCATACATGGTCACACTGTCCTTCAGGGGACCGATCTCCCGGACAAAAAGCTCCTTCTGGGAGTTTTCCCGGAAATACTGCAGCATAAACTCATGCAGCCGGTGATCCGTATCCTCCGGCGTCAGCAGTTCCAGCCGGGCATAGCGCCGGGCAAACTCCGGCAGGATCCGTTCCATGGCATCGAACAGCTCCCGGTCACAGTCCGCGCTGTCCAGCACCGGTACGATCCGGCCGCTCTCGTCCCGCTCGTAGCGGGTAATGCTCTTGTAGGGCATATTGGCAAAGATCGCCTCAATGAAGGTCTGGGGCGTATCGTTCGTTGTAAAGTTATGACGGATGTTGTGTCCCTGGGTGGGCAGGATCGAACGACTGTAGTAGTAAGGCATATCCGCCTCCTCATCGCCGCACATAAACTGCCAGAGTCTGGTCATACAGGTCTGGTTGTAGCCCCGGCCCCAGTATTCCACCACTGCAAAGCGCTCCTTCGGATCCATCTCCTGCAGCAGATAGCCGCCGCAAAGCTCCCGCTCCCGTCTGGCCAGCTCCAGAATGTGCTCTTCATAGGCCGGATTCGACTTAAAGACCGCCTTGACTCCCTCCATGGCCTTCTGGTCCTTATACCGGATACTGCCCGGATCGATGGTGGGGAAGAATTCCTTAAACTCCTTCTCCGTCAGCGCCATGGCCTGCAGCAGCTTGCCCTTGCTCGTCACGCCGGAGAAATTGCCGTAGCTCTCCCAGAAGGGCGGGTCGATCTCCCGGATAAAGGAAGGAATCTTCCAGGTCTTCCGGGACGCGTAGAGCAGCTTCGTACGCAGCGGCAGTCCCTTCACTTCAATGATGGCGTCCGCAATGCGCTTTAAGTGATGCCCGTCCCGGGTCACAAAGTACAGGGTCTCATAGCCCCGGCGCAGCGCATCCCGCAGCACCCAGTCCACATAGGGCACAAAGCACAGCGCCGCGTAGGAAATCACAAATTCATCCCGTCCCCCGCCAAATTCGCGGCACATCCGGGCCTGCATGGCCGCCACCAGATGTGCATCGTAGGAGCCCATGCTCCGGATCAGATCCTTCTGCAGCGGCTTAAGCTCCGGCACCTCGGCCTGCCGAGTCCGAATGGACAGCTTCCGGGGCATTTTCCCGTCTGCGTTCACATTGTCCCCGGTATGGATCCATTTTTCAAAATCATAATAGGGCTCAAAGCTCTTGTAGACCTCCATAAACAGGGCACTGCTGCTTTTGAGCACCCCGTATTCGTTGGATAAAAACAGCGGCAGCGTCGCCAGCACCGGATCGGCCTTGGCCAGCATCTGCCGGATGAAGTCCTTCGGCAGATACATGTCGCTGATCAGGATGACCTCACAGGACGGGTCCGCCTGCAGCCGCCGGATCTGCTCGATGCGATCCGTCAGCGGATAGACATTCTGAAGCTCCGCCTCCAGCTCCCAGTCCTTCAGCTGCTGCAGCTGCTGAGTGGTCAGTTCATAGACCTGGGCCATGCGCTCAAAGATCTCATCAAAGGAGATCTCCACCTTTTCACTGCCCCGGGTATCCTTGGTCTTGCGGTAGTACTCCCGCATATTGAATTCCGCGGTATGGCGGATGCTGGGATAATCCCAGACCAGTGCCTTCGGATAGCTGCCGTCCTCGTCCATCTTTTCCCGGACATAATAGAAGATGCCCTCCGGGGCCAGCACATTTCGGCTGAACACGGTATCAAAGATGTCAAAGCTGTAGAGTGTCTTCCCCTTCTTCTGCGGGATCTCATAGTCCAGGGTAGCCTGGATGATCTGCTCAAAATCATCCTTCCCCTGTGAATAAGGCCAGAGCCGGTCGTGCAGACGTTTGATCTCCGCCGACTCATCCCGCTGCTCAAAGGTGGCCATAGCCTCCAGAAGCTCATCCAGGCTGCGCACCTTGATACCGGTGGTCACCTGATCATAGGTATCCTCCACATTGCCGTTGGCCATGTAGTCCTCATAGTCGAAGATATAGCGGATGTAGTGGGGGATGCCCATCTCCACCATGTCCGAGAGAATGGAGGAGTAATCGACGATGGCCAGATCCATCTGGTGCATGATCTCATAGAAATCATCCCGGTTATCCCAGAACCAGAAATACGGGCGGTCCGCATAGGCTTTGGCCGCACTGACAAAGGCCACCTCCTTTTCCATATTGGGGTGCACCTTAAATATGAAGAGAAGCTTATGCTCCTCGCAGAATCGATACAGCTTTTCCAGATCCGGCAGCGCCGCCGCAAAGGTTCCCTCCAGCTGGGCCCGGAAGGTGGGGGTATATACCACCAGTCTGGTGTCCGCCGGCAGGCCCTTGACCTTGCGCAGGTCATGCTCAAAGCTGGCTACAGGCTCAAAATAGCGCTGATAGAGACAGCGCGGATACCCCGCCCGGATCACCTGCTCCGGATCCAGGCCCATGTCATAGCAGAACTGCTCCTCGTATTCCGGGGAGCTGATGGTCATCAGCTCATGGCTGCGATAGTAGGCATTGTTGCGGACGTACTTGGCGGCTATGCCCGGCGCGATCTCGCCCTGGAACACATGGCGCTCAATGGTCTTCATGCCGATTCCGTGCCAGAGATTGAGGTACCTGGCATTCTCCATTCCCGCCGGGATCGTTCCCTTGACCTGCTCGGACACCAGCACACCGGTCCTGTTCAAAAGGCTCTGCACCGCCGGATCTGCATCCGAGTAGGCATGGTAGCCCAGGGCCCGCACCGCCTCGTTGGTCTTTTCATCCCGGCACATCCAGTAGCATTTGATATCCGGGCGATACCGGTTGATATATACGAACAGATACTTGGGATTGCCGCGAAAATCCTTGCTGCTGTGGCCGGCCGAGAAGGCCCAGATATGCTCCGGATCCGTATCCCCGAAATAGGTCTGGATCTCCTTGGAATCCCGGCTGTAATTCAGGCTTCCCTTCACCGTCCTCACGCATTTATTTCTGACCTTGCGGGCCAGTCCCCATATCCTCTTTTTGTCCATTTGCTTCTCCTGTATTCCTGCTCAAAGGAATCTGTTACATTTTCCGTGCCCCCGTCCGGACGGCTTCCGGCGGCAGGCGCACTTCTATATCCAGACTGCCAAAAAAGAGAGACAGCTGATGCCATCTCTCTGAATTTTCCGTTTCGCTTGTATGGTTACGATTCGGACTTATTATACCTTTGTTTAATCGGCCTGACAAGGGCGGTTCATGCCGTCACCTGATTGCCCCGGTACAGCTGGGCATATTTGCCGTTCAGCTCCATCAGCTGCTCGTGATTGCCCCGCTCGATGATCCGCCCCTGCTCCATGACCATGATGCAGTCCGCATTGCGGATGGTGGACAGACGGTGGGCAATGACGAAGGTGGTTCGTCCCTTCATCAGCTTGTCCATGCTGGCCTGGACCAGACGCTCGGTACGGGTATCGATGGAGCTGGTGGCCTCATCCAGGATCAGCGCCGGCGGATCGGCGATGGCTGCCCGGGCGATGGCCAGCAGCTGCCGCTGTCCCTGGGACAGATTGCCGCCGTCTCCGGTGAGCATGGTGTCGTAGCCCTGGGGCAGATGGCGGATAAAGCTGTCCGCATTGGCCAGACGGGCTGCTGCATAGACCTCCTCGTCCGTGGCATCCAGCTTGCCGTAGCGGATGTTGTCCCGGACCGTGCCGGTGAACAGATGGGTATCCTGCAGTACGATTCCCAGGGATCTTCGAAGATCTCCCTTCCGGATCTTGTTCACATTGATATCGTCGTAGCGGATCTTTCCGTCCTGGATATCGTAGAAACGGTTGATCAGGTTGATGATGGTGGTCTTACCGGCACCGGTGGAGCCCACAAAGGCGATCTTCTGTCCCGGCTCGGCAAAGAGCTTGATGTCATGCAGCACCATCTTCTCATCGGTGTAGCCAAAGTCCACGCCGTCGAAGACCACCTTGCCCTGCAGCGGTACATAGTCCACCGATCCGTCCGCCTGGTGGGTATGCTTCCAGGCCCACTGGCCGGTGTGCTCCTTCGTTTCCGTGATCTGTCCCGCCTCATTCCGGACATTCACCAGATCAACGTAGCCCTCGTCGGTCTCCTCGGCTTCGTCCAGCAGCTTAAAGATCCGGTCGGCACCGGCCAGGGCCATCACGATGGCATTCATCTGCTGGCTCACCTGGTTGATGGGCATGGAGAAGGAGCGGTTGAAGGTCAGGAAGGAAGCCAGCTTGCCGACGGTGAGTCCCGAAAAGCCGGTGAGCGCCAGGGCGCCGCCAGCCATGGCACAGACCACATAGGACACGTTACCCAGCTGTGCATTGATGGGGCCCAGGATGTTGGCATAGCTGTTGGCCTTGCAGGCGCTTTCGCATAATGCCTCGTTGAGCTGATCAAAGGCCCGGATGCTCTCCTCCTCGTGGCAGAAGACCTTGACCACCTTCTGTCCGGCCATGGTCTCCTCGATCAGTCCGTTCAGCTTGCCAAGATCCTGCTGCTGACGGACGAAATAGCGTCCCGACCGGCTGGCCGCATACTTGGTGCACATCACCATCACCACCACCATCACCAGGGTCACCAGGGTCAGCGGAATGCTCAGCACGATCATGCTGATCAGCACACTGACGATGGTAAACCCGGAATTTAAGATCTGAGGCAGAGACTGGCTCAGCAGCTGACGGATCGTGTCGATGTCGTTGGTGTAGATGGACATGATATCGCCGTGGGCATGGGTATCGAAGTATTTCACCGGCAGCTTTTCCATGTGAGAGAAAAGCTCATCCCGCAGATCCCGCAGAGAGCCCTGGGTCACATACATCAGCAGACGCTGCTGGGCAAAGGCCGCTGCCACGCCGCAGGCATAGAAAATGCCCACACGCAGGATGGCCGTCAGCAGGGGCTGAAAATCCGGTGTGCTCTGTCCCAGCATGGGAACGATGTAGTCATCGATCAGAGATTTGGTAAACATGGTACCCTGAACACTGGCCAGTACATTGATCACGATGCATACCGCCACCAGGATGTACTGCACGGCATAGCGCTTCATCACAAAGGCCAGCAGTCGCTTTAAGGTCTTTCCCGGATCGGCCAGCTTCGGCGCCGGTCCTCTTCCATGGCCCATGGGGCCCTTCGTTGCTTTTGGCTGTGCCATTATGCCTCTCCCTCCATTCTGTCAAAATCTCCGCTTCCTCTGGTCTGGGATTCATAAACCTCCCGGTAGATGGCGTTGCCGGCCAGCAGCTCCTCATGGGTACCGAAGCCGTCGATCCGGCCGTCATCCAGCACCAGTATGCGGTCCGCATCCTGGATGGAGGAGATACGCTGGGCGATGATCAGCTTCGTGGTATCCGGGATCTGGGTCAGGAAGGCCTGACGGATCCGGGCATCCGTGGCGGTATCCACCGCACTGGTGGAGTCATCCAGGATCAGCACCTTCGGCTTTTTCAGAAGAGCCCGGGCAATACACAGACGCTGCTTCTGACCGCCGGACACATTGGCGCCGCCCTGCTCGATGTAGGTATTGTATCCCTCGGGCATACGCTGGATGAATTCATCCGCGCAGGCCAGGCGGCAGGCCTCCTGACATTCCTCGTCGGTGGCCTGCTTGTCGCCCCAGCGCAGGTTTTCGTAGATCGTGCCGGAAAACAGCACATTCTTCTGCAGCACCACCGCCACCTGATTGCGCAGTGCCTCCAGATCGTATTCCCGGACGTCCCGGCCGCCGACCCGGACGCTGCCCTCCTGCACATCGTACAGACGGGAGATCAGGTTCACCAGAGAGGTCTTGGCCGATCCGGTGCCGCCCATGATACCGATGGTCTCGCCGGAGCGGATCGACAGGGTCATATCCCGGATCACCGGCTCCTCCGAGGTGGTGTTGTAGCCGAACTGAACGTGTTCAAACTCGATGCTGCCGTCTGCCACCTCATACACCGGCTCCTGGGGATTCTTCAGGGCCGGCTCCTCTGTCAGCACCTCGCAGATACGCTCCGCCGAGGCGATGGACATGGTCATCATCACAAAGATCATGGACAGCATCATCAGATTCATCAGGATGTTCATGCAGTAGGTGAGCAGGGACATGAGCTCACCGGTGGTCATCCCCTCCACCACGATCATGCCGGCTCCCAGCCAGCTGATCAGCAGAATGCTGCCGTACAGCGAGAACATCATCAGCGGCGGGTTGTAGGAGATCACCTTTTCCGCCTTCAGAAACAGGTTGTAGATGTTCATGTTGGCCTTGTGGAATTTTTCGGTTTCGTGCTCCTCCCGAACGAAGGCCTTAACCACGCGGATGGCCGTCACATTTTCCTGTACCGATGCGTTCAGTTCATCGTACCGCGGAAATACCTGACGGAAGTGCCGGTTCGCCTTGGCCACGATCACCGCCAGGCAGCCACCCAGCAGAATCACCGCTCCCAGGTAGACCAGGGCCAGGCGCGCATTAATATAAAAACTCATTACCAGAGCAACCACCAGAGAGATGGGGGCCCGGAAACACATGCGCAGCATCATCTGGTACGCATTCTGGATGTTGGTGACGTCCGTGGTCAGTCTGGTCACCAGACCGGCGGTACTGAACCGGTCGATGTTGGCAAAGGAAAAGCTCTGGATCTGGTCAAACATGGCCTTTCGCAGATTTTTGGCAAAGCCCGTGGAGGCTTTGGCTCCGTAAACAGCTCCCATCAGACCGGCGAACAGGGCCACCAGTGCGGCCACCGTCATCAAAATGCCTGTCAGCAGAATGTGCTTCATATTTCCGTCATTTACACCCTTGTCGATGATGGAAGCCATCAGCAGGGGGATGATCATCTCCATAATGACTTCCAGAATCATAAAGACCGGCGTCATCAGAGACGGCTTTTTGTACTCCTTGATCTGAGCACCCAGTGTTTTCAGCATATAGACTCCTTCAAAAAAATACTGCCGGACACTGCCGCTTTGCGGCGGATGTCCGGATACCTGGTTACCGTTCACACAGTGAACGGTAACGGTCCCGCAGAAAATCCCAGGCGGGATTTCCAATCGGCTTTTCCTGCGCTAGACGCAAAAAGATACTGCCACACAGGCAGTATCTTTGTTTAAGCTAAAAAACGGATCAATACATCTTTGCGCCGGCCGGGATATGGTTATCCAGCATCAGCAGATGCAGCTTTTCCTCACCCTCTTCGGTATGTACCGCAGAGATCAGCATGCCGCAGCTTTCGATGCCCATCATCGGTCTCGGCGGCAGGTTGGTGATGGCCAGCAGGGTCTTGCCTACCAGCTCTTCCGGCTCATAGTATGCATGGATTCCGGACAGAATGGTCCGGTCGGTGCCGGTTCCGTCATCCAGGGTGAACTGCAGAAGCTTTTTGGACTTCTTCACAGCCTCACAGGCCTTGACCTTTACGGCACGGAAATCCGACTTACTGAAGGTCTCAAAGTCTACCAGATCGGCGAACAGCGGCTCGATCTCCACCTTGGAGAAGTCGATCACTTCCTCTACGGCAGCCTCTGCCTTCTCTTCATTGTTTGCCTTCTTGGCGCCGCCGTCCAGACTCTTCATGGTGGGGAACAGCAGTACGTCACGGATCGCCTGGCTGTCGGTGAGCAGCATGACCAGACGGTCGATACCGTAGCCGATACCACCCGTGGGCGGCATACCGATCTCCAGTGCATTCAGGAAGTCCTCATCGGTGTGCTGTGCTTCCTCGTCACCAGCCTCTGCATTGGCATCCTGCTGGGCGAAACGCTCACGCTGATCGATGGGATCGTTCAGCTCGGAGTAGGCATTGCACATTTCCCAGGTGTTGATGAACAGCTCGAAACGCTCTACCTTTTCCGGATCCGAGGGCTTCTTCTTGGTCAGCGGGGAGATGGACAGCGGATGGTCCATGATGAAGGTGGGCTGGATCAGCTCCTTCTCGCAGTACTCCTCGAAGAACAGGTTGATGATGTCGCCCTTGCCGTGACGCTCCTCGAACTCGATGTGATGCTCCTTGGCCAGTGCCTTGGCTTCCTCGTCGGTCTTGACCTGATCGAAGTCGATGCCGGCATACTTCTTGATGGCATCGTTCATGGTCAGACGCTCGAAGGGCTTGCCGAAGTCGATCTCGATACCGTTGTAGGAGAACTTGGTGCTGCCCAGAACGGTCTCGGCCAGATAGCGGAACATGCTCTCGGTCAGCTCCATCATGCCTTCGTAGTCCGTGTAAGCCTGATACAGCTCCATCAGAGTGAACTCCGGATTGTGACGGGTGTCCACACCCTCGTTTCTGTATACGCGGCCGATCTCGTAAACCCGCTCCAGGCCGCCTACGATCAGACGCTTCAGATACAGCTCCAGGGAGATACGCAGCTTAACGTCCTCATTCAGTGCATTGTAATGGGTCTCGAAGGGTCTGGCTGCCGCACCGCCGGCATTGCTGACCAGGGTCGGAGTCTCCACCTCGATGAAGTTGCGGCCGTCCAGGAACTTACGGATCTCCTTAATGATCTGGGAACGCTTCAGGAATACATCCTTGGATTCCGGATTCATGATCAGATCCACGTATCTCTGACGATAACGGGTATCCGTATTGGTCAGACCATGGAACTTCTCCGGCAGGATCTGCAGAGACTTGCTCAGCAGGGTCATCTCCTGTGCATGGATGGAGACCTCCCCGGTCTTGGTACGGAAGGCATAACCCTTGATTCCGTAGATATCACCGATATCAGACTTCTTGAACTGTGCGTAGGACTCATCGCCGATGGCATCCCTGGCCACGTAGATCTGGATGTTGCCCTTCAGGTCCTGGATATTGCAGAAGGAAGCCTTACCCATGACGCGCTTGAACATCATACGACCGGCCACCGATACGTTGATCGGCTGTGCATCCATGATGGCACGGCGCTCATTGTAATCATCGTTGATGACCTGACGAGCCTGAGCCTCATCCATGCCCTCGGTGCTCGGCACGGCTCTACCTGCCAGGATCTTCTCCTCGTGCGCATTGTATAACGCTTTCACATCTGTGGAGTGGTGTGTCTGATCAAATTTGGTGATCTGGAAGGGATCCTTTCCCATTCCCTGCAGCTCCGCCAGCTTGTCCCGGCGGATCTGAAGCAGCTGTCCCATATCCTGCTGTGCGTTCTTAGCTTCAGCCATTGTACTCTCCTTCGTAATCTGTTCTTCTATCTTCCAATCAGTTCGTTGCTCTTTCGATCTTCAGGACCGTGTACTGAGCCATACCACCCGGTGTTTCCACGTCGATGGTCTGTCCGACTACAGCACCGATCAGGGCCATACCCAGCGGAGATTCATTGGAGATCTTTCCACTCAGGCTGTTTGCCTCGGTGGAACCTACCAGACGGAACTCCACTTCCTCGTCAAATTCCTTATCCAGCAGGGTAACCATGCAGCCTACGTTGACCTTGTTCAGGTCTACTACGTCTTCATCCACGACCTCTACGTTCTTGAGCAGCTTTTCGATCTCTTCGATACGAGCCTCAATGTGTGCCTGCTCATCCTTTGCTGCATCGTACTCAGCGTTCTCGGACAGGTCGCCCTGCTCTCTGGCTTCCTTGATCTTTTCAGCGATCTCACGACGCTGATTTACCTTCAGATCCTGCAGTTCATCCTCAAGTGCCTTCAGACCGCTGTAGGTCAGTACGTTCTTCTTTACTGCTTCCATCCCAATTCTCCTTATTGCATAGCTGTGTTCCGGGTACCGCACGGATCCTCGTCCGATGCTCTCCCGCCGGTTTCACAGTCAGGGTGCCCGTTCTCATTGATCCATGACGCTAATCAAGCCGCGAAGGGGTTTCCCGCGCGGCATTTTGTTCATGTTTGTCTCGTTCTATTGTCATTACTCCACAACAGAGTGCAAGTATTATAATCGAAGCCGTTTCCTGCTGTCAAGGATTTTTCAGAAGGCCGCCTGCACCAGCGCTCTGGCATAGTCGGACTGGGGATGCCAGATCACCTGATCCGGCGTTCCTTCCTCCTCCACCCGGCCGTTGCCAAGCACCAGGACCCGGTCGCAGATCTGCTGCACCAGTGCCAGATTGTGACAGATGAGCAGATAGCTGATCTGCCTCTCCCGATGCAGCCCTTCCAGAAGCTCCAGGATCTGCTTTTGCACCGTCACATCCAGGGCCGAGGTGGCCTCATCCAGGATCAGCAGCTTCGGATCCGGCATCAGTGCCCGGGCGATGGCGGCCCGCTGGCACTGCCCGCCCGATACCTCATGGGGATACCGTTTCAGAAAATCGGCGGAAAGCCCGCACTGCTCCAGCAGCATGCCGGCCTTTTTCTCCCGCTCCTGCCGGCTCACGCCTTTATTTTTCAGACTTTCACAGATCCCGTCCCCCAGGGTTCGGCGCGGATCAAAGGAACCGGCCGGCGTCTGAAAGACCATCTGTACCCGGTCATATACCTCCGCCAGTCGTCTTCCCTTCAGACGGGTGATATCCTGCCCCTCCAGAAGAATCTGTCCGCTGCTCACATCCGTCAGCCGCAAAAGCATCTGGGCGATGGTCGACTTTCCGGAACCCGATTCGCCGACGATTCCTAAGATCTCACCTTCTTTCACCTCAAAGCTGACATGATCCACGGCGCACAGCTCCTTATGACCTCCCTTTTTAAAGATCTTCGTAAGATCCTTCACCTGCAATATCGTTTCCATGCTTTCTCTCCGTTATCCCGGCTTTTCCACCGCAAAACCGGCTGGTATGACAGCCGGTTTCATGCTTGTTACAGTTCACGCAGTGAACTGTGACCCATGCTTTCCAAACCGGCCGGAATATCAACCGGTCCCATTCTTTTCTCTGCCGTCAGGACGATTCCCGCTCTCTGCGGATACGGGGAACTGCGCCCAGCAGCTGCTTTGTATATTCGCTTTGGGGATCCTCCAGCACCTGCTTTGCCTGACCATACTCCATCACCTGCCCCTGCCGCAGCACGAGCACCCGGTCTGCCATGGCCTCCACCACACCGATATCGTGGGTCACCAGCACGATCGCCGTGCCGAACAGATCCCGGATCCGAAGCATTTCCTCCACCACCTGGCGCTGCACCAGCACATCCAGTGCCGAGGTGGGTTCATCCGCCAGCAGGACCGACGGCTTCATCAGCATGGCAATGGCAATGCCGGCCCGCTGGTTCATGCCGCCGGACAGTTCAAAGGGATAGCTGTTCCAGACCATTTCCCCATCCCGGAAATGAAGCTTCTCAAACAGTGCCATGGCCCGTTCCTTCGCCTCCGCCCGATTCACCTTTTCATGAGCGGACAGGCTCTCCAGAATCTGTTCTCCGATGGTCCGAATCGGACTGAGCGACGCGCCGCAGTCCTGAAAGACCATGCCAATTCCGGTGCCCCGGATCTGCCGCAGCTGTTTTTCCTTCAGATCCGGCAGATTCTTTCCTTCAAACCAGATGTCCCCCCGTGTGACCATCCCGCTCTTTCCAAGCAGCCCCATGGCTGCCCGGATCAGCGTACTCTTTCCCGAGCCGGATTCGCCCACCAGCCCCAGGATCTCGCCCGGCTGAAGGCTGAAGCTGACATCTCTTACCACCGTCCGCCCATCGAAGGCGATATCTACGTGCTGATAATCCAGTATCCCGTTCATCCTGTCGTCATTCCGCCTTTCACTCAATATCCAGGTCCGAGGTCAGCTCATAGAAATCACAGGTATGGGCCGTCAGGCCGGTTACACTGGCCTTGGAGATCATGCTCATACGCAGGAAGGAACAGAAGATAAAGGCATTGTCGTCCAGCAGTTCCTGCTGCATCTCAATAGTCAGAGCCGCACGCTCATCACTGTCAAAGGTACTGTACATCTCTGCAGCCAGCTCTTCCACCCGGTCATTATGATACTGTCCCCGGTTTTTGGTGGACGCATCCAGACAGTGGGTCGAGAAGAAGTTCATCGGGTCACCCAGTCCGCAGTTGACGTTGGCGGCTGCATAGACATCCCACTGGGTCGGATCCTTCCAGATGGAGTTATGGTCGGCGGTCACATTCGGGATCATGTTGATGCCGATTGCCTTCAGCGAAGCCTGTGCCGACTCAGCCAGCAGCGGCAGCTCCTGCCGGGACGGATAGGTCAGCCACTTGATCTCCAGCTCCACGCCATCCTTTTCGCGAATGCCGTCTCCATCGGTATCCACCCAGCCGGCTTCCTCCAGTACCGCCATGGCGCCTTCCGGATCATAAGTCTGTGTGTCCACATTCTGGCCGCCAAAGGGGAAGGTCTCCGGGAAGGCACCCTTGCCCACATAACCGTATCCATTCAGCAGGACACCCACAAAGCCTTCCTTATCGATGCCCATGGCGATGGCCTTGCGCACCGCGTCGTCCTGGATGATCTCGGACTGGAAATTCATCTGGCAGTAGAAGGACCGTGAGGTCTGGATTCCGGTAAAGGTATACGCATCATTTTCAAACAGAGGATAGCTTGCGTAGGCCATGCCGTAGGCTGCGTCGATCTCACCGGACTGCAGCGCCAGGGCCAGGGTGTCTCCGTTGGAGATGGTGCGCACCGTCACCTCATCCACCTTGACCTCATCCGCCCAGTAGTTTTCATTCTTCACCAGGTTCAGATGGTCGTCCGTCACCAGCTCTACAGCAACATAGGGACCGGTTCCCACCACCATGCCGTCCTCCGTGATTCCCTCCTCCATATCGATCACGCAGCCGTAGGCCTCGGACAGATAGTTCAACAGGGTCGGATTGGTGCTCTCGGTGACGATCGTCAGCACATTACCCTCCGCCTCCATGGAAGCGATCTTCAGATCACCTCTGGCCCGGTCATGTACCTCGATCAGATGCTCCAGACTTGCCTTGACAGCCTGTGCATCGCAGGGCTTTCCGTTGGAGAAGCATACTCCTTCCTTCATCGTGATCTTCCAGGTATTCTCATCCACCAGCTCATAGCCCTCCGCCAGCCAGGGAGCCAGCGTCGAATCATCCTGGATCTTAAACAGCGTCTCACCCACTCCGTAACGCAGGCAGGCCCATCCGCAGTAGGCCTCGTGGGGGTTGATGTTGGCCTCTTCGTTTTCCGCATTAAAGGTCGTGTCACCGAACACAAAGTTCTTCTTTTCAGTTTCATCTGCCGCAGCTGTACCTGTCATCAGGCCTGCCGCCATACAGGCTGCTATCCATAACGCCGTTGCTTTTTTCATGCTTGCATTCCTCCTCATACGCTTCTTTTTCGAATTTCAGCTGATATCTTCCGGATGTCTGCACACTTCCCGGATATCTGCCCTCTTCTCTCGGGGCCCTGCAGCCGCACACAGCGCTGCAGCGTCCCCTACCGGCTGCTGTTTCTGGGATCCAGATAATCCCGCACGGCATCCCCCAGCAGATTGAAGATCACCACCGTAATAAAGATGGCGATTCCCGGTGATATCACCAGCCAGGGATGCGTCTGCAGCATGCTCCGGCCTGTGCTCATCATGTTTCCCCACTCAGCCGTCGGAGGCAGTGCCCCCAGGCCCAGAAAGCTCAGCCCCGCCAGCTCCATCATCATGGTGCCGATGTCCAGCACCGCTGTGACCAGAATCGGTCCCAGTATGTTCGGCAGGATATGCCGGGTGATGATCTGCCAGGCATTGCCGCCAGCCATCCTGGCCGCCGCAGCATAGGGCTCGGTCTTGACTGCCAGCGTCTGACTGCGGGCCACCCGGGAATATTTGGGCCAGCTGATGACCGCCAGCGCGATCACCGCATTGCTCATGCCGCCTCCCAGCAGAGCCGCCACCGCCAGTGCAAACACCAGTCCCGGAAAGGCCAGACAGATGTCGGAGATCCGCATCATGATGCTGTCCGCTTTTCCGCCGAAATAGCCGCACAGCACACCGATCACGGTGCCTCCCACCGAGATGATCAGCACCAGCACCAGTGTATACAGAATACTGGTCTGGGCTCCGATCAGAACCCGGGAAAACATATCGCGTCCATAGAGATCCGTTCCCATCAGATGCTCCCGCGAGGGCGGCAGCTTGGACAGGCTCAGATTCTGCTCATAGGGATCATAGGGTACCAGCCGTCCGGCAAAAACGGCCACAAGCAGCAGCGCCAGGGCCAGCAGTCCAAAAAAGATCAGCCTCTTTTTGGTGTGATTTTTCCGGACCTTCTGTTTCCGGACTGTGACTTCACTCACGGCTCCATCCCTCCCAGTCGAATGCGCGGATCCAGGCAGTGATAGCTCAGATCCGTCACCAGATTTACAAATACATAAATGATCGCCATCCACATGACATACGCCTGGATCATGGGATAATCACGCATATTGATGGCATCCACCGCCAGCTTTCCCACGCCATCCCACATAAAGATCGATTCCACGATGGCCGTACCGCCCAGCAGACTGCCGATGGACAATGTCAGCAGCGTCACGATGGTCACCAGCGATGCCTTCAGCACACTCCGGAGCATGGTGACCGAAAACCGCACGCCCCGGGCCCGGGCTCCCGTCACATAGTCCTTGCTCAGCTCATCCAGGATCGCCGCCCGCACCTGTCGCAGATATTTCGACGACATGGCAATCGCCAGTGTCATCGCCGGCAGCGCCACGCTTTTCATCGTGATGCCCTGAGAGATGACCGGAAACCAGCCCAGCCGGATCGAGAACAGATACATCAACAGCAGGGACACAAAAAAATTCGGCAGACTGTTGCCGATAAAGCTGAAGCAGCGGACAATATAATCCGTTACCTTATTCTGTTTCACCGCAGCCAGGATCCCCAGCGGTATGGACACCAGGATCGTCAGCAGGATCGACACCACCGTCAGCAGCAGCGTGGCCGGCAGCTTTCCGACAAACGTGGAAAAGACCGGCTTGCGGCTGACATAGCTGGTTCCCATATCGCCCCGGAGCAGCCGGCTAAGCCAGACACCATACTGCACCAGAAACGGCTGATCCAGTCCCAGCTCCGCCCGGGCTGCGTCGATCACGTCCTGGCTCACCGAGGCGTTGGTATTCTCCATCTTCTGCTCCACCACATCACTACCCGCCATGCGCATCATGCCGTAGGACAGAAAGGTGATTGCCAGCAGGATCGGAATCAGCTGCAGCAGGCGCTTCATGACATATCTCTTCATTCTTTGTTATTCCTCCCGGCCCGTCAGGGGCCTGTATGTCTCTTTTTATTCTTATTATACCCTGTGAATCCCTTCCCTCAAATTCATATTCGGAATGGACCTATACCTCAAAGGAATACCAAAAGAGCACCCTCCATGCGGAAGGTGCTCATACGTATTTACTCACTTATCTGCGGTCAGCAGAAACAGGCGGGTGGGATTATAAAACTGATCCTTTTCCAGATAGACACGGTCACTGATCCTGAAGTCCAGCGTCAGCTCCTCCGCGCCTTCCTCTTCCAGAACCCCCACATCCCAGGCCGGGCGCTTCTGGAAGCTGATGGACAGCTGCCTTTTGATGGCATTGTTCTCACGCAGCACGGCATTGCCCAGCATGTGATGTGCGTGGTCTGTGGGCAGATCCTCCATACGGGTCGAGTCCTCCGCACCATAGTTGGCGTCGATATTGATCAGACGTCCCTTCGGCTTCAGGACCCGGAGCCACTCCCGGTATGCCTGCTGGGGATGGGGCAGCGTCCAGGTCAGATTTCTGGAGATCACCACATCGAAGGTCTCATCCTCAAATTCCAGATTTTCAGCGTCCATCACCTTAAACTCACAGGATACGCCCTCTTCCCGGGCCAGCGTGTGCGCCGCCCGGATCATCTCCGGCGTCAGATCCACACCGGTACACTGATGTCCCTCTCCGGACAGAATGATGCTGAAGTAGCCGGCTCCGCAGCCCACATCCAGGATCTTCAGGGCCTGTCCCTCCGGCAGCTTTTTACGGATTTCCCGAAGCCAGCGCTCATTGATCTCATGATGCAGCTCTTCTCTTCGCTGATCCAGGAAGGATGAGCTGCGGGCACTCCAGTAGTGCACCACACGCCGTTTGATATCGTCCTTATGGGCCCGGATCATAAACATGGGCGTGGAAGCACAGCTGATCTTTTCTTCCTCCGACCATACCTGCTCCCAGATCTTCGTATCCGGAATTACGAACTGATACCCGATCTCCCGCAGCGTTTTCACATCCCAGTCCGGACGCATCTGCCGGCTCAGCGGTACCTTACGGGCGATCTCTTCCATGACCTCGAAGCGGTTGCCCACATTGCAGTCATCGATCCCGGCCTCACTGGACTGGACCCGATCCCGCTCATACTCCGCCTTTTTCTCTTCATCAAACAGATAATGATACCAGTTTGCATCGAAATTCAGCAGCAGTCCGTTGGATTGAAGCAGGCGAAACCACTCCTTGTATGCTTCCCGGGGATGCTGAAGATTCCAGGTGACATTCCGGGACACGATACAGTCAAAGGACAGATCCGGAAGCTCGATCTTCTCCACATCCCCCAGCATCCAGCGTACCTGTCCTGCCTGCTCTCCCAGATTGACCTGAGCCTCCCGCAGCATCTCCTCGGTACAGTCCAATGCCGTGACCTGAAATCCGATCTCCGTCAGAAGCCTGGTAAAAAATCCCGGTCCGCAGCCCGCATCCAGTACATGGATATCCTCCGGCGTCCTCCCCGGAAAAGCCTCGAGAATACTGCTCTGCAGGAGCTTCTTCCAGTTCGTTCGCCGATCGTCCTTCATCTCCTGCTTATTGTAGTCGGAATACCCTTCCGCGCGCTGTGTCCAGTAGTCGTGGATCTCATTCATCAATTCGCCCATCTGCTCTTACTTCCTCTTCTCCAACTCTTCCAACAGCCCTTCCAGCTTCTCCAGGCTCTCGATCTCATTCACCCGCTGCCGCAGTCTGGCACTGTGGGGATACCCGGTGGTGTACCAGGCCACATGCTTGCGCATCTCCCGCATGGCAATGACCTCGCCCTTGTACTCGCACTGCATCCGGGCATGGCGCAGGATCATATCGATCACCTCGGACACGGTGGGACGCTCCAGCACCTCGCCGTTTTCCAGATAGGCTTTGATCCGGGCAAAGACCCAGGGATCGCCCTGGGCGGCCCGGCCTACCATCACGGCGTCACAGCCTGTCTCCCGCAGCATTCTGGCTGCGCTTTCGCCGTCCACCACATCACCGTTGCCGATAACCGGAATGCTCACCGCTTCCTTCACCTGCCGGATAATATCCCAGTCCGCCTTCCCGCTGTAATACTGCTCCCTGGTCCGGCCGTGGACCGCCACCGCGGCGGCTCCGCTCTCCTGAGCGATCCGGGCCAGCTCCACCGCATTCACATGCGCCTCGTCAAAGCCCTTGCGGATCTTGACCGTCACCGGCTTTTCCGTGGCCCTGGCCATACACTCGATGATCCGCCCCGCCAGCACCGGGTTCTTCATCAGCGCGCTGCCCTCTCCGTTGCCGGCCACCTTGGGTACCGGACAGCCCATATTGATGTCGATGATATCAAAGGGGCGGTCATCCAGCTGACGGGTGATCTCCCCCATCAGCTCCGGCTCACTGCCAAAAAGCTGCAGGGACACCGGGCCTTCCCCCGGGGCTGTCCGCAGCAGCGCCTCGGTATTCTTGTTGCGATAGGACACCGCCTTGGCGCTGACCATCTCCATACAGACCAGGCCGGCTCCCTGCTCCCGGCACAGCAAACGAAAAGGCAGGTCACTTACCCCTGCCATCGGTGCCAGTATGATATTGTTTTCCAGTGTTACGTTTCCTATTTTGAACATTGACGGCTCCACATTTACTCTGTCTCCCACCCCGGCGGGTGTTATCTTACATGGTCAAGGTGTCAAACGCAGGAGGCCGGATCGCTTTGCGCTCCCGAGATCCGGCCCCTGAAAGCTATGCCGGAATCACGCTTCTTCCAGCGGGATACCCATGATCACGACCTTACAGAACAGCTCCAGCTGTCCGAACATCTCCTGACGCTCCTTGCGGATCTGCTTGATCATCAGCGTGCCGCCAATCTCATCGTAGTTGTAATCCGAGTCCTTCGCCATGGTCTTCAGCTGCAGACTGCCATCTTCGTCAAATTCCATGATAAACTCGCCGCCAATCTCCTGGGTAAACAGGATGCTGATGATGCGCAGCTCCTTTTTGATATCCTCCGGCAGTTTGGCAAACTTTTCCTCATTAAAATAGTATTTTTCTTCATAGGCACTGGCGCCGCACAGCACCAGTCCCTCCTGATTCATCTCTGACAAGGTCTTACTCCTTCTCTTATGCCTTCATATTCTTTCTAAAAGCCAAAAACTTCCACTGTTCTCTGCCTTACGGCAGTCATCCGGATGCCTGCCCGATTTAAGATCGGACAAGCAGGAAAGCTTACGCCGGGCAGCGTTCCTGCTGCCCTATACATACCCGTACAGGCCGCGTACCGACACCTCACCGGCGTACACATTCACCAGCTCGCCGTCCTCCCGGCGTACCAGCAGTTCCCCCAGATCATTGATGCCCTCGGCCACACCGGTGAATTCTCCGTTTGGATCCAGTACCCGGACCTCCCGGCCCCGGTTCACCAGCAGCTCATTGTAGTGCTCCCGCAGGCCGGACAGATCCTTCGTTTCCTGCAGGCAGGCATAATACTTTTCAAAATACTCCATGATCTTGGCGATCAGCTGCGCCCGGTTGTGCTCCCGGCCGGTCTCGATCCGCAGTGACGTGCCGATCTCCCGAAGCTCCTCCGGAAACTCCTCCACATTGACGTTGATGCCGATCCCGATGACCACGTAGTGGACGGCGTTCATCTCAGCGCTCATCTCCGTCAGAATCCCGCTGATCTTTTTTCCGCCGATGACCACATCGTTGGGCCATTTGATGCTCACCTGGTCGCTGCACAGCTCCCGGCAGGCATCCGCGGCAGCCAGACCGATTACCGGTGTCACCATGGCGATCCGATCCAGCGGCAGTGTGGGCCGCAGCACCAGCGTCATGGCGATGGCCGTTCCCGGCGGTGTGGCCCAGGTGTGTCCCCGGCGTCCCCGGCCGGCGGTCTGCTCATCGGCGATCACGAGAGCGCCTTCCGGTGCCCCCTCCTCGGCGATCTGCTTGGCATACTGATTGGTGGAGCCGATGGTCGGGAAATAATAGGTGGGATGACCGGCCCACCTGGTATGCAGGTGTCCCTCCACCTCCTGGGCCGTCATCACATCCGGAGCAGACAACAGACGATAACCCCTGTTCGGTACGGCCTCGATCTCATAGCCTTCCTCCTGAAGCTGGCGGATCCGTTTCCAGACCGCCGTACGGGATACCCCAAACAGCTGACACAGCTCCTGGCCGGACACCGAGTCACCGCGCTGTCTTAGTATACTTAAAATATCCGATGCTGTCATCAGTCCTTCGCAACCTCCACCGCGGCCTTAATGGCTCCGGCCACATTCTGGATCTCCGAAGGAACAATGATCTTGGTGGCCTGTCCGTCTGCTACCTTGGCCAGTGCCTCAAAGCTCTTCAGGGTCAGAACCGACTGATCGGCTCCGGCTTCCTTCAGCACGCGGATACCTTCCGCATTGGCCTCGTGGACGATCCGGATCGCCTCCGCCTGACCTTCCGCCTCGCGGATCATCTTTTCCTTGGCTGCCTCGGCCCGCAGGATCGCCGCCGTCTTTTCAGCCTCTGCATCCAGGATCGCAGCTTCCTTCTTACCTTCGGCACGCAGGATCTGCGACTTCTTTTCACCTTCCGCGATCAGGACCGCCTCACGTCTTTCACGCTCCGCCTTCATCTGCTTCTCCATGGCATCCACGATCTGCTCCGGCGGCAGGATGTTCTTAAGCTCGACACGGTTGACCTTGATGCCCCAGGGATCCGTTGCCTCATCCAGCACTGCGCGCATGCGGCCGTTGATCATCTCACGGGAGGTCAGCGTCTGGTCCAGTTCCAGGTCACCGATCACGTTTCGCAGCGAGGTAGCTGTCAGATTTTCGATGGCCAGCAGCGGGCGCTCCACACCGTAGGCATACAGCTTCGGGTCCGTGATCTGGAAGAACACGACCGTGTCGATCTGCATGGTTACATTATCCTTGGTGATCACCGGCTGGGGCTGGAAATCCGCCACCTGTTCCTTCAGGTTAACACGGCGTGCCACTCTGTCCAGGAACGGTACCTTGAAATGAATACCTACATTCCAGGTGTCCTGATATCCTCCCAGTCTTTCTACAACAAATGCCTGTGCCTGGGGCACGATCTTAATGCAGGTCAGCAGTACCCATACCAGCACCAGAATACCGAAGATCAGTGCCACTGTCCCAAATCCTAATCCACTCATAGTTCTCTCCTTTCTGACGGTTCACCCGGGTGAACCTTACCCCTGTTCCTGCAGCTCGCTCACGATCAGCTTCACACCGGCGATCTCCCCGACACGGACCCTCTGTCCCGCCGGGATCACCACGCTGTCCACTTCGGTCTTTGCCGTCCATTCCAGCCCGCTGATCTTGACCCGTCCGGTCCCGCTGATGTTGCTGATCTCCTCGGTCACGATACCGATCTCTCCAATCAGACGGTCGGCGTTGGTCCGCTCCCGATCCTTATTGATAAACTTCAAAGCCAGCGGTCTCGTCAGCAGAAAGAGCAGAACCGATGCCGCTGCGAACCCGATCAGCTGCCATATAAACGGTACTCCGGCCAGCTCCAGTCCCATAGCCAGCAGCGCCCCGCCGGCAAACCAGATCGAGGTCAGGCCCATGGTCATCAGCTCGATCACCACCAGCACAATAGCTGCGATCAGCCAGATAAATGCCCGTAATCCCATACCAGGCAAGCACCTCCTTTTCATGATGCATGATCACCCTCTGACAGATAACCTGCCCCATGTCTAAAACCTGGGGCTTTCCTCCCTTATCGGTAACCTGCAGTGATTGATTCGTAGTATACACTACTCCCGCCGTTTTTTCCTTGCCTTTTTTCTCCTTTTTTCTTAAGAAGATCTCATGTCGGCAACCCTCGGGATTTTGCCGCCTGCGCGGCAAAACACCTCGCAGAATCCAACCACCCAGGCCGCAGCTTCGAAGGGCCATCTGTGCGCAGAAGTTGACGCAGTCTGCGGTAAATGATATATAAATGAGGAAACAACGCGCCGCCGTCATGATTCCATAACGCGTGCGCCGCGTAAATGCAGTCTGGAGGGAGTTTTCAATGCCTATTCTTGTACAAAATGATCTGCCGGCGAAACAGATCCTCGAAAGTGAAAACATTTTCGTGATGGACGAACGCCGTGCACACACACAGCAGATCCGTCCCCTGAAGGTGTGCATCCTGAATCTGATGCCCCTGAAGGAAGCCACCGAGCTCGATCTGCTCCGGGTTCTTTCCAATTTCCCGATCCAGGTTCAGGTCACCTTTCTGAAGGTGGAGTCCTATGAAAGCACACATACGACCCCGTCCCATCTGAACCGCTTTTATACCGTCTTTTCCGAGATCTGCGACGATTACTTCGACGGTATGATCATCACCGGAGCCCCGGTGGAGCAGATGCCCTTTGAGCAGGTGGATTACTGGGAAGAGCTGACCAAGATCATGACCTGGACCCGCACGCACGTGTTCTCGACCCTGCATATCTGCTGGGCCTCTCAGGCGGGCCTTTACTACCATCACGGCATTAACAAGGTGCTCCTGCCCAAAAAGCTCAGCGGTGTTTACCCGCACCGGGTCCTGCATCGCAAAAAGATGCTGATGCGCGGCATGGATGACTACTTCTGGGCACCCCAGTCCCGTTATACCGGTCTGGATGAAGCAGCCGTAGCCGCCAATCCGGAGCTGTATGTGGTAGCCGCCGGCGAAGAGACCGGCAGCTGTATCATCCTGGCCTACGCCTCCCGTCAGATCTTTGTGACCGGCCATACCGAGTATGACCGCATGGAGCTGGATCAGGAATACCGCCGGGACGTTTCCCGGGGCCTGAACCCGGACATCCCCGTAAACTACTACCCGGACGATGATCCCTCCAAGGAGCCTGTCCTGTCCTGGAGATCCTCCTCCAACTGCATTTACACCAACTGGCTGCATCTGGTCTACCAGGGCACGCCCTATGATCTGTCGGAGCTGACTCCCATCGAAGAGGACAGCTACACCGTCCATCATGAGAAAGTATTTCCGGAGCAGGAGGACTGCTAAGGCCCTGTTTTCAGACATCGGCCCGCATCCGGCCCTCCTGGGCCCGGTCACTATACTTTACCGGTGTCTTCATCACGAAGTTCACCGCCGCGAGGATAAGAATGGCCTCGCTCCACTGCTCTGGCAGTGTCTTCCGAACCCATTTGACAACCGCAGATACCCGGCAGCCCGCAGTTTCTATGTTCCACATCGGATCATACCGGTGCCCCGCCGAACCCGCAGAAAGGAAGCTAACAACATGCAGGAAATGAAACCGATCAAAGAAGGAAAAGTACGTGAGATCTATGACAATGGCGACAGCCTGATCATGGTGGCAACCAACCGTATCAGCTGCTTCGATGTCATCCTTAACAACACCGTTACCTCCAAGGGTAAGGTGCTGACCCAGATGTCCCGTTTCTGGTTTGATCTGACCAAGGATCTGGTTCCGAACCACATGATCTCTGTTGACGTCAACGATATGCCGGAGTTCTTCCGTCAGCCGGATTACGACGGTAACAGCATGCTTTGCCGCAAGCTGGAAATGCTCCCGGTAGAGTGCATCGTCCGCGGCTATATCACCGGCAGCGGCTGGAAGAGCTACCAGAAGGACGGCACAGTCTGCGGCATTAAGCTTCCGGAAGGTCTGAAGGAATCCGACAAGCTGCCCCAGCCCATCTACACTCCGTCCACCAAGGCTGAGATCGGTGACCACGATGAGAACATCTCCTACGAGCAGAGCGTTGAATACCTGGAGAAGCGCTTCCCGGGCAAGGGCGAGCAGTATGCTCAGGCTCTCCGCGACCTGTCCATCGCACTGTACACCAAGTGTGCGGACTACGCTTTAAGCCGCGGCATCATCATCGCGGATACCAAGTTTGAGTTCGGTCTGGATGAGAACGGCAACATCGTCATCGGTGACGAAATGCTCACTCCGGACAGCTCCCGTTTCTGGCCGGCAGACTCCTATGAGAGTGGCCACGGTCAGCCGTCCTTCGACAAGCAGTTTGCCCGCGACTGGCTCACCGCCAACCCGGACAACGACCATAACAACTGGACGCTGCCCCAGGAGATCGTGGACAAGACCATTGCCAAGTATCGTCAGGCTTACAAGCTGCTCACCGGTACGGAGCTGGATTGATCCCAGGGTGGTTTTTTCGGTTTATGTGCAGCTCCTGTCCAGATCCAACGCTCGCTGAGGCAACGCTTCGTCGAGCTAACGCCAACTACGACCATATATAAAATGCTCGGGGTGTGGCCCTCGCATTTTGGTCTCCGTAGGCGTGGATCTCTCCTCCGCTAAAAGCGCCTCTGAAATGCGAGCTTTTGGATACTGGAGCAGTTCGCTGCCTGTCACCTTGCAAAACACTCAATAAATTTTAATTATTAAAGAGCTGCCGCTCAGCAGGGTTAACCTGTTAAAGCGGCAGCTCTTTTCAATTCCAGCGCATTATTAACGATGCTCTATCTTCACCCAGCGATCCAGCGCACACAGCATGGCCGGAAGCACGAACAGGATCAGCAGTGTCGTACACAGAGCTCCCAGTGACAGCGTCAGACAGATCTGGGAAATCGTGGGATCTGCGGGCGAAAGACCGATGGATCCGGTTCCGAAGATCAGGAACAGGGAGGAGGTCAGCACGGTATGGATGGAACGCCGATAGGCCTGCGTCAGCGCAGCTTCCCGTCCCATGGTTTTGCGCATATCCCGATAGTAGTTAGCAAACAGGATACCGTAATCTACCGTGGCTCCCATCAGGATACACTGGACGATCAGGAGCGCCAGGAAGTAGATGCGATACCCGATCAGGTGGGTCGTCATGACCGTCAGGAAGACACCGCATTGCACGATCAGTACCAGAAGAAGCGGGATCAGCAGATTTCGGAAGGTGATCGCCACCACCAGGAAGATGGAAAATGCTGTCAGCAGGGTGATCAGCAGAAGCTCATCGCCAAAGGTCTCCTGCATTTCCCGGGCCATCACACTGTTGCCGATCATATAATAGTCACCGGTCAGTTCCGCCTCAAGCTGCTCTTCCAGCCTATCCAGAAACTCCGAGGTCTCTTCCGACTCTGTCGGAAGCTGCAGCTGGGCCATCATCAGCGTGTGGTTTTCGCCGCCCATCTGCTCCAGCAGCCGGTCTTTCAGCAGACCGCCCAGCATACCGGTTCCGGTCACCGAAGCGACCTCCTGCTGCTGCCCCAGCCAGCGCTGGATCTTCTGCGCCGCCTCCTCATCCTTCGTTTCATACAGCAGCACCACCGGGTTATCCGGCAAAAAGACCTCTGCGATCGGATCGTTGATCTGCAGACTGTATACATAGTCCGACTGCTGCTGCAGCAGGAAGGCCGCAATAAAAAGCACGGCAAAGCCCAGGACCACTCCCCGACCGTGCTTCATCTCAAACTGAGCGAGCCGATCGGTGGACACATGCAAAGACGGTTTCCGTGTTCTCTGGATCGCCTTCTCAAAGGTCAGAATCAGGGCCGGCAGCACCAGCAGCACGCATACCATGCTGAGCAGTACGCCCTTCGCCAGCACCAGCCCCAGATCCATACCGATCTTAAATCGCATAAATACCAGCATCACCAGGCCTACAATGGTGGTAAAGCCGCTGCCGGCGATGCTCGGAAAAGCCTGCAGCCAGGCCTTTTCCATGTCCTGCTCCTGCCGGTACCGGTTCATCAGGATCACCGAATAGTCCATGGATAAAACCAGCTGCATCAGTGCTGCAATGGACCAGGTAATGGCCGAAATGCTTCCCAGCAGCAGGTTGGTGCCCATATTGATGACAATGGCCAGGCCGATCACCGCCAGAAACAGGAGCGGCTCCACCCAGGAGGCACTCATAGCGATCAGCACAGCGGCCAGAACCCCCATCGCCAGGACGATGATCCAGACCGGAATACTGGTGTTATTGCCGATGGTATTGCTGTTGACCACCGACACACCGCGGTCCGCATATTTTTCCCGTATCGCAGCTTCCAGCTGCTTCTCCTCCGGCGAATCATAGGCACAGGGTGTTGACACGGTAAACAGCGTATACTCTGTCGGATCCTCCGGATCAGACCAGCGTTCCCCGCGTCTGACCTGCACCCCGGATACGTTCTCCAGTCCCCGCAATTCGATCTGGAGTTTTGTCTGCTCCGCCAGACTCAGTTCCCCGAACATCACCCGGATCGCAGGCGTCTGCTCCAGACTAAGTCCCTGGAATTCCTCCTGCAGGATATCGATTCCCTGCTTCATGGAAGAGCTGTCCGGCAGGTACTTTGTCAGATCCTGATTGACCTGCACCTTAAGCATCAGAAGCAGACAGAGGATCATGACGATCCCGGACAGTGTCAGGATCGTTTTCCTTCGGGTCGTGATGCAGCTGGCCATTCTCTGTTTCATTTCTCTTTCTCCTTATTCAGAATGGCACTTATTGCATTTACAAACGGATCCATATCCGAATAAATCACTTCCACAATGATATTCCAGTTGACGCCATCATAATCATGTACCAGTCTGTGTCTCATTCCGGCCACCAAATTCCAGGGCTGATCCGGATATCGACTTTTAAAATCTTTAGACAACAGATATACCTGTTCCCCAATGTTATACAAAGGCGTGGTTACCGCCCACTGTAAAAACTCATCCTTCAACAGCAGATCCTTTGTCACGCCTCTTTGTTCCATCTCCCGTTTAAGGTTATGCCAGTTATTTATGATTTTCTTGAGGCGTTCCGTATCGGACACTTTCAAGCGATTCTTACCCCCTCACGCATCACTGCATTATAAAAATCGGTATTTTTATTGATTTCAGTAATCTCAAAAACATCCGCTTCAAGATTCGTCTTTTCTCTCAGCTCTTCACCAAACGCAAAAATATTCTTGGGAAGGAACTTTTCACCGCCAAACACAACCAGATCAATATCCGACGAAGAAGTTTCTTCTCCTCTTGCATATGAGCCAAAAAGCAGTGCATACTCTGCCTGATATTTTACCAGCAGTGCCCTCACGATCTCCTCTATTTCTTTTCTGGATAATGTTGACATGCCTCCACCCCCTTCATCTTCAATTGCGCTGATGCCCCAGCGCACCAAAAGTCACAACTACATTTCGGTTCGTTTCTTACAATTATTGTAGCCACAATTCCTGCTTTTGTGAAGTCTTTATAGCGACAGCCTCTTCCCCGTATCGATGCAGCCTCTCCTTCATTTTCTCCGCATATTCTCCATGCCGCACCTGATACTGTGCTTCCTTAAGAGCTGCCAGTTCCTCCTCTCTTGCTCTCCCTGACTCATCCTTCCCGGCCACATGGACCAGCATCCATTCGCTGCGGGCCTCGTTGCCGGCCTCATCCACGGCATAGATCTGTACCCGCTGCCATCCATCCTTCTTCTCCAGCTGAACACGAAGCAGATTCCCATTCTCCTCCAGCTCCGATCCGGAATAGGCTGCTTTCTCCTCGCCATCCAGATACAGCACCGCTTTCTTCAGCTTCAGATTATCCCGCACATCTGCCGCAATCCACACCCGATCCTCCCGGATGACCTCACCGCTTTTCACACTGGAAAACAGGATCTGCGGTGCTGCCTTGTCAATGGCAAACGTCACCTCACAGCTGCCGCTCTGGGTATCGCTGCGATTCCCGGCTGCATCCTCGGTCATCAACACCACCCGGTAGACTCCCTCTTCAAAGAACAGCTTCTCCGCCAGTTCATACCGGCGAAGCCGCTGCAATCCGATCACCGTTCCATCTGCCCGTTTCTGTTCCTCCCATTCATCCGCTGTCCGCGTGAAGCCCTCTTCATTCTCCTCCAGCGTCATCAGCTGACCGTTGCGGTAGATCAGTGCCCTGGCTCCGGTGGAGGCATCCCGGTTTGTCTCTGCAAACCTCACCGAAAAAGGCTGCGCATGGTAATAGCTTCGGATCTTTTCACTGGTTGACGGATCCAGTCCGTAGACGGAACCACCCCGGTTGATCCGAAAGGATATTGTCTGACTGACGCTGTTACCGGCAAGATCCTCCGCCGAGGCCGTCAGGCTGTAATCACCATCTGCGGTTCCGTCGTAGGGGAAATCCTCCACCGTCAGGGAGGCTCCCCCTCCGGTTTCTGTCCGCTCATATCTTGGCTGATAACCGCTGTCTCCCTGAATGCTCAGCTTCAGAGAGCCTGCTTTATAGGCTGTATCCCGGCAGCGGATCGAAATGGTTGCTCTACCTGCATAGGACACGCCTTCCTCCACGCCGCTTACCGTCAGCTGCGGCGCCTGCTGATCGATCACCACATACGACTCTCCGCTTTCTGCCTCGTTTCCCACCTGGTCCTTCGCCTCCGCCCGAATCTGGTACTGACCTTCCTTGGACAGCAGGATTCCGGTTTCAAAGCTTCCATCATCCCGCGGATCCAGCCGGTACTCCGTTGTCCGGCTCCCCGTTTCCGATGCATCTCCCCCGGCTCCGGTCCCTTCTGCCATAGTTCCCATCTGACTCACCTGACAGACTGCGCTCTTCGTACCGCTTCCTTTGTCCTTCCGGGCTTTAGCCTGCACGACCACCTGCCCGTTGGAATAATAGATGCCTCCATTTTCCTGTGCCCCGCTGACACTCACCTCCACCTGCGGAGCTTCCTTATCCACGCGGTATTCGGTCCGAAATTCTTCGGTTCGTCCAACGATGGCCCCGCCTGCATCATATCGTTCGAAGGAGGTCGTCACTTCTCCGTCCTCCCAGACCTGCACGGAAGTTCCTCCGCTGTAGCCGCTGCCCTTGCCGGGCCGTACCGACAGGATTCCTCCCGGTGCCAGCCAGTGAATACCGCTCTGATCTTTGTGATACCCGCCTTCACCGGATATCTCCACCTCCTCTCCGGTCACCGGCCAGGTAGGAATCAGGGTGTCCCCGGGTGTTTCCGGACCGGTTTCTCCACCACTGGCGCCGCCGCCCGGGCCGGTTCCGCCCCCGTCTGTGCCCCCAGTATTTCCTCCGGTTCCGCCACCTGAACCGGGCGTATCTTCTCCCGGATTCACGATCAGAGGCTCCGTCTCACTTTCTCCTTCTGTAACTGCCTCCCAGCCCTCTTCCATCCAGGCTGCATCTGCCTCCGGATCCTCGATCAGTTCATCCCAGTCGATGGACTCACTCTCCGTTTCCGTTACATTCTCAGTATCCGGCTCAATCTCTGTTCCCGTTTCCCCTGCACCTGGTTTCAGTTCATTTTCCTGGGCTTCGTTTCCTCCCGTTTCCGGCTGAAACAAAAATGGCGACACCTCCATTCCTCTCTCACTATCGTCCAGGCTCCAACTCCAAAATTCACCTGGCACATCCGCGTCAAAACACAGAAGCTCCAGTTCCGGTTCTCCGGCTGCGCTCACCACGCCGCTCAGCCCGTTCCACAGGAGCAGACTTCCCGCTGCCGCCACAGCCATTCCTTTCATCCTTTTCATACATACCGGCTCTCTCCCCCGCAGATGTATGTCATGATTGGGTTATTTCATCTTTTATTTCAAATTATCCAGCAGCTGACGAAGCACAACCATCTTCTTCTGCAGCTGTTCTCCCGACGGATCGCCCCTTGTCTCCTGCCTGCGTATTTCGACCTCCTCTGTTTCTCCTGACGGATGATCCTCACTCTCACTCCGCAAATCTCCGACGCACTCTTCTCCGCCGGGCATACCATTGGTCGCCAGATCTTGCAGCCGCTGCGCACATGCCTCGATTTCCTGCACAGGAACTCCTTCCCGGCTTAACACATGACAGCATGCCGTCAGCTGATCGATGCTTTCCTCACAGAAGCTTTGCCGGATCCAGCTGCTGACGGATAGTTCTCCTCCTTCCAGTTCATCCAGCATTGCCTGGAGCTGCTCCCAGTACAGCACTTCGGGCTGATCCGCCGTCATCACATCCATTCCGCCGGCAGCTGTCGACTTCTCCAGGCTCCCCAGCTTTACGAACAATCCGGCGATCTGGCAGGCCTGGTGGATCTGGCCGTTTTCTCCATCCGCGCTGCTCTCTATCCTCTCGATTTTCTCTTCCATCGCATCACTTGACGACTCATCTTCTCCGGCGCCACGTCCCGTTTGTCCTTCTTCCAGGTACACCCTTCTGTTATCCGCAGATGAGTCATCCTCCATGGCCTCTGCCATCTCCACAACCTTGCGAAACCATCCCTCCGCCATCCGGCGTCCCTCCTCCGGATCCTCCCATCCGTAGCGATAGGCCAGCCCGATCTGCAGCGCTGTCAGGATGTAATCATCTCCTGATGAAGCCAGCAGCTCCTCCTGGGTATCTGCTCCGCCCAGCGGGATGGTATGCAGGATCTCCCGCAGCTCCCGCTCCTCCGCTGTATCAAATATGCCGTCCGTTAAACAGGTGTCCATCAGGATCTGCCAGGCCTGTCCCCGGGAGGGTTCCAGATAGATGGCCTGCCGCAGCAGCTCCCGGGCCTTTTCCGTGGGACTGACCTGGGCCTCTGCCACCATGCGGGTGTAATCCAGCGCCTGTCCCGTCTCCGTATGCAGTTCCTCGTTTACCGCCCTGCCAGCCGCTGCCCCGGCAAAAATAGCCAGCAGCAGGGCCAGCCACATCTGCTTTCTCCTCTGCTCCCGCCTCTGTCCTCTTTTGTATTCCAGCAGTGCCTGCCGCACCGCCCCCGCGCTCTGATAGCGCCTGGACGGTTCTTCCTGCAGGCAGTTTTTTATGATCTGACCTAAACGGTCCGGACAGCCCGGCACCTTGCTCTTGCACATCTGGACCGAATAGGTCATCCCCGAAACCGCCCGGTAGAGTACCGCCCCCAGACCGTACACGTCCGTTCGCGCGTCCAGTTTTCTGGCGCTGTCATACTGCTCCGGAGCCGCATAGCCCACGGTCCCCTTTCGGATCAGGTCCTCCTGTCTGTGTACCCCTGCTGCGGATCCAAAATCCGTCAGCACCAGCCGTCCTTCCTTCGTTCGGATAATGTTGGCCGGTTTCAGGTCCAGATGCAGGACCGGATGCGTGCGGGTGTGCAGGTACTCCAGTGCTCCTGCGATCTGAAGCCCCACCTCCAGGGTCTGACGCTCCGTGAAATGCTGCGATCCCTCCAGATCCTTTTGCAGACTGTGCCCCCGGATGTATTCCATCACCAGAAAAACACTGCAGTCGTTTTCCAGCACATCCACCACCTTCGGCAGTGAAGGATGATCAAAGCGTTTCATCATCTGCATCTCATGATAGGCATCGGCCTGACGGTTTGCCCTGGCGATCTCCTTCACCGCCCAGAGCTGCTCTGTCTGTTCATGCACCGCCAGATAGACGCTTCCCTCGCCGCCTTTCCCCAGCTGCCTGAGGATCCTGTATTTCCCCAGTTTTGTTCCTGTTTCCAGCTGTCGCACCCCCTCCTGAAGTTCCCGATGTCCTTCCTCTGATTTCATACAGGTCCTTTACTCACGCCTGCTTTTGATCTTCGAATCTCTGCCTTCGCATCATCCGCTACGCACTCGAGCGAAGCCTCAATCTTAGTATCGGGTCACTCATTGGCTGTAATTTCATATTGTATGATGTATTTATATACAAACAGAGGCTTTATGTCAATCCATTTAACGACAGCCAAGACTCATTGCGCTTTGCACGATAGCCGCTTTGCGGCGGTCGTCCGGATACTTACCTGCTATAGGATTGGGCAGGCAGAAAATGCCTGCTGGGATTTCATGAAAAAAGGCAGCCGCTGTTTCCAGCAACTGCCTCTTCGGGTCTGTGATGATTCTATTTTTTTACTGACGCTTCAGCCTAAACGGTCACCCGTTTCCGCCTCCGTCTTACATCCGCTCCGGTGCGTCGAAGCCCAGCAGATCGATGCTCTGCTCCAGCACGCGTCTGGTCAGCTCCAGAAGTGCGATCAGGGATGCCTTTCTTTCGCTGTCCTCGCAGGCCAGGATTCTGGTCTCATGATAGAAACGGTTGAATTCGTTGGCCAGCTCATAAATGTAGGAGCAGATCTTGTGCGGAGCCAGCTCCTGGGCGGCCTGCTCGATCACGGCTGCAAAGCCGGTGAGCTTCAGGCTCAGTGCCTTTTCACTTTCGTTCTGTGCCGGCAGATAGGAATACTCGCCCAGTTTGCCGCCTTCCTTCTCGTAACGATTCAGGATGGACTTGATACGAACGATGGTGTACAGGATGTAGGGACCGGTGTTGCCCTCAAAGGAGGTGAACTTATCCGTATCGAAAATGTAGTCCTTGGCAGCCTGGTTGGACAGGTCACCGTACTTGATGGCAGACAGAGCCACCGTCTTGGCGGTCTCGCGGGCCTCGTCCGGATCCGCCTCATGGTTTTCCATGATCTTTTTGAACATCTCCTCGTTGATGTCTGCAATCAGATGCTCCAGACGCATAACACCGCCGGATCTGGTCTTGAAGGGCTTGCCGTCCTTGCCGTTCATGGTGCCGAAGCCCAGGAAGGTCAGCTCGGTCTCGTCCTTGACGATGTGAGTCTTTCTTGCACAGCGGAATACCTGGGTGAAGTACAGCTCCTGACGCTTATCCACCACATAGATCACATGATCCGGATCCCAGATCTCACGGCGCATGACCAGCGTAGCCAGGTCTGTGGTGTTGTACAGAGAAGAACCGTCGGACTTTAAGATCATGCAGGGCGGAATCTCCTTGGTGTCGGTCTCTTCCTTGACGTCAACGACCAGAGCACCCTGATCCTCATGGGCATAGCCCTCGTCCTTTAAGCGCTGCACCATATCCGGAATGTAGGGCTGTGCATCGCTCTCCTTCTTCCAGAGGTCGAATTCCACATTCAGGTTGCCGTAGTTCTTCTTCAGGTCCTCGATGGACACGGAAAGAATGTGCTGCCACAGAGCAAAGTAACCGCGATTGCCGTGCTGCAGCTCGTAGGTCGCCTGCATGGCCTCTTCCTTGTAAGCGGCATCCTCCTTGGACTTTCCGCTGGCGCAGGGATAGATCTCCTCCAGCTCACCAATGGTAAAGGGAGCCTCGGCGGGATATTCGCCCTCAAAGCCCGGATCAAAGTAGGGAAGCTCCGGCTGACGATGCTTCAGCTCCGTGATGATCAGACCCATCTGCAGACCCCAGTCACCCAGATGCACATCGCCGATGACCTCGTGACCCTTAAAGCGCAGGATCCGCTTGATGGTCTCACCGATGACCGCACTGCGAAGGTGTCCCACATGAAGCGGCTTCGCCACGTTCGCTCCGCCGTAGTCGATGATGATCTTTTTCGGCTGAGCGGCCTTTTCAACGGAAAGGTTCTCGTCGGTGCTCATCTGTTTCAGATAGTCGGCCAGGAAGGCATTGTCCAGCTTCAGATTGATGAAGCCCGGCTTCACCATCTGCACATCCGAAAAGATCGGATTGCCTTCCAGCTCCTTCACTACCGCCTCTGCGATCTGAAACGGTGCACAGTGATAGGCTTTTGCGCCGGCCATGGCGCCGTTGCACTGATATTCACACAGGTCCGGGCGATTGGACAGCACGGTCTTACCCAGCTTTCTGTCATACCCTGCCTTTTCAAACGCATCTCCCATTACCTGATCGATAATTGCAATGATCTGCTGCATAGTCTTCTCCTGTCTTCTGATTCATTCCATCGGCTGACGCTCCATAAGGGGATCCCCTTTGCCGCATCAGCACTCCCCGCCTGTATCCGTCAGGCGTACGCTGCTTTGCACGATCGACCGGGATATCATACTCCGGCCATTGTCTGCCATTATACCGCCGCTCCCGATATTTGCGCAAGTAAAAACAGGCAGGTGCCCTCCGGATCCCGGCACCTGCCTGTTTTTTGTATACTTCCGTCTGCCGCTGCTTCCGTTAAGCCGGAAGATGGAAGACTACTTCTTTACCGTAACCTTGACCCGCACATACACTCCATTCTGAGCGTAAACGGTTATGTAGCAGGTCCCCTTGCCCCGAGCCGTGATCTTACCCTTTGAATCCACGGTGGCCACAGCGCTGTTGCTGGATTCATACCGGACACCGCGATGGGATTTGACCTTCAGCTTTGAGCTCTCCTTCACAGCTTTTCCCTTCAGCTTATAGGTCTTCCCCTTGCTGGCCAGCGTCACCTTGTTTTTCCTGGCCGCTGTCGTGACCTTCTTCAGGTTGCCGGTCTTGCCGCCCTTGGTACTGATGTGCAGCGCATTGCTCATGCCAAGCAGCTTACCCTGCCGATCGAATGCACTGACCAGATACTTATAGTAGGTTCCCTTTTTCAGCTTTTTCTGGGTATAAGAGGCGCCTGTCACCTTTGCGATCTTCTGGTACTTCTGCGTGCGTCCGCACTTTGCTCCGTACACCACATAATAAGCCGCCCTGGATGCCTTCTTCCAGGTGATCGTAATGGAGGTATTCGTTACCTTCTTCTGCCTGGCAAACAGGAAACCAAAGATCGTGCCCGAGGGATCGTTATCGTTTTGCAGCGAATTCACAAAATGATCCACCTGGGTCTGGGTGGCTCCGGAGGCGGCCACTGTCAGCGCCTTCTCCTTCGGTATCACTTCTTCTGCGGTCCGGAAGCCGCAGACCTTACACTGCTTATGCCGCTGCCCCGTTGCCTGAACCGTCGCCTGCCGGTCTATGATCCAGTCCCCCGGAGTATGCGCCGCCAGCTGCCCCGTTTCTCCGCCTTCACTGCAGATCTTCCAGTGACCGCTTTGATCCGCCTGCCAGCCGCCGGGATACCGGTGCAGATGTCCCGCTGCAAAGGGCACCGTTCGCACGGTAAGTACACCGTTTGAAACCCTGCATTCGAACAGTTCCACGTTCTCATTCCCGCTTTTCACACAGATCGTTTCCAACGCATCCACATTGCCCGGGAAGGCATACTCACCCTTCGGACTCAGCTCCAGCTCCACGCTGTACAAATTGTCTTTCACAAAGGTACCCGACGGAGCAAACACATCGTCACCCTCAAACCATGTCACCTTATTAACTTCGTATGCTGCTCCCTCCGGCACCTTAAAATCCGTTGTCGGGAGCGAACCCGCCATCGGAGAGACAAACCCGGAGACCTCCGCATTTCGAATGGATCTCTTCATGGAAACGGGCATCGTTACCAGCAGCAGCTGGTTCTGACTGATCACGCAGCTTTCTGCTTCATCTATAACGTAGTTTTCACTTCCCTCCATGGAGAGGCTCCTGAAATCAGCCAGATCGGTAGGAAATACATACGCCCCCTTCGGACTCAGCTCGATCCTGGCAACATACTCCCTGTCCTGTTCAAAGACGTCATATTCATCCAATGGGAAGCAGGCACCGACTTCATACCAGCTCATACTTGTGATCTGTACATTTCCCGGCACGGCCACCAGGTTTTCCATTCCCGGATGATGCTCTCCCGGCTGCGGCCGGTCCAGTCCCTTGACCTTCACATCCCGGATGATATCCCCCGCCTTCATGGGTTTGGTGATCATATTGCACTGCTTCATCCACACCGTTCCACTTTCCAGGGAGATCAGCACCGCATTGCCGTTTAGCGTGAAGATGGAGAACTCCCGGGTATAATCTGTAGCCGAATAGTAGAATTTGTTCTCACCCAACGCCGCAATCTCGATTTTGGCATAATACTCTTTTCCACGCTCAAATGTGCTTTCCGCTGGAAGCGGCACGTCACTGTCCTTCTCATACCATGTCAGAGAGGTCACCTGGTAGTTCACATTCTCCGGTGTCTGAATATCCTCCTTCGTCACCCCTCGCTGGCCCGGCTGCGGCACCTCAAAGCCGGTCAGCTCAATATCATAGATTCTGGGAAGCGGATAGGCATAAAATACCGTCGTATCCAGCGTAAGGGAGGTGCCGTCCTCACTTCCACTGGCAGTAAGATTCAGCTCCTGCTGGGTCCCATCCAGATTATTCAGCGCAAAGGTGTCATATCCCTCTCCCCCCATCGTTGCTTTAAATGCATAGCCGCTCTTTGGTTTGAGCGTAATGATCACATGGAAACGGGCCCCCTCATAGTACCTTCCATTGGCATCGACGTTATAATAGGGGTGACTCACGTCCGCACTCTCGATCTCGTAGGGCGCACCGGCCGGAACATGAAGATCCTCCTTGGTTATGGCCTTTTCACCTGCCATCGGAGTTATAAAACCATTGACCTCCACACTCGTGATGACCTCGCTCGCCTTCATCAGTACGGTCACCAGCACACATTCCTCGTCGTCATTTCCAACCCCGCACCGGTTCAGATTCAGCAGCGTCTGACCTCCGTTGAGTTTCAGACCGGTCGGACGATTTCCAATGGCAAGATCCGCTGCAAACTTGTATGTATCCTTCGCCTTCAGATAGATTTTGGCATAGTATTTCTCCTGACTGAAAAATCTTCCCGAGATTTTGTCCAGCTTTCTATTCTGCGCATCATACCACTCCACATTTGTCACGGTATAAGCCGCCTTCTCCGGCAATTCCACCTGACTGGCATCCTGCACGTATCCGCCCGGCGTTGGTTCGACTAATCCGTTTACAAGGACCGTATTGATCTCCTTCCGCCGGTCTTCCCAGATGGGCTCCACCGTCAGGTCCCTGGTCACGTTGACCGATTGGTTCATATAGTAATCCTGATCCAGCTCTTTTACATGCCAGTACCCCGAAAAGCTCAGTCTGTCTGGCGGGGTAAAATCACACTTGTCAGGAAATGAATACCAGCTGTCTTTAATGATCCCTTCCACCGTTTTCATCCAGCCGGATCCGCCATTTGCTTCAAAGGAGATCTGACAGCGCTGCCAATCCATTTTGACTGAAAGGGCCCTCGTCCCGTCGGGATTAACGATGGTCTGACCTTCTACCCGGGCATTCGAAGGTTCCTGAATGGAGATATCCGGATAGACATACAGAAGCGTCCCGCCATATACGCTCCTGGTCTTTCCTTTGGCCGACAGGGCCCCATAAATGAGAAGCTGCTTCGCCGCGTAGATGCCCTCGTCCCCTGCACTTTCCGCGCTCACTGTGGCCGTGCTCATAATGTTCACCGAGCTTTCTCTCGCCCAGATTGCCGCATCATTGGTAGCGTATGCATCCAGCTTGCCTTTAACAAGAAGGTTGCCCATCTTCGTCTCGATCGCGCTGTCATACCCCCGCACCGTTACGGATGAATCCTCATCGATGGTGAGCGTTCCGTATTTTAAATACATGCCGTCTCCCCTGTATGCGCGGATATCGACCGTACTGTTAATGATGTCGATATTTCGATAGGCGGAGATCATTTCCTTAACATCAACATCCAGGTATGATGCCGCCTTATTCGTTTCGATCTCTGCGTTCTCTATAACGATACTTCCGCCCTCCGAAACCAGCAGATTGTTGGAATCATACCCGATCACTCTTTTGTCCTGAACTGAAATATCATTTCCTGCAATAATCGGATCAACCATCTCAAGCTTACCAGCTCCGGTAATATAGACGTCTTTAGCCGCCCTTACCCCATCAACCCTTCCGGTACCACTAATGTAAACCGATCCGTTATACGCATTAAGCGCCTGTTCATGATCATCGCCTATTTTGCCGTTATTAAACGACCGTCCATCCATATAAATATCGCACTGTTTGGAAATGACACAGGCACCGCTCAGCGTTGCTCCCTTATCCACCACAACATAGCCCCAGGGACCCTCGGCACAAACACCGGGACAACCACCTGAATATACCGTTACATTCCCGCCTTCCAACACCTCAAACCAGCGCCAGGTCCGGATAACAGAATCCACACCATCCGCAGCTTGGAATTCAGCCTTTACACCAATCCTGAAATCCCCCACATCAACAGCTCGCCCGTTTCCTCCACGAGAGGGCCACACCTCCAGCTTATGATCGCCTTCCACCACCACATCGTACTCTTTACTTCCGCGAATGGATATGATTTCAATATCGCGGTCTATATACAGCCTGGTATCCCCTACAACGCGAAGATGTACTCCATCCGGGATCTCGCTGGCATAGACTGTCCCCGAGACATCCACGGTCTGGGCACCAAGCTCCGCGACTTCCTCCTCCATTCCCTCCGTCTGATCCTCCGGTTCGATCAGCATTTCAGAGCCGGCCAGCTCCTCCTGCGTTTCATCCTCCCCGGGATATTCTTCCGCATCGCCTGTATCTTCCAGCTCGACCAGTTCTTCCGCCATCCAATCCTCGTCCGGTTCCGCTGCAGAAGCATCCTCTATCAAAAAATCTTCTTCGAATGCATCCTGCACAGAGCCGGATCCATCCGCCGCCTCTGCTCCCTCTTCTTCAAGCAGCTCCAGTTCCTTCGGGTCATTTTCCTCCGAAGCCGCCAGATCCATGCCGTCTTCTGCTTCAAAAGTCTCCAGCTCCTGCCGTGTGTCATCAAGCTCCTCACAATACTGCAACGGCTCGGAATAAACCTCCTGCGCATACACCGCCGAAGGCATCGATCCCATCAGCAACGTGGCGGATAGTATAATACTCATGATCCTCGAGTTTATCTGTTTCATACATGGTCCTCCCTTCATCCAAACGCCAAATGATATCTGTTTTGAGACACTCTTCTTGCTCTCAGGAATCCCTTCCATATCAGGCATCTGCAGATTCCTCTCCATACTATTATTATAGACAAACTCACCGGATACCATAGTGCCATTTGGCACTGTTTGCGTCTTACAGACGATTACAGTTCACGCAGTGAACTGTGACGGGCCAAAATCCATTTCAAATTGCCTTTACTTGACGAGTGCCATCCTATTCGCTTCGCGAATACAATCTGTAGCAATGGGGTTTTGGCCTGCAACCCTCGGGATTTTTCCGCTTCTGGTCCCACACACGCAAAAAGGACCGCAGCTGTCTTTCGGCAACTGCGATCCTCACTTGAAACTTTTTTGCTAAGCCGGGTTATGGCGTCAAGGGGCATATTACGGTTTTCTTCACCCCCACCACACTCATACCGGGCGTGTCATCATGCCGTCTGCACGGTCTGCCTCACCACCGCCTTCAGCTGTCCATCCTCCACATCCATGACCAGGGTGCTTCCCTCATGGACCTCACCGCGCAGGATCGTGCGGGCGGCCAGGGTCTCCACGTTCTTCTGCAGGAAGCGCTTCAGCGGTCTGGCTCCGTAGATCGGATCGTAGCCACCGTCGATGAGCCAGTCCTTCGCAGCCCCGGTCAGTTCCAGACAGATGTGCTGGTCGCTCAGCCGGCGATTCAGGTCCTTCATCAGCAGATCCACGATGTGACCGATGTTCTCCTTGGTCAGCGGCTTGAACAGAATGGTCTCATCCAGGCGGTTTAAGAATTCCGGCCGGAAGTGCGCCTTCAGCTCCTGCATGACCATCGATCTGGCCTGGTCGGAGATCTCGCCGTCCTCGTCGATGCCCTCCAGCAGGTAGGAGGAACCGATGTTGCTGGTCATGATCAAAATCGTATTCTTAAAGTCCACTGTGCGGCCCTGGCTGTCCGTGATCCGGCCATCGTCCAGCACCTGCAGCAGGATGTTGAACACATCCGGATGTGCCTTTTCGATCTCATCAAAGAGCACCACGCTGTAGGGCTTGCGGCGTACCGCTTCCGTCAGCTGACCGCCCTCCTCGTAGCCTACATATCCGGGAGGCGCTCCGATCAGGCGGGATACGGAGAACTTCTCCATATATTCGCTCATGTCGATGCGCACAATGTTCTGTTCGTCGTCAAACAGATTCTCCGCCAGTGCCTTGGCCAGCTCGGTCTTACCTACACCGGTGGGTCCTAAAAACAGGAAGGAACCGATGGGCTTGGAGGGATCCTTGATACCGGCCCGGGACCGGAGGATCGCATCCGTCACCAGCTGAACGGCTTCATCCTGGCCCACCACCCGGCTGTGCAGCTGCTCATCCAGTGCCAGGATCTTCTCCCGCTCGCCCTGGGTCAGCTTGGCCACCGGAATGCCGGTCCACCGGGAAATGATCCGCTCGATCTCCTCCTCGCTGACACTCTCGTGTACCAGCGTCAGATCCTTCCTGCGGATATTCTCCTCCTCAATGGCCAGCTGCTGCTGCAGTCTGGGCAGTTCGCCGTACTGCAGCTGCGCCGCCGTGTTCAGATCATACTTCTGCTTGGCCTTCTCGATCTGCTTCTGGATCTCCTCGATCTTCTCTCGCAGCACCGACAGGTTTTCCACCGCATGCTTTTCGTTATCCCACTGGGCCTTCTGACCATTGAAGGTATCCCGCAGCTCAGCCAGGTCTCTCTGCAGATTTTCCAGGCGTTCATGGCTGGCAAGATCCGTTTCCTTCTTCAGGGCTGCCTCCTCGATCTCCATCTGCATGATCCGCCGGCGCAGCTCATCCAGCTCAGTGGGCATGGAATCCAGCTCCGTCTTGATCAGCGCACAGGCTTCATCCACCAGGTCGATGGCCTTATCCGGCAGGAAACGATCGGAGATATACCGGTGGGATAAGGTGGCCGCTGCCACCAGGGCACCGTCCGTGATCTTGACGCCGTGGTACACCTCGTAGCGCTCCTTCAGACCTCGCAGGATCGAGATCGTATCCTCCACCGTGGGCTCATCCACGGTGACCGGCTGGAAACGCCGCTCCAGCGCCTTATCCTTTTCTATATACTGGCGGTATTCGTCCAGGGTCGTGGCACCAATGCAGTGCAGTTCACCTCGGGCCAGCATGGGCTTGAGCATGTTGCCGGCGTCCATGGCCCCGTCCGTTTTACCGGCTCCCACGATCAGGTGCAGCTCATCGATAAACAGGATGATCTCGCCGTCGCTCTTTTTCACTTCCTCCAGCACAGCCTTCAGACGTTCCTCAAACTCGCCCCGGTACTTGGCACCGGCCACCAGAGCGCCCATGTCCAGTGAAAAGATCTTTTTGTTCTTCAGTCCCTCCGGCACATCTCCCCGCACGATTCGCTGGGCCAGACCTTCCACCACGGCGGTCTTACCAACGCCCGGTTCGCCGATCAGCACCGGATTGTTCTTGGACTTGCGGGACAGTATGCGGATGGCATTGCGGATCTCGTTATCCCGGCCGATGATGGGGTCCATCTTCTGCTCACGGGCCTTCTCCACCAGATCCTCTCCGTATTTGTTGAGTGTGTCGTAGGTCGCCTCCGGATTATCGCTGGTCACCCTCTGGTTTCCCCGCACCGTGGACAGTGCCTGCAGGAAGCGCTCCCGGGTGATGCCGTACTCGGCAAAGAACTTCTTCACCGAAGGGCTCGGATTTCCCAACAGGGCCAGGAACAGATGCTCCACGGACACGTACTCATCGCCCATGCGCTTCGCTTCGTCCTCTGCACTGACCAGGGCCTTGTTCAGGTACTGGCCCACAAAGGGGCTGCCGCCCTGTACCTTGGGCCGGGCATTCAAAAGCTGTTCCAGCCGATCCTCGAAATGCTCCTTCTGGATCTGCATCTTTTCCACCATCTTTAAGATCAGGCTGTCTCCCTGCTTTAACAGAGCCCACAAAAGATGCTCCTGCTCGATTTCCTGGTTACCGTATTCGTATGCGATCTTCTCCAGGCTGTTGATCGCCTCGATCGATTTCTGCGTAAATTTCTGAATGTTCATATTCCAGACCTCCCCTCATAGGGTTTTGAACTCTATTTGTTCTATCCGGAATATAACACCTGTTGTTAGCACTGTCAAGCGCTGAGTGCTAATAAATTTTATAGTCCCAGGGACTATTAATTTTTTATTAATTTGTAGCGTGTGCAGTGTGCAGCACCCTTTTTCGTCCCCAGTCGAGAGATGTTTTTACAAAAGAGCACGATGAGAAGTCTGTCGGCAAACACGGTGCTCCGCTCTCACTTCGCTTCGGTTTCATTAGCCCGGTCTCTGTCGCGAATAGAAGAGTTTGCTCCGACGACCGGGCTGAAACTCGCGAAGCTCGGCTACGCCACCTATCGATTTGCCTTCCCAGATCTTCTCATCGTTGCTCATCCGTTACCTTAGTGCCCCGACTGCCGCCACGCCCGGTGCCCGAAAAAGGTTGCAGCGCCATGTTTCATCTGCCAGTCGAACCCACATGATTACGAAGTATGTTTCTCAGACATAGCTAAAGCCAGGCCCTAAGCCTGGCTAATCCCCATAGAATTACACTGTTCTCAAACACTTTTTGCAGTTAAGTAATATTCACGCCCGCTTGAGATCCCCATAAATTACACTGTTCTCAAACTTTCGAGGCCGTTATACTTACTCGATCGCTGCTTGAAATCCCCATAAAATTACACTGTTCTCAAACATTGAAACATTCATGAAGCAGTTTGCAGAGGCTTGAGATCCCCATAAAATTACACTGTTCTCAAACGGGAGCGTGACTCTGATCGTGTGTCTTTTTGCTTGAGATCCCCATAAAATTACACTGTTCTCAAACGCCGAACTCGAGAACAAACTCGCCAACATCGCTTGAGATCCCCATAAAATTACACTGTTCTCAAACTTCTGCGGCGTTTCAATCGTGACGATCTCGCTTGAGATCCCCATAAAATTACACTGTTCTCAAACCGCCAGCAGCTTGCCGTCAAATATAAGCATGCTTGAGATCCCCATAAAATTACACTGTTCTCAAACAAGAGATCAGAAACTATGACGCAGGAAACTGCTTGAGATCCCCATAAAATTACACTGTTCTCAAACGAGCGCATACTGCTGAAAGCACAGGAAAAGCTTGAGATCCCCATAAAATTACACTGTTCTCAAACAAAGAGTTGATATCTAAAGGTCTTTTAAAAGCTTGAGATCCCCATAAAATTACACTGTTCTCAAACCCGGTCTGTATTGTGGCCATGCCTTCTGTGGCTTGAGATCCCCATAAAATTACACTGTTCTCAAACCACCTCATAGATCTGATTGGAGTTGATAATGCTTGAGATCCCCATAAAATTACACTGTTCTCAAACACCGGAAAAGTAACCGGCACCGGCTGGCCAGCTTGAGATCCCCATAAAATTACACTGTTCTCAAACCTAAACAGGTTTCTCATGCTCGCACGATTAGCTTGAGATCCCCATAAAATTACACTGTTCTCAAACTGCAACCCTGATAGCAATTCCCATGAGCAGCTTGAGATCCCCATAAAATTACACTGTTCTCAAACAAAGGCCCGACTCTGCGGAGTTCGCAATATGCTTGAGATCCCCATAAAATTACACTGTTCTCAAACACAGAATACATCTTGCAGTTCCAAAGGGAAGCTTGAGATCCCCATAAAATTACACTGTTCTCAAAC
>JAUNDD010000025.1 GCA_030526245.1 Lachnospiraceae bacterium
GAGCACTTGACTTTTAATCAAGTTGTCCGGGGTTCGAATCCCCGATGCCTCATTACTTATGGCTTAAGCCATTGCAAGATCGCTGATAGGCGAGGTAGTACCTGACTGCTGTGGCAGCCGGGTATTTTTTCATTTATGCGGGCATGGTGGAATTGGTAGACTCGATGGATTTAGGTTCCATTGCCAAAAGCGTGCAGGTTCGAATCCTGTTGCCCGCAGCCGGAGCAGTCCCTATGGGGCTGCTCCTTTTGATTCACCAGTGTCACCATTCGCTTGACCGCGCCATGCTTGCATGGCAGCGTGAAAGCGTAAAGCGATAGAAACAAAATGAGCAGGAAGCGAAATTTTTTTTCAGAAGGAACGCAGCGGGAACGCTGAGGGCATGAGACAGGAACATATAGAGGGGTATGATAGGGCACTGTAAACGGCAGTGCCCGTTTTTTGTTTGCACAAAATCATATTCCGGCAGCGGGTCCGAATATTTCACGCATGAAAAGGAAATGGAAGGACCGGAGACGGCCGGAAGCATTTCAACTTTATTTTTATGGAGGTTCCTACTATGTATTTTGAAGCTATTGCAAGAGTTATCGCTGATCGTACCGGTTGTGATGTAGAGGCTGTTAAGCCGGAAAGCACTTTCACTGAGCTGGGTATCGACTCTCTGGATACCGTTGAGCTGCTGATGAACCTGGAAGATGAGCTGGGCATGGAGCTGGAGCTGGATCAGCCGGTAGTTACTGTAGACGATCTGGACAAGTTCATTCAGAGCAAGAAGGGTTGATCATATGATTAAGTCATCGATTTGCGAACTGCTGGGTATCCAGTACCCGGTATTTCAGGGTGGAATGGCCTGGATCGCGGACGGAAATCTGGCAGCTGCAGTCAGCAACGGCGGTGGTCTGGGTATTATTGCGGCAGGCAATGCACCGGGCGAATATGTGCGGGAGCAGGTCCGCATTGCAAGATCTAAAACAGATAAGCCGATTGGCGTCAACATTATGCTGATGAGTCCCTTTGCGGACGAGGTAGCGCAGGTGGTCGCAGAGGAAAAGGTCAATGTGGTTACCACAGGTGCCGGAAATCCTTCAAAGTATATGCAGCTTTGGAAGGATGCCGACATCAAGGTGATCCCGGTGGTTGCATCGGTGGCTATGGCTCGTCTGATGACCCGTCTGGGTGCCTGCGCACTGATCGCTGAGGGCGGTGAGAGCGGCGGCCATGTGGGCGAACTGACCACGATGGTCCTTGTTCCCCAGATCTGCGATGCAACGGATCTTCCGGTGCTGGCAGCCGGCGGTATTGCGGATGGAAGAGGTATGGCAGCGGCTTTCATGCTGGGAGCCAGCGGCGTACAGATGGGTACCCGTTTCCTGAGCGCCTTTGAGTGCAATATCCATCCGGGTTATAAGGAAAGAATTCTGAAGGCAACGGATCTTTGCACCATGGTGACCGGCAAACGTCTGGGACATCCGGTGCGGAGTCTGAGAACCAAATTTGCCAGAGAATATGCCAAGGCCGAGTACGGCGGCATGTGCGACGAGGAGCTGGAGGCACTGGGTGCCGGTAAGCTTCGCATGGCTGTACAGGATGGCGATGCGGATCAGGGCTGCTTCCTGTCCGGTCAGATTGCGGCTATGGTTAAAAAGGAACAGCCGGCAGCGGAGATCGTACGGGAAGTCGTAGAAGGAGCTGAGGCTGTGCTCAGAAAGGCCGGTGTATGGGTAGAATAGCATTTGTTTTCTCGGGACAGGGGGATCAGTTCCCGGGCATGGGCAAGGAGCTGTATGAGCAGTATCCGGCAGCCCGTGAGGTTTTTGATCTGTGCAGTCAGGTTCGACCGGATCTGAAGGAGCTTTGCTTTGCAGGCAGTGCGGAGCAGCTGAAGGAAACGGTGAACACGCAGCCGGCTCTGTTTGCCATGGAAGTGGCTGCAGCACAGACGCTGGAGGCCAAAGGTGTGAAGGCGGATGCCGTAGCCGGCTTTTCTCTTGGAGAAGTGGCTGCAGCAGCGTTCGCTGGCCTCTTTGATATCAAGACCGGGTTTTCGCTGGTAAGCCGCCGCGGTGCGCTGATGCAGGCGGATGCCGAGAAGGTGGAAACGGCCATGGCTGCTGTTGTTAAGCTGGATCAGGCAACCGTGGAAAAGCTCTGTGCAGAGCATACGCAGCTGTATCCGGTGAACTTCAACTGTCCGGGACAGATCACGGTGTCCGGACTGGCCAGTGAGATGCCGGCCTTTACGGCTGCTGTGAAAGCAGCCGGCGGACGGGCTATCCCGCTGAAGGTAAAGGGTGCCTTCCACAGTCCGTTTATGCAGGAGGCTTCGGAGGCTTTCCGGGAGGATCTGAAAGCGGCTGAAATGACGCAGCCCCGTATGGATCTGTATTCGGATGCGACGGCCCGTGTGTATGATGGGGATCCGGTAGAGCTGCTGGCCAGCCAGATCGTGCGTCCGGTGCGCTGGGAGGAGCTGATCCGCCAGATGATCGAAGCAGGGGTCGATACCTTTGTGGAGATCGGACCGGGCAAGACGCTGACGAACATGATCGCAAAGATCGATCCGTCGGTGAAGGCCGTTACCTATGCGGAATTACTAGAGGATTAAGGGGGGCAGTTCACGGCGTGAACTGTAGCGATTAAGGGTTACGGTTTGTGTACGTAACCGGCAGCGGATCAGGCGATGAATGGTCGCCTGGTTCGTCCCTGCGCAGGCAGGTGTCGTGATCAGACGCATGTCCGCGCAGGGGCGAACCGAAACAGAAGATCTGCCGGGAGTGATTGGGAGGAAAGCTGTATGTTAAAAGGAAAAACTGCTCTGGTAACCGGAGGTTCCAGAGGTATTGGAGCCGCTATCGCGAAGCAGTATGCACAGCTTGGCGCAGATGTGGCGGTCGTGTATGCCGGCAATGAGCAGGCAGCTGAGGACACCTGTCAGGCATGCCGCCAGTACGGAGTCAAGGCAGAGGCCTATCGCTGCAATGTGGCAGATTTTAATGAGGTTAAGGAAACGGTAGCCGCTGTACGTAAGGATTTTGGAGGAATCCATATTCTGGTCAACAGCGCCGGCATCACAAAGGACGGTCTGGTACCGATGATGAGCGAAGCGGCATTTGATGCTGTGGTGGATACCAATCTGAAGGGTACCTTTAACATGCTGCGCCATGTCAGCGGCGTGATGGTCCGCCAGAAAGAGGGATGCATCATCAACATCACATCCGTTTCCGGACTGATGGGCAATGCAGGTCAGTGTAATTATGCGGCTTCCAAGGCCGGCGTGATCGGTCTGACCAAGTCGGCCGCCAAGGAGCTGGCCGGCCGCGGCATTCGCTGCAATGCCATTGCACCTGGCTTTATTCGCACGGATATGACAGCCGGTCAGGATCAGAACCCGCTGATGGAAATGATCCCGATGGGAAGAATGGGTGAGCCAGAAGAGATCGCTCAGGCCGCAGCTTTCCTGGCATCCGCCAGCTATGTGACGGGTGAGGTGCTGCGCGTGGACGGCGGTATCGCCATGTAATGGAGCCGCCTGGCAGAACATTGAATTTGAAAAGCACGAAGGATCCGCTGCAGCCTGCTTTTGCAGGCTGCAGCGGATATGTATGACCGACAGTTTGGAGGATAATAGATCAATGAGCGAAAACAGACGAGTAGTGGTAACGGGTATGGGTATTGTCAGCCCGGTTGGAAGCGATATGACCAGTGCATGGGAAAACCTGGTAGCCGGTTATAACGGCATTGCTCCCATCACTTATTTTGATACAGCAGACTACAAGGCAAAGCTTGGCGCACAGGTTAAGGATTTTGATCCGACCCAGTATATGGAGCGCAGCGAAGTGCTCAGAAGCGATAAGTTCGCACAGTATGCCATCGGTGCAACCGTTCAGGCTATGGAGGACAGTGGTATTGCAGGTACCGTGGATCCGGAGCGCATGGCTGTATACTACGGCTCCGGTATCGGTGGTGTGGGCACGGTTTCCGAGGAAATCAAAAAGCTGGAAAGCCGCGGACCGAAGCGTGTCAGCCCGCTGTGTGTACCGATGATGATCGCCAACATGGCAGCCGGCATGATCGCCATCCGCTTTAACTGCCAGGGACCGTCCATGCCGGCTGTAACCGCCTGTGCATCCGGTTCCAACGCTATCGGTGAGGCAATGCGTTTGATTCGTCATGGCTATGCCGATGCAGTTATCACCGGCGGCGCCGAGGCCTCCATTGTTCCGGTAGGTGTCGCCGGCTTCATCAACATGAAGGCGCTGTCCACCTCGGAGGATCCCAACGCAGCATCTCTGCCCTTTGATGCACGCCGCGGCGGCTTTGTCATCGGTGAAGGTGCCGGCACCCTGATCCTGGAGGAGTATGAGCATGCCAAGGCCAGAGGTGCCAAGATCTACGGTGAGGTCTGCGGTTATGGCTCCACCTGCGATGCACATCACATCACTGCGCCCCATCCGGAAGCAGAGGGCGGTGCCCGGGCTATGATCCAGGCGCTGAAGGAAGCCGGCTATTCCGAGCAGGATCGTGTATACGTCAATGCACACGGCACCGGTACCCCGCTGAACGATGTGGGTGAGACCAAGGCTGTGAAGAAGGCTCTGGGTGAGGAGAAGGCAGCACAGTCTCTTGTCAGCTCCACCAAGTCCATGACAGGACATATGCTGGGAGCTGCCGGAGCAGTGGAAGCCATCGTATGTCTGAAGGTTCTGGAGACCGGTGTGGTTCCGCCCACGATCAATCTGCTGGAGCAGGATCCGGCCTGTGATCTGAATTATGTTCCGAATAAGGCTGTAGAGGCAGAGGTAGATCTGTGCCTGTCCAACTCTCTTGGATTTGGCGGTCACAATGCCTGCCTGGCTTTCCGAAAGGTGTGATAGTATGACGAAGGAAGAGATTATGGAGATCCTGCCCCATCGGGAGGATATGCTGCTGCTGGATGAGGTGGCCCTGGAAGGCGAGGATGCGGTGGGCACCTATCATGTGCGCGGAGATGAGTTTTTCCTGCGCGGACATTTTCCGGGGAACCCCATTGTTCCTGGCGTGATCCTTTGCGAGATCCTGGCCCAGTCCGCCTGCGTACTGATGAAGGATGCCATGAAGGATGGCGTACTGCCGGTCTATACCGGTCTGAATAACGTAAAGTTCCGTTCACCGGTAAGACCGGGGGATACGATCACCACCCGCTGCCGGATCCGCCGGGCGAAGCATCCCTTCTATTTTGCGGAGGGAACCGTAGAGGTGGAGGGACGCCTGTGCGTCAGCGCCGATTTTTCTTTTGCAGTTACTGGAGTGTGAAGAAAAAATGAGTTTGTATCAAAGATTTTGCACAGAGACATTCGATGAACAGGGCGTTCTGAAGGACATCTCCATCCACTATCCGGAGCATTTCAATTTTGCTTACGATGTGGTGGATGTGATCGCGGAGGAAAACCCGGATAAACGGGCACTGGTCTGGTGTAATTCTGAAAATGAAGAGAAGATCTTTACCTTTCGGGATATGCAGGAGCAGTCCAATCGGATGGCCAATGTGTTCAGCGAAGCGGGCCTCAAAAAGGGCGACCGGGTGATGCTGGTTCTGAAGCGTCACTACGAATACTGGTTTGCCGTGCTGGCTCTGCATAAGCTGGGTGTGACGGCAATTCCGGCTACCCATATGCTGACGGTGCATGACTATGTGTATCGAATCCGTACGGCCGGGGTCAAGGCCATTATATGTACGCCGTTTCAGGATACGCCGGAGAAGATTCGCAGAGCGGCCCGCAAATCCGGTGTCGACTGCATGCTCTGGACGGTTCGGATGGATCGGCCGGGCTACAGGAATCTTACGACGGAGGCAGCCGGGGCTTCGGATCAGCTGATCCGTTTTGAGAATAAGGTCACGGATCCCATGCTGCTGTATTTTACATCGGGAACCACGGGTAATCCCAAGGGAGTCATTCACGATTTCGCTTACCCGCTGGCGCATATGGTGACGGCAAAATACTGGCAGCAGGCTCAGGAGGACGGACTCCATTTTTCTGTAGCTGAAACCGGCTGGGCCAAGTCTTCCTACGGAAAGCTGTACGGCCAGTGGCTGGTGGGCTGCGCTGTCATGGTCTTTGATTTTGATAACTTTGATCCCAAGCAGCTGTGCAGTGTGATCAACCGGTATGGTGTCACCTCGTTCTGTGCACCGCCCACCGTGTTCCGGTATCTGGTGCGTAAGGGCGTGCCGGATATGCCGGGGCTGAAGCATGCCACCACAGCTGGAGAGATCCTTTCACCGGAGATCTTCCGAAGGTTCAAGGAGCGTACCGGGCTGGAGCTCTGTGAGGGCTACGGTCAGACGGAGACCACACTTCTGATGGCCAACTTTAAAGGCATGACACCGGTGCAGGGTTCCATGGGAACCATCTCGCCGCTGTATGATGTGGATCTGCGTGACAGAGAAGGAAATCCGGTGCCGGATGGTGAGATCGGCGAGGTCGTGGTCCTGCCGAAGAATGGCCAGAGACCCATTGGTATCCTGGCCGGATATCTGGATAACGAGGAGCAGTACCAGAAGGTATGGCGCGGCGGCGTTTATCATACCGGCGATGCCGCTTATCGGGATGAGGAAGGCCGCTTCTGGTTCCATGGCCGCTTCGATGACATCATCAAAACCGGTGGATATCGTGTAGGCCCCGGTGAGGTGGAAAATGTGCTGATGGAGCACCCGGATGTGGTGGAATGCAGCGTGGTCGGTGTGCCCGATGCCCTGCGTGGACAGGCCATCAAGGCTTATGTGATCCTCCATAATCAGGAGCCTACCGAGGAAAAAGCCCGGGAGATCAAGGATTTCTGTAATTCGCGGCTGGCTGAGTACAAATGGGTGCGAATCATCGAGTTTGTGGAGGAGATGCCCAAAACGATCAGCGGCAAGGTCCGCAAGACGGAGCTGCGCACAGCGAACTAAGTGAGGGTAAGACGGAAGCTGCCGTTCATGGGTGCAGTGTAACGGACGGAGTTTCATACGAAAAAACTATGTGAAGAAGGTTCGCCGTATGTACGGCGAACAGAAACGGGAAATAGACCCGTGGCCGCAGATCGCAGAGCGATCTGCGGCTGCGGGTCTTTTTGTTCCTATGGGCCTGATATTGAAACGGGCTGGTCTTTGTTCGATCGCTGTAATGCGGCAAAACACCTCGCGGAATCGGGCTGCCTGAACTGTAACGTTTGGTGCACGACTCTCTGTCCCATGTGGTTTGACGAGCCATGTTCCGCGTGCTATGCTGTTGTTTGAGAAATCAACAACACAGGAGAGGCATATGGACATCAAGGTAGTAGGCGCGGAGGCGGCATTAGAAAGAATAAACGGATTTCATCAGTATTGTCTGGAGCAGCCCCGGCATCTGCGGTATGCCAATGGCAATCTGTGCCGGATGCTGGGGGTCTCACAGGCTCAGCTGACGGTGGATACAAAGGATGGCTACGCCAGGTTTCTGCATCCGGAGGATCGGGAGGAGTATGAGCGTTTTCTGAGAAGGCTGTATGTGGATGATCAGACATTGTCGCTGCAGTATCGACTGGTGGATTCCGAAGGACGTATTTTCCATGTGATCGATACGGCGGTCTCCTACAGTGAACAGGGACGGCGGATGGCGGATTCGACGCTGACAGATATCACCGGGCAGCAGAAGGAGCGGTCCGGTCAGGAGCGGGGGCGATATCTTCGGGCCTTGTCCGAGGTCTATGATAAGATCTTTGAATTTGACCGCCGCCGCCACAAGGTAAAATGTCTCTACGGTCAGAACTCGCCCAGCTTCAAGTGGTTGGAAAATGTGGAGATGGACATGGAGACGGCTACGGAGAACTGGGTCACCAGCTCGGCGGTGGAAGAGGACCGCGAGAAGCTCAGCCGGTTCTTTGCGGATTATATGCTGGCAGCCGATGCAGATGAGCGTCCCGCCCGGATCTTTTATCATGCCCGTTCCTCGGACGGGGTGGTCCGACCCTATACCGGAATCTTTCTGCGGCTGGATGAAGACCAGAGCCTGTATTGCTGCCGCTGCTGTCAGGATGAGCAGGAGGCAGAGGAGCTGCGAAGGGAGAATGACTCTCTGAAGAATGTGCAGGAGCTGGCCCTGCGGTTTACCGAGGGAATGGTTGCCTTTGAGATCGAGGATAACCGGGTTCGCCCGCTGTACAGCAGCAAGAATATGTACAGCTTTTTCGGTTTCTCCCGGAAGGAATGGCGGGAGCTGATGGTGGACAATCCCACGATCCGGGATTTTATCCGGGACAGCGGTATTTCACTGGCGGATATCCAGATGCTGTTTTCCAAGGGTGAAGCGGAGTTTTCTTACTTTGATATCGAACAGAATGCCTATCGGCGTATCAAGGCCATCTGCTCCCGGAAGTATGACGGAACCGGAAAGTGCTATGTCATGCTGTACCGTGCGGAGACACCGCGGCCGGAGGCATCCGGATCCATCGTCCATGTGCGTACCTTTGGATACTTTGATGTGTTTGTGGGAGAAAAACCCATTGCCTTCCGAAATGAAAAGGCGAAGGAGCTGCTGGCGCTGCTGGTGGATCGGAAGGGTGGATTTGTTTCCTCCGAAGAAGCAATCGGATTTCTCTGGGAGGATGAGAGTGCCAATCAGCTGACGCTGTCCCGCTACCGGAAGGTGGCGCTGCGGCTGAAGAATACCCTGGAGGAATACGGAGTGGCGGATATCCTGGAGAATGTGAACGGGAAGCGCCGGCTGATCCCGGAACGGGTGCAGTGCGATCTGTATGATTATCTGTCTGGTGCGAAGGAGTATGAACAGCTGTTTAAGGGGAGCTATCTGACAAACTACAGCTGGGCCGAGAGTACTATGGCTGAGCTTACCGGACAGATGTGGTATGAGGAGTGAGCGGTAATGTGAATGTTACGGCTCGAGCGGTTCGATTTCGCGAGGCGATCTGCCGCTTATGCGGCAAAATTCCGAGGTTTGCAGTATGCGAACCGTGCGCAATTTGACATAAGGTTAAAAAAATAGTATACTTCTTAACAGAATTGTAACATTTTCTCATTGCAGCTTCCTTCCGCCGAAGGTCAGCTGTCGCATGATCTGCTTGCGTCGAAGCTTTTTAGATCTGGACCAGAGGAAAAGCAGGCAGGTATTTGGTCTGATTATTGATGATACGAATGACCAGGCTGCGGCAGGTGCGATCCGGGTGAAGGAGAAAGGATGGACTATGAAAAGAGGTATACGCGTCCGGCGCTGGCTGTCACTTCTGGTGCTGAGTCTGATGCTGTCCGCTGGGGCGGCCGGTTCCGCACAGGCGGTGGACTATATACAGAAGGCAAAAAGTAATGTGCTGGAGGGCGGCAAGCTGCAGAAGAAGGCGAAGGGCCTTCGTTATGTCCGGGAGGATGGCAGCTATGTCAAGGGAGCCTGGTGTCAGATCGGGAAATACTGTTATCGTATTACAGCCAAAGGATATGTCAGAACCGGATGGTTTAAGTACAAGGGGAAATACTACAGAGCGACCTCGAAGGGTCATGTTCTCAGCAATCGCTGGGTGAAGGTAGGCAAGTACACCTATTACCTGCGCAAGGACGGAACCAGAGTCGAGAACAAGTGGTACAAGATATCCGGCAAATATTACCATTTCGGGAAAAACGGCCGCCTGGATCGCTCCAAATTCATCAAAAGCGGCTCGAAGCAGTATTACGTGGATGCAGATGGTGTGCGGGTGACAAACTGCACCCTGCGGATCGGCGGGTGTGATTACACCTTCTCGTCGACCGGTAAGGTCACGAAAAAAGTCAGTGTTCAGGATACGATCTGGGTGGGGGATTCCCGTACGGTCGGAATGCAGCAGAGCGTAGGAGGCTCCCGCAACATCTACATTGCGAAGGTGGGGGAAGGATATCGCTGGCTTAACTCGTCAGCGGGACCGCTTTTGAAACAGAAGCTGGGCAGTGACCCCAACCGGCAGGTGGTGTTTGCCTTTGGTGTCAATGATCCGGACAACGTGGCTTCGTACATCAGCTACTATCAGGGGCTGATCCGAAAATATCCGAAGACCCGGTTCTATTTTATGGCGGTCAATCCCGTGGATCGCTCCCGGTATCACGGCGTGATCACCAACGATATGATCCAGTCCTTTAACCGCAAGCTGAAAGCGGCGGTGGGGGATAAGTACATCGATACCTATACCTACCTGAATCAGAGTGGATTTTCCACGGCGGATGGACTGCACTATTCGGCAGCGACATATCAGAGGATCTATCAGTATGTGATGGGCGAAATGAAGTGAGAAAGCAGCTGCCATGCGGGCGATGAATGATCAGGAGGGTTAATTCTTTAAACAAAATAAGGCTGTCCGTTCTTCGAAGGAAGAGCGGACAGCCTTTTTCAGTCCTTCATAGGAAATTTCTGTGGAACGTGGAAAATTCCTACGGGCTCGATAGGGAATGGGCAAGTATCCGGACAACTGCCGGGATACAATGTTGCTGACCGAATCGAAAATCGACTGAGACAAGGTTGCTCAGGGCAGACCGTTTATGATGTGGCCTGGGGACAGTCATCAAATTCCAGGAGAAGCTGAATGGGAATGTCCAGGGCATCGGCTGCATGCAGGAGCAATTCGACAGATGTCTGCACCGGTTTGGTGGGGCTTTCGATACTGCTCAGATAGCTGCGGCTGACGTGCAGTGTGTCGGCCAGCTGTTCCTGAGATATATTGCGCATCTTTCGATAATAGGCGATGTGCAGTCCGATCTGAATATAACGCTGATTCTGGCGTGCGATATCGGCGGGGTTGAAATGCTGTTTCTTTTTACTCATATCTGATTTCCTCTATATATTTACAAATGATACTGCCGGGCAGTTCCGAGCGGATTTGAGTCATGACCGTTGCGCGTGTGTCGACATCACGGCAGGTATGTATGAACTGTTCCAAAGTGACGGTTCACAGCATCCAAATCGGTCATGAACAATTAGATTTCATTTGCTTATATTATAGAAGAGTGACCCGAAACAAGCCACAAGGCAGGACCAGACATTTGTCAGGTGCCAGAAGACATTTGCCTGGTGCTGCCATTGCCGGTGAAATTTCCTGGTGACTTTGTGGGTAATGTGACGTTACCGTTCGGGTGGTTCGATACCGCGAGGTGTTTTGCTGCGTATGCGGCAGCCTTCGAACCTGCGCAGATCCGACTGAATTACTGCTCAGAGGCCGTGTGGCGGCTCATCCAGGCATTGCGGTAGGTGGGGTCTTCAGTGACATCCTCCAGGAACCAGTCCGGCTTCCGGAAGCGATCCATGGTGATAAGATCCGGGAATTCCACCTCCACCACGATCCGTCCCTCCCAGGCGCCGGTGAACACATCCAGCTCGGCGGTTAGCTCCTCCGCCAGAGGGATGCGATACCGGCGTTTGCTGATGGCGCTTCCGCCGCAGCGGGACTTCAGGTCCAGGTAAGATTCAACCGGCATGGGCAGGTTGAGCTCATCGTGCATGACGCTGCCTTTTCCTTTGCAGGTGAGGATGTAGGACGGTGCTTCCGCCGCCTTCCCTGTTTCCGCATCAAACTGCCAGGCATTATCCAGGCGGATCCGCAGAACCGGCGCAGTGCACAGATAATACTGCTCAATGTAGGAACATTCGAAGGAGTCGGCGGTGACCTCCTGGGGAGACTCCGGGAGGCGATGGCGATTGGCCTGGAGGAATGCGGGGTCAACAAGGTATTTGCGTTCGATTTCTTTTCCTTTCATGGGAGGGTCCTTTCTTAAAAATGCATGCTTTTTGAAACATGTGCCGAGGCGCGGTCCATGCCTGAGGCCGCTCACGAATGCTCGTTTCCTGCA
>JAUNDD010000026.1 GCA_030526245.1 Lachnospiraceae bacterium
GTGAGCTGACCCATAAGAGACGTCTGTCCGCACTGGGACCGGGCGGTCTGTCCCGAGACAGAGCCGGTTTCGAGGTTCGAGACGTACACTATTCCCATTACGGAAGAATGTGCCCGATTGAGACCCCTGAGGGACCGAACATCGGTCTGATCAACTCACTGGCCTGCTATGCACGCATCAATGAGTACGGTTTCGTAGAGGCTCCGTATCGCCGTGTGGATCATTCCGATCCGGCGAATCCCTTCGTTACCAACGAAGTTGTATACATGACCGCGGACGAAGAGGATAACTACCATGTAGCACAGGCTAATACGCCGCTGGATGAGAACGGATACTTCATGAATAACCATGTATCCGGTCGTTATCGTGAAGAGACCCAGGAATACGATAAGACTCTTTTTGAGTTCATGGACGTATCTCCGAAGATGGTATTCTCTGTGGCAACAGCCCTGATTCCGTTCCTGCAGAACGACGATGCTAACCGTGCGCTGATGGGATCGAACATGCAGCGTCAGGCGGTGCCGCTTCTGACCACCGAGGCTCCGGTCGTTGGTACCGGTATGGAGGTCAAGACGGCGGTTGACTCCGGTGTCTGCGTTGTGGCTAAGCGCGCCGGTACCGTTGAGCGCTCCGAATCCAACCGTATCCTGATCCGTGCAGATGAGGGCGGCCTGGATGAGTACAAGCTGCGCAAGTTTGTACGAAGCAATCAGAGCAACTGCTATAACCAGAGACCGATCGTCTTCAAGGGTGAGCATGTTGAGGCCGGTGCTGTGATCGCAGACGGTGCTTCCACCTCCAATGGTGAGATCGCGCTGGGTAAGAACCCGCTGATCGGCTTCATGACCTGGGAAGGCTACAACTACGAGGATGCTGTCCTGCTGTCTGAGCGCCTGGTTATGGATGACGTATATACCTCGATCCATATCGAGGAGTATGAGGCTGAGTCCCGCGACACCAAGCTTGGTGCTGAAGAGATCACCCGCGATGTACCGGGTGTCGGTGATGAGGCTCTGAAGGATCTGGATGAGAGAGGTATCATCCGCATCGGTGCCGAGGTTCGTGCCGGTGATATCCTGGTTGGTAAGGTTACCCCGAAGGGTGAGACCGAGCTGACCGCCGAGGAGAGACTGCTTCGTGCGATCTTTGGCGAAAAGGCCAGAGAGGTACGTGACACCTCCCTGAAGGTACCTCACGGTGAATACGGTATCGTTGTGGATGCCAAGGTATTTACAAAAGAGAACAGTGACGAGCTGGCTCCGGGCGTGAACGAGTCCGTCCGCATCTACATCGCTCAGAAGAGAAAGATCTCTGTCGGTGATAAGATGGCTGGTCGTCATGGTAATAAGGGTGTCGTTTCCCGCGTACTGCCGGTAGAGGATATGCCGTTCCTGCCCAATGGCCGTCCGCTGGATATCGTACTGAACCCGCTGGGCGTGCCGTCCCGTATGAATATCGGTCAGGTGCTGGAGATCCATCTGAGTCTGGCTGCCAAGGCCCTTGGCTTCAATGTGGCTACTCCGGTATTCGACGGCGCAAACGAGAAGGATATCCAGGATACCCTGGAGCTGGCAAACGATTATGTCAACTTCGAGTGGGAAGACTTCAAGGCAAAGTATGAGGACGTGCTTCTGCCGGAGGTTATGCAGTACCTGGATGAGAATAAAGAGCATCGTGCCCTGTGGAAGGGTGTTCCGATCAGCCGCGATGGTAAGGTCCATCTGCGTGACGGACGTACCGGCGAATATTTCGACGGCCCCACCACCATCGGTCACATGCACTATCTGAAGCTGCATCATCTGGTTGACGATAAGATCCATGCCCGTTCAACCGGCCCGTACTCCCTGGTTACGCAGCAGCCGCTGGGTGGTAAAGCTCAGTTCGGTGGACAGCGTTTCGGTGAGATGGAGGTTTGGGCACTGGAGGCATACGGTGCAGCATACACTCTGCAGGAGATCCTGACGGTTAAGTCCGATGATGTGATCGGTCGTGTGAAGACCTACGAGGCGATCATCAAGGGCGAGAACATTCCGGAGTCCGGTGTGCCGGAGTCCTTCAAGGTACTTCTGAAAGAGCTTCAGTCCCTGGGTCTGGATATGCGCGTACTGCGTGATGACGGATCTGAAGTGGACATCATGGAAAGCGTTGACTGTGGCGAGACGGATATGCGTTTCGTTATGGAAGGCGAAAAGTTCGGTCAGAACGAAGACTTTGCAGCAGCCGGCTTTACGACCCAGGAGGTCCAGGAGGATGGCATTGCCAGCGTGGAACAGGGGGCTGTAGACGTCGTTTCGGATGACGCGGACGATGCTGGTGCTTACGAAGAGTGAAAGGAGCTAAGATGGCAGAGACTACAATGAACGAAACGTATCAGCCTATGACGTTTGATGCGATCAAGATCGGTCTGGCTTCCCCGGAGAGAATTCTCGAGTGGTCACACGGCGAGGTGACCAAACCGGAGACGATCAACTACCGGACACTGAAGCCGGAAAGAGATGGTCTGTTCTGCGAGCGTATTTTTGGACCGAGCAAGGACTGGGAGTGCCATTGCGGCAAATATAAAAAGATCCGTTATAAGGGTGTGGTCTGCGATAAGTGTGGTGTTGAGGTTACCAAGGCCAGCGTGCGCCGTGAGCGCATGGGCCACATCGCACTGGCAGCACCGGTATCCCATATCTGGTATTTCAAGGGAATTCCGTCCCGTATGGGTCTGATCCTGGATCTGTCTCCGCGTATCCTGGAGAAGATCCTGTACTTTGCAAACTACATCGTACTGGATCCGGGAACCTCCGGACTGGGCAAAAAGCAGGTTCTGACCGAGCGTGAGTATCAGGATGCTGTTGAAAAGTGGGGCCATGGTTCCTTCCGCGCCAGCATGGGTGCAGAGGCTATCAAGGAGCTGCTGGAGTCCATCGACCTGGAGAAGGATGCCGTTGAGATGAAGAAAGAGCTCGAGACGGCCAGCGGCCAGAAGAGAGCCAGAATCATCAAGAGACTGGAGGTCGTAGAGTCCTTCCGTGAGTCCGGCAATCGCCCGGAGTGGATGATCATGACCGTGGTTCCGGTTATTCCGCCTGAACTGCGTCCGATGGTTCAGCTGGATGGCGGACGTTTCGCCACCAGTGACCTGAACGATCTGTATCGTCGTATCATCAACAGAAACAATCGTCTGAAACGCCTGCTTGAGCTGGGCGCTCCGGACATCATTATTCGAAACGAGAAGAGAATGCTCCAGGAGGCGGTTGACGCGCTGATCGACAACGGCCGTCGCGGACGTCCGGTTACCGGACCGGGCAACCGTGCACTGAAATCTCTGTCTGACATGCTGAAAGGTAAGTCCGGACGTTTCCGTCAGAACCTGCTGGGTAAGCGTGTTGACTATTCCGGACGAAGCGTTATCGTCGTAGGTCCGGAGCTGAAGATCTATCAGTGCGGTCTGCCCAAGGAGATGGCCATCGAGCTGTTCAAGCCCTTCGTTATGAAGGAGCTGACGGCAAACGGCGGTCCGGCTCACAACATCAAGAACGCCAAGAAGATGGTAGAGCGTCTGCAGCCGGAAGTATGGGATGTTCTGGAAGAGGTTATCAAGGAACACCCGGTTATGCTGAACCGTGCTCCTACGCTGCATCGTCTGGGTATCCAGGCCTTCGAGCCGATCCTGGTAGAAGGTAAGGCCATCAAGCTGCATCCGCTGGTATGTACTGCGTTCAATGCGGACTTCGACGGTGACCAGATGGCTGTACATCTGCCGCTGTCCATGGAAGCACAGGCTGAGTGCCGTTTCATGCTTCTGTCCCCGAACAACCTGCTGAAGCCGTCTGACGGTGGTCCGGTAGCGGTACCGTCTCAGGATATGGTCCTGGGTATCTATTATCTGACCCAGGAGCGTCCGGGCGAGCTGGGTGAAGGCAGCGTGTTCAAGGATCTGAACGAAGCCATCCTGGCTTATGAAAACAAGTGCATCAAGCTGCAGAGTAAGATCAAGGTCCGCGTTTCCAAGACCATGGAAAACGGCGAGGTGAAGACCGATGTCGTTGAGTCCACTCTGGGACGCTTCCTGTTCAACGAGATCCTGCCGCAGGATCTGGGCTTTGTAGACAGAAGCATTGAAGAAAACCTGCTCAAGCCGGAGGTTGATTTCCTGGTCGGCAAGAAGCAGCTGAAGCAGATTCTGCAGAAGGTCATCGACAACCACGGTGCCACCACCACCGCCGAGGTGCTGGATGCCATCAAGTCCATGGGTTACAAGTTCTCGACCCGTGCGGCTATGACCGTATCCGTCGCAGATATGCGTGTTCCGCCTGAGAAGCCGGAGCTGCTGGCGGAGGCACAGAAGACCGTTGATAAGATCAACCGCAACTACAAGCGTGGTATGCTGACCGACGAGGAGCGTTATAAAGAAGTTATCGCCACCTGGCAGGTAACGGATGATAAGCTGAAGGAGGCCCTGCTGGGTGGTCTGGACGCTTACAACAACATCTCCATGATGGCTAACTCCGGTGCCCGTGGTTCCGATAAGCAGATCAAGCAGCTGGCCGGTATGCGAGGCCTGATGGCCGATACCTCTGGTCGTACCATTGAGCTGCCGATCAAGTCCAACTTCCGTGAAGGTCTGGACGTACTGGAGTACTTCATCTCCGCACACGGTGCACGTAAGGGTCTGTCCGATACGGCTCTGCGTACCGCTGACTCGGGTTACCTGACCAGACGAATGGTTGACGTTTCTCAGGAGCTGATCATTCGTGAGATCGATTGTTCCGAGGGCAAGGATGTGATCCCGGGCGTAGACGTATATGAGTTTGCGTACGGAAGAGAGCAGATCGAAAGCCTGGAGGAGCGTCTGAGAGGTCGTTATTCCTGCGAGACCATCTGCGACGAAAACGGTGAGGTCATTGTTAAGAAGAACCACATGATCACTCCGAAGAGAGCAGAGCGTATCGTGAAGCACGGCCGTGATGAGAATGGTGAGCCGTTCAAGAAGGTTAAGATCCGTTCTATCCTGTCCTGCCGTTGCCGCGTAGGTATCTGTGCGAAGTGTTACGGTTCCAACATGGCCAGCGGTGAGCCGGTACAGGTTGGCGAGACCGTTGGTATCATCGCTGCACAGTCCATCGGTGAGCCGGGTACTCAGCTGACGATGCGTACCTTCCATACCGGTGGTGTGGCCGGTGGCGATATCACCCAGGGTCTTCCCCGTGTCGAGGAGCTTTTCGAGGCTCGTAAGCCGAAGGGTCTGGCGATCATCACCGAGATCGACGGCGTGGTTTCTGTCAGCGACTCCAAGACCAAGCGTGAGATCACGGTTACCAATAATGAGACCGGAGAGGCCAAGACCTATCTGATCCCCTACGGTTCCCGTATCTGTGTCATGGACGGCGACGTGCTGACAGCCGGTGACTCTCTGACAGAGGGTAGCGTTAACCCGCACGACATCCTGAAGATCCAGGGTGTGGCTGCTGTTCAGGATTACATGCTGCGTGAAGTACAGCGTGTATACCGTCTCCAGGGTGTAGAAATTTCCGATAAGCATATCGAGGTGCTGGTTCGCCAGATGCTCAAGAAGGTGCGTGTCGAGGAAGCCGGTGATACCGGACTGCTCCCGGGCAGCATGGTAGATACCCTTGAACTGGATGCAGTGAACGAGCAGATGGAAGCAGAAGGCAAGGAAAAGGCAGAAGGCAAGCAGATCCTGCTTGGTATTACCAAGGCATCTCTGGCTACCAACTCCTTCCTGTCCGCCGCATCCTTCCAGGAGACCACCAAGGTTCTGACCGAGGCTGCGATCAAGGGTAAGGTTGACCACCTGATCGGTCTGAAGGAAAACGTAATCATCGGTAAGCTGATTCCGGCTGGTACCGGTATGAAGCGTTATCGCAACGTGAAGATCAAGTCGGACGACGGTTACGAAGAGTTCATCGAGACCGCACAGGATCTGGATGATGATCTTGTCATCGAGGAACTTTCGGAAGAACCGGCACCGGTTGCTGAGGATGCGCCGGTAGAAGAGGCTGATCTGGAAACCATCGAACTGGCAGAAGAGCCGGTTACAGAGGAATAATAAAACGCGGTGGTGAGAAACCATGGCGGTGATCATCCGGATTATGATCCGGATGAAATCAAGAAGGGTCTGACGCCTGGTGCGTCAGACCCTTTTTGATTTCATCGTAAATTCCATCCGGAATTTCCGATGGGCCCGATGTAAAATCGGGCAAGTATTCGAACAACCGCCGCTACGCGGCTGGCGTACAAAGCACGCTTGGTTCTGATTGCAGCTTATGCTATATGGTGGGGAAGGATTTTGGGCTGCTGGCATCGGGATTTTGCCGCGTATGCGACAAAACCCCTCGCGAAATCGAATTGTCAGAACTGTAACCCAACACCTGCCTTTATTCGCAGACTAGAGTAAACAAAAAAGTGCCCGCAGAGTGTGCGGGCACTTAAATGTATAAGAAGTGTGCAGCGAGATGCAGGTGCTGCTGTCAGGATCTTCGCCGGGGATGCTTCAGCAGGCCGGAGAAGGGCATATCGTCTGAAAGATCATCGGAATAGTCGTCGTTCGAGGGATAAGATCCATCGAAACGCGGATCAAAGTTTGGGTCATTGTACCGCGGATCATAGTTCGGTTCGTCGTATCGCGGATCGGAGTTCGGAGCGGCGAACCGCGGAGCTTAGTGCGGATCATCGAAACGCGGATCGAAGTTCGGATCATCAAAACGTGGATCTCGCTTCGGTTCGGTTCGATGAGCTTGACGCCGGTCGGTCTCGTGTTTACTGCTGCGCTCCTGCCGGGACAGCTCGCGCTGCATCCGGGCCTGCTCTCTTCGAAGCTGATCGATTTCCCGGCGGGCCTGATCCAGTTCCCGGGTCTGCCGGGCGGAGGAGTTGTCGCGGAAGATCGTATGACGACCCGTCCAGCCAATGATGCGAACCACGATGATGCCGATGAAGACACCGATGGCGTCCACGCAGACATCGCGGGGAGTAGCATAGCGTCCCATCACCATGGATTGGTGGTATTCGTCCAGACAGGCGTAGCCGATACAGATCCCTCCGGCCAGAAGCATCAGCAGGATGCCGTGCAGGCCATATACATAGAGAGGAAAGGAAACGGCAATAGCCAGAAGAAAATACTCGATCATATGTGCACACTTGCGCACCAGAAACTCCATCTTGCCGGCATAGCTGTCGATTTGCCAGGTGTCCATCTCCAGATCCAGCAGCGTGTTGCCGGCACTGACGACGCGAGTGCAGACATTGTGGCTGAGCTGAGAGGATGCAGTGCCGTCCTGGGCAGAAAAGGTAAAGATCAGATACATCATCAGGATGGCCGGCAGAAACGAGAGCGGTTTTAAAAATGTTCTTATTCTCGTAATATCACCTCTTTTCTGTGGGCCTCATCGTATCATGCAAAGAGGGGAAAGTCCAGCCAATGGACCTGCTTGGGGGCGTATGTGTGGAAAATGTACGGAAACGACGGCGAATTGGCGGGAAAATGTACGATTTCATCGGTTGACAAGAAAAAGCCCCTTCCCTATAATATTGAATTGTCGCAGACTGCATCAACAGGTGGAGTCTGTTTAGCAAGCAGTTATGCAACCACAGGATGAACTGCAATACGTTCCGGACACAGAGTCCGTGAACCAGTCTATCAGGAGGTGAAAGAATGCCAACATTCAACCAGTTAGTAAGAAAAGGCAGACAGACGTCTGAAAAGAAATCAACTGCACCGGCTCTCCAGAAGGGATTCAACTCTCTGAGAAAGAAAGCCACCAACGCATCTTCTCCGCAGAAGAGAGGCGTTTGTACCGCAGTTAAGACCGCTACCCCGAAGAAGCCGAACTCTGCTCTTCGTAAGATCGCCAGAGTACGTCTTTCCAACGGTATCGAAGTAACTTCGTACATCCCGGGTGAGGGACACAACCTGCAGGAGCACTCTGTTGTTCTGATCCGTGGAGGCCGTGTTAAGGACCTTCCGGGTACCAGATATCACATCATCCGTGGTACTCTTGATACCGCAGGTGTTGCAAACAGAATGCAGGCTCGTTCCAAGTACGGCGCTAAGAGACCGAAGGCCGCTAAGAAATAATAACTTAATTATCCGATTCACATCGCGCGTAAGGATTGTTTCAGAAATGTGGGAATTCTATTCACCAGGTGGTTGCAGGAAAATAGAAGTCCTGATGACATGAAACGCAAGCGTTTAGCGACACATTGTGAGTACCGATGATTTAATGCCGGAAGACCGGCCCATCGGGCTGGCTCCGCAATTGATTAAGGAGGGAAGTAACGTGCCACGTAAAGGACATACTCAGAAGAGAGACGTATTAGCTGATCCGGTATACAATAACAAGGTTGTTACCAAGCTGATCAACAACATCATGCTGGACGGCAAGAAGGGCGTCGCACAGAAGATCGTGTATGGCGCATTTGAGAAAATGGAAGAAAAGACCGGTAAGCCGGCTATCGAAGTATTCGAAGAGGCTATGAACAATGTTATGCCGGTTCTGGAAGTTAAGGCAAGACGTATCGGTGGTGCTACCTATCAGGTACCGATCGAAGTAAGACCGGATCGTCGTCAGGCTCTGGCTCTTCGCTGGATCACCATGTTCTCCCGCAAGAGAGGCGAGAAGACCATGCAGGAGCGTTTGGCTAACGAGCTGATGGATGCAGCCAACAACACCGGCGCAGCTGTTAAGAGAAAAGAAGATATGCACAAGATGGCCGATGCAAACAAGGCTTTTGCACACTATCGTTTCTAATTTCGGGAGGATCTTAGATTTATGGCAGATAGACAATACCCGCTTGAGCGGACTAGAAATATCGGTATCATGGCGCACATCGATGCAGGTAAGACTACTCTGACCGAGCGTATCCTGTACTACACCGGTGTAACCTACAAGATCGGTGAGACCTATGAAGGAACCGCTACCATGGACTGGATGGCACAGGAGCAGGAGCGTGGTATCACCATCACATCCGCTGCTACCACCTGCCACTGGAGTCTGGAAAAGCAGGCTAAGAAGGATCCGAGCGCTCTTGAGCATCGTATCAACATCATCGACACCCCGGGTCACGTAGACTTTACCGTAGAGGTAGAGCGTTCTCTGCGTGTACTGGACGGCGCTGTAGGTGTATTTGATGCTAAGGGTGGTGTAGAGCCGCAGTCTGAGAACGTATGGCGTCAGGCTGATACCTACAAGGTTCCGCGTATGGCATTCGTCAACAAGATGGACATCATGGGTGCTAACTTCGATAACACCGTTAAGGAGATCGGCACCAAGCTTGGCAAGAACGCTGTTGTTCTGCAGCTGCCCATCGGTAAGGAAGATGACTTCCGTGGAATCATCGACCTGCTGGAGATGAAGGCTTACATTTACAACGATAAGAAGGGTGAAGATATCTCTGTAATCGACATCCCGGAAGATATGGCTGACGAAGCCGAGATCGCACACGATGACCTGATCGCAAAGATCTGCGAGTTCGATGACGATCTGATGATGATGTATCTGGAAGGTGAGGAACCGTCTGTTCCGGAGCTGAAGGCTGCACTTCGTAAGGCTGTTATCAACAACGAAGGTGTACCGGTACTTTGCGGATCCGCTCATCGCAACATGGGTATCCAGAAGCTTCTGGATGCTGTTGTAGAGTACATGCCGGCTCCGACCGACGTTCCGGATATCACCGGCGTTGATATGGAAGGTAACGACACTGTTCGTCATTCTTCCGATGCAGAGCCGTTCTCTGCACTGGTATTCAAGATCGTAACCGACCCGTTCGTAGGCCGTCTGGCTTACTTCCGTGTATATTCAGGTACCCTGAATGGCGGTTCTTACGTTCTGAATGCTACCAAGGGCAAGAAGGAGCGTGTAGGACGTATCCTTCAGATGCATGCTAACAAGAGACAGGAGCTGGATAAGGTTTACTCCGGCGATATCGCTGCAGCAATCGGCTTCAAGTTCTCTTCTACCGGTGATACCATCTGTGATGAGCAGCATCCGGTAATCCTTGAGTCTATGGAGTTCCCGGAGCCGGTTATCGAGCTGGCGATCGAGCCGAAGACCAAGGCTGGTCAGGGCAAGCTTGGCGAAGCTCTGGCAAAGCTTGCTGAAGAAGATCCGACCTTCCGTGCACATACCGATGCAGAAACCGGTCAGACCATCATCGCTGGTATGGGTGAGCTTCATCTGGAAATCATCGTTGACCGTCTGCTTCGTGAGTTCAACGTAGAAGCAAACGTTGGTGCTCCGCAGGTAGCTTACAAGGAGTCCATCACCAAGGCTGTTGATATCGACAGCAAGTACGCTAAGCAGTCCGGTGGTCGTGGTCAGTACGGTCACTGTAAGGTACGCTTCAGCCCGATGGATGCAAATGCTGAGACCACTTACCTGTTCGAGAACACCGTTGTCGGTGGTGCTATTCCGAAGGAATACATCCCGAGCGTAGACGCTGGTATTCAGGACGCAATGAAGGCTGGTATCCTCGGCGGCTTCCAGGTACTGGGTGTTAAGGCTGAGTGTTACGATGGTTCCTACCATGAAGTCGACTCCTCTGAAATGGCATTCCACATTGCAGGTTCTATGGCCTTCAAGGATGCTATGAAGAAGGGTGATGCAGTTCTGCTTGAGCCGATCATGAAGGTAGAAGTAACCATGCCGGAAGAGTACATGGGTGATGTTATTGGTGACATCAACTCCCGTCGTGGCCGTATCGAAGGTATGGACGACGTAGGCGGCGGTAAGATCGTTAAGGGTTATGTTCCGCTGTCTGAGATGTTCGGTTACTCCACCGACCTGCGTTCCAAGACCCAGGGTCGTGGTAACTACTCCATGTTCTTCGAGAGATACGAGCAGGTTCCGAAGTCCATTCAGGAGAAGGTCCTCAGCAATAAATAATCGTTACACTTTACACAGTGAAGGGTAGCAAATAATCTGCTTTACAGGTGAATGTCGCCGGCTCCCTGATCGGGAGCCGGTGGCGGCACGGCCTGCAGAGTGTGAAGCGGCTTTGGGCGGCGGATCATTTGCGGACAGTGCTGTTCATTCACGTTTAATAAATTTATCGCGAGATAAACTCTTGCAAAACAGGTGAAGTTGATATAAAATGTCTAATAGCCTGTGTAAACAGAAATGAGGCCGGTATACGGCACATTCATCAAGGAGGAAATGCTAAAATGGCAAAAGCTAAATTTGAGAGAAGCAAACCGCATTGCAACATCGGCACGATCGGCCACGTTGACCACGGCAAAACAACCCTGACTGCAGCTATCACCAAGACTCTGCATGAGAGACTTGGCACTGGTGAAGCAGTTGCTTTCGAAAACATCGATAAGGCTCCGGAAGAGAGAGAGCGTGGTATCACCATCTCTACCGCTCACGTTGAGTACGAGACCGAGACCAGACATTACGCACACGTTGACTGCCCGGGTCATGCTGACTACGTTAAGAACATGATCACTGGTGCTGCTCAGATGGACGGCGCTATCCTGGTAGTAGCTGCTACTGACGGTGTAATGGCTCAGACCAAGGAGCACATCCTTCTGTCCCGTCAGGTAGGTGTACCGTACATCGTTGTATTCATGA
>JAUNDD010000027.1 GCA_030526245.1 Lachnospiraceae bacterium
GGTTTCTTTCCCTCGACCTTAGCCGGCTTCTTTACCTCTGCCTTCACTTCAACCTTTACTTCCTTTGTTTCTTCCACTTTGACAGCCTTCTTTTCTTCTGCTGCCGGTGCTGCTGCCTTTGGAGCGACAGCTTTCTTTTTGCTTGCAGGCATTCAAATATCCTCCATAAATGATGATCAACTTGCCCCATATTCTTCCGAAGCATTCACGGCTGCGTACTCAGATCAGAAGTAAAGCATTATCCATGCAGCTGTTCTCCGAAAGCTCAGAATCTCACTCTATTGTAGCAAGAAAACGCCGTTTCGTGTAGGGGTATCCCTTCGCCGTTTTTCCCAAATTTCTGTCGAATAACTGTCTATTTTTTCTGCTTTGTATTCGCTTCTGCCGGTCACGATCTATTTACGTCCCGGCGCTGAATACCTGGTGCGAAGCAGCCACTTCTGATCGATCACCTTGATCTGCTGACCAAACCGGATCGTCAGCTGTACGCTTCCCGTCATGGGTCGGATCGCCTCCACGATTCCCGGCCCGAAGGTGGGATGCTCCACCTGCTCCCCGATCTGATATTTCACCTGGCTGTTCTTCTGATCCCGGTAACTTTTCTCCTGCCGAAGCCGATCCCGCACAGCATAATTGGGATCCGCCATCGGGTTATACAATGCCTTCTGGTAGTCATGCTTCATACGCCCCTCTCCGATCCGATAGTAGGGGGTGGGGGCGGCTCCCACCAGGGAACAGCAGTACATCCAGGCACTTCCATGCTGACCGCTCTTCCACAGGTGCTCCCGAGGAATATCGTAATGCACCTGCATATAGTGAGCGTACTCATGGGCATACAGATCCTGTTTGTCCAGACGATGCATGGGATTCTTATTCAGATAGCCCAAAAAGATCAGCGAAAAGGTAAAATGCTCCTTCTCACCGTTTCCGGCCTGAGTGTAGGACCCCAGCACGCTCTCATCAAACTTAAACCTGATCGGCACCTGCGCCCCGTGAAGCCCGAACTGCCGGTCAAACTTCTGATACAATGTCTGGATCTCCCGTTTGAAGATCGGGATATCCGCTTCTAAAAACTGTCGTTCACGTATATGCATAGTCTGTCATTCCATTCTTTTATGTCAGTAAAAAAGGACAAAGCGTGCGCTGCACACCCGTCGTTCTGCGGCGGTTGTCCGGATCCCTGCCCGATTCTATATCCGGCTCAAAGGAAATCCCAGTCGGAATTAGCTTTGAAGATTAAAAACAGGAGTGATCCGTAGACCACTCCTGCACATATTAACTCATTTACCCTGCGGTATCAATCGTCATCCGACCTGCGCGACCTCCACGCCTGATCCGAAATGACTTTTGCCAGCTGCCATTTACCGAGGCAGCTGCAGCAATCAGCCCAGAACCCGGATATTCGTGTAACCCGGCAGACAGCTGCTAATCTTCTTGTTGCCGACCTTTAATACCGGCACCACCTTGATATAGTATGTTTTCTTTTTCTTCAGTGCGGACTTTCCGATCTTGGTGATGCGGAATGTGCCGGACTTGGCCTTCAGCGTAGCTGTCTTTTTGTATCCCTTGCCGTTCTTGGTGGAAACGTAGACAACGTACTGATAAATGCCTTTACCCTTCTTCAGCTTCAGGGTAAAGCCGCGTGCATTGCTCTTGGACTGGACGGTACCCGTCATCTTGGTAAAGTACTTGTATCCGGTCCAGGCACTGTAATAATTCGTTTTATTTGAGTAGTTCTGATAATAAGCTCTTCCGCGTACGGCATAAGCAGTATTCGTCGGGACACTCAGCGGTGCGTAGGAATAACAGGTCTGATAGGTTACTTTTCCTGTCACCAGGTTTCTCAGCTCAATCTGTACGCCGCTGGCACCGGTCGGCGTTGCCGTCGATACGGACGGACCTGAAGCTACTTCAAATTTTGTCAGCTTTTTCGGCAGTGTGTTGACACGGGTACTGCCGACACTCGTATAACTCTTGGATGAGTACCAGGTCGTGCTGGAGCTGAACTTATAATAGTTTGTGTAATTGGCATACACCGTAACATAATCCACCACACCCGGGTTCAGATTGTTGAAGGTATATGACAGCTGTGTAGCCGGCACTCTGGCCAGCAGATCTCCGTCATCATTCTTAATATCATAGCTTTCCACGACGTAGTAGTCCGTCGGGCTTGTGGTCTGCGTATCCGTATTGACCTTCTGATTCCACTTGATTCCAATGGCGGTATCACTGCATCCTGTCATGACCACACTGGTGTTATTCCAGTAGGCAAACGCTGTCATCTGGAACAGCACCGCAAAGGCCGCCATCGTCAGAAGCGATACCAATGCTTTCTTTACTCTCTTCATCTCTTTTCCTCCCTGTTTCTGTACCGGTCCGTGCTTTCTTTACGATTCATGTCGTCACAGGGCGCCTTCCGCCGCCATCCACTGCATAACCGCCGTGAACACAGCTCTTCCTTCGCGGCGCAACAACACTTCTTAGTTCAAAGCCCGGTTTCATTAAGTATTTTCATTATACAGACTATTGCAGTGAAAGTCTACAACGTTTCCTTAAACGTTTGAGCAGAAAATCGTGCTCTGCTTCTATGCACAATATCTAAACGCCGCGCGCCCATCTTCCCATTCTTCTGCCGTTTGATTTAGACACATCACGCAGAAAAGGGCCGCTTTCGCAGCCCTCTTTATTTCTTTACAGAACCTGATCGCTTCCGATCCCACGGTCTTACTTTGCCGCCAGGAAAGCCCCGTAGCCCTTCTTTGCCTCATAGATATCCGCCTTGCTGGCTACTTCCACCGGTGCATGCATGCTCAGCAGAGCCACACCGCTGTCGATGACCTCCATGCCGTAGAGGGCGGAGATGTAGGCGATGGTGCCGCCGCCGCCAAGATCGACCCGACCCAGCTCAGCGGTCTGATAACCAACACCGGCCTCATCCATGACCCGGCGGATCCAGGCGATGTACTCGGCATTGGCATCGTTGGAGCCGGACTTTCCTCTGGAGCCGGTGAACTTGTTAAAGACCAGACCTCGTCCGAAGAAGGCGGCGTTCTTCTTTTCGAAGGCACCGGCATAGAGCGGATCGTAAGCCGCGCTGACATCCGAGGAAAGCATTTTGGAGCGGCTCAGGCAGCGACGCAGGGCCAGCTCACTGTAGCAACCGGCGGCGTTCATCACCTCAGCCACGGTGTTTTCAAAGAACCGGGACTGCATGCCGGTGGCGCCCACACTGCCGATCTCCTCCTTGTCCACCAGCAGACAGCAGTAGGTCTTTTCGCCGACCTCCGCCTCCAGCAGAGCCGCCAGGGATGTGAAAGCGCACACGCGGTCATCCTGACCGTAGGCCGCGATCATACTGCGGTCCAGACCGCAGTCCCGGGCTTTTCCGGCAGGTACGATCTCCAGCTCCGCCGAAAGGAAATCCTCTTCCTCAATGCCGTATTTCTCCTTCAGGATCGACAGCACCAGTTCCTTAGCTCCCGTCTTCTTTTCTTCCTTCTTTCCGGCGCCATCCAGCTTAGCCAGCTCCTCCAGATCTTCGCCTTCCAGCTCACCTGCAAGGGCCGCCGCCGCGGTCTCCTCTTCCGCCTCTTCCCGCATGGGACGGCTGCCGATCAGCAGATCCAGGTCTTCGCCTTCCACGACCACGCCGCCCTTTTTCTGCAGCTGGTCCTGGGACAGATGGATCAGAAGATCCGTTACACAGAAGATGGGGTCCTCCTCGGCCTCACCGATATTGATCTCCACACAGCTGCCATCCTTTTTGGCTACCACACCGTGAAGTGCCAGCGGGGTGGTCACCCACTGATATTTCTTCACACCACCATAGTAGTGGGTATCCAGCAGCACCAGGTCCGAATCCTCATACAGCGGATTCTGCTTGACATCCAGGCGCGGAGAATCGATATGGGCTCCCAGGATCCGCATGCCCTTGTCCATGGGTTCCCGACCAATACAGAACAGCGCAATGGCCTTGTCCATGCAGGTGGCATACACCAGATCACCGGCCTGTAAGCTCTCTCCCTTTTCGACGATCTCCTGGAGATCCCGGTAGCCCGCCTCCTTAGCCAGCTCGATGGTGGCCTTCACGCATTCCCGCTCGGTCTTACCATTGTCCAGATACTTTCGATAATCCACAGCCAGAGCCTCCAGCTCCCGCAGCTGCTCATCCGTATACTTCTTCCAGCAATTATCTCGTGTCATACTTACTTCTCCTGTCATTCTCCCCGGTCATGTCCGGTTTTTGCTGTCTATTATACTTCCTTTTTCTGCTTTGCGGCATATAAAAATCAGAAAAGGGTTACAGATCACGCAGTGACCTGTAACCCCGGGAATTATGCCGCATAGAGACCAAACACCTCGTGCAGGTGAAGCGGCCGAATTGCAAAAAGAAGGGCCGCCGCATCATGTGCGGCAGCCCTTCTCTGATACAAGGCTTTCTTGAATAAGTCTTCCTTAGGCAATTCCCGTCTGTGAACTGCCGTCCCGGCCATTGATCTGCCGACTTAACCTTCGGCTGTCAGATCAAACTCGTCGCCCAGAACGACTTCCTCGGTATCGTCCTCGACCTCAACCGGGATGAACTCTTCCATATAGGCCTCTTCCGGAGCCGGTGTCTCGCCGTCAGCTGCACCCAGGTAGGCCGGAATGTTCAGGATGACACCATCCATGCCGTAGGGGATCTGATAGGTGATCATGAAGCCCTCACGCTTGTCGCCTTCCTTGCGGGTAACGGCCACTACCGTGCTGTACTTCTGTCCCATTACGCTCTCCATGCCGCGGTCGCCGGCAGACAGCTTCTGGGTCGCCTTCATGTTGGCATCCAGAACCTCTACCTTATAGAACGCTTCATAGGTCGTTCCGTTATACTCATGGTCCTTGTTATCCAGATAGATGGTATGACCACGTCCGATGATCGCCATAGCCACAGCCACACCGATGATCACGGCGATGGCCAGCAGGCGGATCACAATTCTTGTTGCTTTCTTCATGCTTCCTCCTCCTGTGCCTTGGCCAGCTGTGCGCCCTGATCGGCTTTTGCACGGCGTTTGTTGGTTTCATACATGATCAGAGCCACCGTGATGACCGCATAGGATACGAATACACGGAAGTACTCACCGATCATGGAGTCACCGGTGATATAGGCACCGGCCTTCGGAGCCACGATGAACATGGTGTGGAACAGGATAACACCCAGGAACACATTGCCGATGGATGCCTTGTCAACGGAAGCACCGCCAACCAGCAGAGCCGCAATACAGAACATACCGATCTGTGAATGGGAGCTGTAGGTAGCGATGTTACCCATGTTCTGCAGATAGATGACCATACCGATACCAGCCAGCACCGTGGAGATCACGATGGACAGGATACGGGTCCGTTCCACATTGATACCTGCATCTCTGGCCACTTCCATGTCCTGGCCCACCGCACGCATGTCCTGACCCAGCTTGGTGCGGCGGAACCATACGATCACCAGGCAAAGAAGCAGGATCACCAGGAAGGTAGCCACCGGGATCTTGACACCGGCGATGGTCAGCGGGATCAGATTGTCCAGCTTCTGACGCATGCTCAGCAGGCTGACGGTATTACGGATACCGTAGCCGCGGGGCAGCTTGATGGTGGAATGCTTGATCGGGATCACCGAACCCATCAGATACAGAACCACCAGCTGGTAAACACCGTTGATGAAATAGCTGATGATGTAGCTGGTGATCATCTCACGGCCCTTGGCCATGTTCAGGATCTTTCCGCAGAACAGACCCAGCACAACCGAGATCGGCACAGACAGGATCATCGCCAGGATCATACCCGGGATACCGATGATCTGCCAGTCAGCGGTAAAGATCAGAGCGATCTCACCGGCCATGGCGCCCAGCGTCATACCGAAGTTCAGACCCATACCGGCCATGATCGGGATCAGCAGGGACAGGATCAGGAACGCGTTACGTCCCATACGGGTGGTGATCTCGTTGATCAGGTAGCTCGGGGACAGTCCGGAGATCGGAATACACACCGCACAGATCAGGATAAACAGAAGCGGCACCGAGCTGCTGCGCAGCGTGGAGCGCAGATCAAATTTCTTTGTTGTCTTCATTTTGCTCCCTCCGTCTTTCTGGTCAGTGCGTAGAGGATCATACCATTGGAAGCAATGATACGGATAACCTCACTCATATCCATATGGATCAGGCTGTTCATGGTGGTAGGTGTCATGGTCACGATACCCTGGAACAGGATCGTACCGATGATCACGTTGGTAATGCTTGCCTTGTTTACCGTCGCACCACCGATCAGGATCGCCGAAACAGCCGGCAGGGCCATGTAGAAAGGAGCCATGTACAGCTGGATGAAGCCAAAGCCCTGCTCGTATACCAGGATGCCCACAGCCGCCAGCCAGGTAGACATGATGACCGACAGCATACGGATCTTGTTTACATTGATGCCTGCTGCCTTGGCGAAGGTCGGGTTGGAGCCAACCGCCGTCATGGCCGTACCGGTCTTGGTGTGCAGGAAAGCCCACATCAGGAAGGCCAGCAGTGCAAAGAACAGCAGGGTTCCGGTGGGGATCACCAGCTTGCCGATGCGGATCTCCAGGAAGTTAGCCAGTACACCGCGGTAATAGCCCTCCAGGGAGATGGTGGTACGCAGACCCTTGCCAGCCAGACCCCAGACCATATTCGGTTTGCTGTAGGGCAGGATCAGCCACATCATACACATTAAGGATACGGAAGAGAAGCCAACGTAGGTGGCGATCATCATCTCTCCGCCCTTGATCTTATTCAGAAGCCAGCCGTAACCGCCGCCGAAGATAAAGGCCAGCGGGGTGGCAAACAGGATGGCCATCACAAAGGAAAGCGCTCCGGTGAAGCCAAACTGGATCGACATGGTCGCACCCAGCAGACCGGAAATGATACCCAGCGGAAGACCAAAGTTCAGACCGCAGCCCGAATGCACCATCGGAACCATGGCCAGTACAAGCACGCCGTTCCAGCTGAAACGGGCAATGATATTCGAGATCTGCGACGGCAGGTCAGCGCCCACCACCGGAGCCAGTGCCAGAAGCAGGATCAGGAATGCGGTAATGATCAGACGCGGCAGGCCAAAGCTCTGGACCATGGCTTTCAGCCGGCTGTTTTTCTTTTCTGCTTTTTCCAAAGTAACCTCCTTCTAACCTTAAATGACCTGACTGAGCATCAGTGCGCCCAGCTCTTCCGTGGATGCAGAGGCCGGCAGGATTCCCGAGATCTTACCACCGGAAACCATGGCGATACGATCGCTGACCTGACGCAGCTCCTCCAGCTCGGAAGATACTACAACGATGGTGACACCGTTTTCACGGTTGAAGCGCTTCAGAGCATCCAGCACCAGCGCCTTGGCACCAACGTCGATACCACGGGTCGGTTCAGAAACAAACAGCATCTTCGGGGCCAGGGCAAAGGCCTTGGCCAGGCAGACCTTCTGCTGGTTTCCGCCGGAAAGCTCCTTTGCCTTCTGACGGGAGCTGGTACACTTGATGGCCAGCTCCCGGATGTATTTATCCGTTACTTCCTTGATAGCTGCATCATCTCTCCACTTGACCAGACCGCCCAGATAGTTCTTCAGGAACTTATCCTGGATCTGCATGGCCGGGAAGGCCACGTTCCACTCCAGACTCTCATCCAGCAGCAGACCGACGCCTCTTCTGTCCTCGGATACGAAGGCAAAGGAAGCATCCAGACACTTTCTCGGTGCATTCAGCGGGATCTCCTGTCCCTCGAAGGTCACCTTGCCGCCGGCCTGATACAGGCCCATGATACCGTTGGGAATACCCAGCTTACCCTGTCCGGCCAGACCGCCGATACCAAGGATCTCGCCCTTCTTGACCTCCAGGTTGACATTGCGGACGGTCTCACCAGGCATATCGACCCACAGCTTTTCGATCTTCAGGATCGTCGGCGCATCGGCAAACCGGTCCGCCTTGTCTTCTTCCTTGCCCCGGGCAGCATCGGCGCTGACCTCACGGCCCACCATCCAGCGGGTGATCTGCGGAATATCCGTTTCGGAAGCAGCCACTTCGCTGACTACACGGCCGTCACGCATAACCGCTACACGGTCACAGACATTTAAGATCTCCTGCAGACGATGGGTGATAAAGATGATGGCGATGCCCCGCTTGGACATACCGCGGATGGATTCCAGAAGAGCCTCCGCTTCCTTCTCTGTCAGAACCGCTGTGGGCTCGTCCAGGATCAGGAGCTTAAGCTGCTCCTTGGAAAGCTCACGGGCGATCTCCGTAAACTGCTTGTGTCCAACCGGCATATCGCTGACCACCATGTTCCGGTCGATCTCCACGCCCATCAGCTCAATGGCATTGGCCGCGCGTTCGTCCATCTCGGAACGCTTCAGAGTGTTCATACGATCACCGAACACACCGGCCAGTACACTCTTTCTTACCGGCTCACGGTTCAGCAGAATATTTTCAGTAGCGGTAAAGCCCGGGATCAGGGAGAACTCCTGATGGACCATACCAATGCCGGCTGCAATGGCATCAAAGGGGGAATTGAAGTGAACGGTCTGTCCGTCCAGAACCACCTCACCGCCGTAGCCGCCGGTCTCGCTGATCATGTTTGCACCAAACAGGATCCGCATCAGTGTTGACTTACCTGCGCCGTTTTCGCCGACCAGACCAATGACCTCACCCGGACGGATGGTCAGATTGATGTCCGTCAGCACCTGGTTGCCGAAGAAATCCTTCTGGATATTCTTAAGCTCCAGCAGGGGCGCTGCATTATTGTTTGTCATGAGTTCCTCTTTTCTATGAAATATCATGCATCTACGGGCATGACGTTTTTCGACTTCGCCCCATGCAAATCGCCCTGCGGGCGATGGGGCTCACTTACAGTCACGCACCTGCGGTGCATGACATGCTCTAGGGATGCCGCTTTTGCTTTGAAGCTTCTGTTTCAGAGCAAAAGCAACACCCCTCTTTTTTACAGCGAAAAATGGAGGAAGAACCATTGCCCTTCCCCCACTCCATGTTTTAAGTGAGATTATTTGGTGGTGAAGTACTTCTCCGGAACCTCTACCTCAGTAGCGCCCATGAAGTAACCCGGATCACCCATGATGTAGGTATCCTGATAGGTCAGGAATACGTTGCCCATCTTAACACCGGTATCTGCATTGGTGTAGTTGGAGCCGTTCCAGGAAGCCTTCGGAGAGAATACCTGGTAAGCTGCTGCTACATCCTCGATGCTGTCCAGCTCGCTGACGCCGTCGATTACGTTCATAGCGTGCTGTGCAAGACCTGCGGATACAGTGTAGCCATAGGAGTAAGCCCAGGTACCGAAGCGGCCTGCGCCACCCTTTTCAACGATAGCGGACTCAACCTTAGCCAGGATCTTTTCGAAGTCGCCGGCTTCCTCGGTCAGGTCGATGCCAAGAGCTCCCGGATAACCCATCAGCGGGGACGGAAGGTCAGCTTCGATGAAGTATCCGCCGTACTCAAGGAGCTGCTTCAGCAGCGGCTCGGTGTGCGCATCGTTGGTACAGAAGTAAGCACTGTTCTCGCCGTACTTTTCGATCCAGCCCGGAACCTGCTCAAGGATGAATGCCTGTGCACCCGGTACACCTACGTCTGTGGTCGGGTCCGGAGCGGTCTCCATAACAAATTCCATACCGAACTCTTCGCAGGCTGCCTTCATAACCGCTACACGACGGCTCATGGTCTCATAGGACATGTGACGCGGGAAGGAAATGTGTACGAAGGTATCAACGCCCAGCTCGTGAGCAGTCTTGATGATCAGGTAGCCACGTGCTACGAAGTCGTTGTTACATACCAGGTCAGCAGCGCTGCCGATCTCCGGAAGGTCCTCGTGGGACTCACCTGCGATACACAGGATGTCCGGTCTTCTTTCCTTGATCTGACGGAAAGCCTCGGTGGTTCCCGGTACAGCCTGGTTTACGATGATGGCCTTCATCTCCGGATCATCGGAAAGGTTTACGATGGTCTGAATGGTGGTCTCCAGCTCTTCCGTGAAGTTGTCCGGGTAGATCGCCAGAGTGACTCTGTCCTCACCGTACATTTCCTGGAATGCTTCCGCACCACGACGGTCATCCTCAGACTGGGATACAGAACCGGTTACGATACCGATGTGATAGTCCTCACTTACTTCGCCTGCATCTACTGCAGCTGCTTCGGTCTCCTCTTCGCCCAGGTCAACAGATACTGCGCTTGCGCTGAAGCTCATCAGCGAAGCTGCCATAGCTGCTGCCATAGCAAGACTTGCAAATTTTCTCATTTGTCTCCTCCTTTGGAAAATTTAGTCCAAAATACCCAAACAGTTTAATCTATTTCTGCTAACACGTCAATGCAGTAGAGTATATTTCGTCAGATTAACCGAGGTTAAAGCTTCTTTTCCATGTAAAATGCCCCGACCGGACAAACCGATCGGGGCCATGCGCCACAAATCAATTAAGCATTCCGTTCCCGCTGCCACCAAAGCCGCTGCTCTTCGGACCGGACATTACAGTTCACGCAGTGAACTGTAACTGGCTCTTACTCGGCAGCTGCAACCATGGTGATGTGCGGGTTGGCACCCTCATACCAGTACAGGAAGCCTTCCATATCCACCACATCGCCGATCTCCAGAGCCTCAACCGCCTTGTAGACCTCCGACTCGGCGTCGCACAGATAGGATTCCACCGTAAAGGTATAGGTATTTCCATCCACGGATACATTGAAGTACAGGTCGCTGCCCTGCTCACCGGAACCATCGTAGTTGTACAGGAATGCCACTTCATTGCCTTCCGGATCTTCACTGGCTTCCACGGTCATGCCCTTGAAGGCCACCTTCTGATTCTGCAGATCGATCAGATCTTCATCTGCCAGCTTTTCAGTAACATCCACCGGCTCTGCGATCCAGTTGCCCTCTTCGATCTCCACCTCGGCATCCACGATCTCGATCTCGCCGGACCATTCCGCCTTGTAGCCGGTCACCTTGACCTTCTGGCCTTCCACCATCTCTTCATAGGCCTCTTCTTCCACCGCGGCGTTGTAGATAAAGTAAGCACCGTCCTCATCGGCCAGATACAGTGTGGCCGTTCCAACGCCCTCGTTCTCCCACCAGGACTGCTTGGCCTGCACATAAGCCTCGATCACGACCTCATCATCGATCTGGGCCTGGGCATACTCCTCGTAGGTCATCACACCCTCACCCTTTTCTTCAGCCGTCACAGCAGCTGCCATGGTCAGGATCATGGCCGAGGTCATCAGAAATGTCATTGCTCTTTTCATAGTCTTATCCTCATCTGCGCTTGTTTCATGCACTGCGCCGCCGTCAGCGCTGCGGCGGCACTGTCTTGTCCGTATGTGCCTCGAGTATAACACACCTCGCTCAAAAGGTATACTTTTTGAAACTGATCAGGTGCAGCTCCTGTCCAGATCCAACGCTCGCTGAGGCAACGCTCCGTCGAGCT
>JAUNDD010000011.1 GCA_030526245.1 Lachnospiraceae bacterium
GTCATACCAACCATCGGGTTGTTACCAGCACCGATCAGACCCATCATCTCAACGTGAGCCGGAACGGAAGAAGAACCTGCGAACTGAGCATCGCTGTGCATACGGCCCAGAGTATCGGTGAAGCCGTAGGAAGCCGGGCCTGCAGCCATGTTATCCGGATGCAGAGTACGTCCGGTACCACCGCCGGAAGCTACGGAGAAGTACTTCTTGCCCTTCTCAGTGCACTCCTTCTTGTAGGTACCAGCTACCGGATGCTGGAAACGGGTCGGGTTGGTGGAGTTACCAGTGATGGAAACGTCAACGCCCTCTTTCCACATGATAGCAACGCCTTCCGGAACGCTGTTAGCGCCGTAGCAGTTAACCTTGGAACGAAGTCCATCGGAGTAAGACTTGCGGAAAACTTCCTCTACGGTGTTGGTGTACGGATCGTACTTGGTCTCAACATAGGTGAAGCCGTTGATACGGGAGATGATCTGAGCAGCATCCTTACCAAGACCGTTCAGGATAACGCGAAGCGGTTTCTGACGAACCTTGTTAGCCTTCTCTGCGATACCGATAGCACCCTCTGCAGCTGCGAAGGACTCATGTCCAGCCAGGAAGCAGAAGCAGTCGGTCTCTTCTTCCAGAAGCATCTTGCCCAGGTTACCATGGCCAAGACCTACCTTACGGGTATCTGCAACAGAACCCGGGATACAGAAAGCCTGCAGACCTTCGCCGATTGCTGCAGCAGCATCAGCAGCCTTGCGGCAGCCCTTCTTGATAGCGATAGCAGCACCAACGGTGTATGCCCAGCAAGCGTTTTCGAAGCAGATCGGCTGAATGCCCTTTACCTGATTGTAGACATCGAGGCCGGCATCTTTGGTGATCTTCTCTGCTTCTTCGATGGAAGCAATGCCATAGCTGTTTAATACAGCATTGATCTGATCAATTCGTCTTTCATATGATTCAAATAAAGCCATCCTTATGTCCCTCCTATTATTCCTTTCTCGGATCGATTACGCGTACAGCATCTGCAACGCGGCCGTACTGACCCTTAGCCTTTTCCCATGCGGTGTTCGGGTCATCACCCTTCTTGATGAAGTCAGTCATCTTGCCGAGGGAAACGAAGGTGTAACCAATGATCTGATCCTCTGCATCCAGAGCGATACCGGTTACATAACCTTCAGCCATTTCCAGATAACGCGGTCCCTTCTTCAGAGTACCGTACATGGTACCAACCTGAGAACGAAGGCCCTTACCAAGGTCTTCCAGACCAGCACCAACCGGAAGTCCATCCTCAGAGAAAGCGGACTGGCTGCGGCCGTAAACGATCTGCAGGAACAGCTCTCTCATAGCGGTGTTGATAGCATCACAAACAAGGTCGGTGTTCAGAGCTTCCATAACGGTCAGACCCGGCAGGATCTCAGAAGCCATAGCTGCGGAATGAGTCATACCGGAGCAGCCGATAGTCTCAACCAGTGCTTCCTGGATGATACCTTCCTTAACGTTAAGGCTCAGCTTGCAGGCACCCTGCTGCGGAGCACACCAGCCTACACCATGAGTGAAGCCGGAGATATCTTTAACTTCTTTAGCCTGTACCCACTTAGCCTCTTCCGGAATCGGGGCTGCGCCGTGATGAACGCCCTGGGCTACCGGACACATTTCTTCTACTTCGCGTGAATAAATCATACTGAAACTCCTTTCATATGTATATGGCCCAATTGACCATTTGAATGCATTTTCTCACAAAGCCCGCCATTCGTCCAGTAAAAAATCAGAATTCTACCGGATAAACGCCCTGCTTTTTGAGGTCCTGCATTGCGGACTCCACCATTTTTTTGTCTTCCTTATAGGTCATACCGTACCAGCGATCCGGGGTCTGCAGAACGCGGGCTGTAGCCCGGCCTTCCTGCAGCAGTTCATCCACTACAAAGGGCAGGAAATACTCACCCTTCAGCGGATTGCTCTCCAGGGTCTGATCCAGGAAAGCACCGAAGCGCTGATCCAGCTCCTTCATAAAGCCGGCCGGGAAGCCCCACATATTCATGGATACCGGTGACTCCGGCGAGATCTCCGTCCAGGTCTGTCCGTCATCCTCCGAGAAAGCCGTACCGGTCTCGGTCTTGATGATCTTCGTACGCTCCGTAATGGTCTGCAGATACCCCTCCTCGTTGACCGAGCAGACGCCTCTGGCCACATGACCACTTTCGGTAACGGTATTCTTCAGAATATAGGCCACCATAGCGCAGCGCACCTTCTCCTCGTCGGCACACTCCTCACCTGCCAGGTAGTCATAGATCAGCTTGAACGCCTCCGGTCCATAGTAATCGTCTGCATTGATGACGGCAAACGGACCATTCAGCAGATGCCGAGCCGAGCGCACTGCATGACCGGTACCCCAGGGTTTTACACGCTCCTCCGGCACCTGATATCCTTCCGGCAGATCATCCAGGTTCTGGAACGCATATTCCACCTGCATCTTCTCGGCAATACGTCCGCCGATGCCTTCGCGGAAGGCTTCTTCATTCTCCTTTTTGATGATCAGGATCACCTTCTCAAAGCCGGCCCGTCTGGCGTCAAACAGGGAGTAATCCATAATGATGTGTCCCTGCTCATCGATCGGATCGATCTGCTTCATACCGCCGTAACGGCTGCCCATGCCGGCTGCCATAATCACTAAAACTGGTTTATCCATAACCCATTCATTCCCTTCGTATTTTTGCTCTCAGGCCGATACTGTTTCCAGCGTGCAATACACGCAGGTGTCATCACTTGCTTTGCAGATCATCGTCGCTTAAGCCCAGCATCACCAAGCGCCTGAGGTTACATCTCAGCTGCATTGTACCGCACCCCGGGCACCGACGCAAACGGTTTCTCAATGCCCCGTACTGTTTTCAATCACTCGTCCACCTTTTTCTTTAGTGCGATATTCATTTTCGCCATATTACCCCATTCAAGGCCTGTAAAAACTACAGAAACCAAAAGACCTAGAGCTGGCACTTCTTGGTCTCTTTTATTTTTTTCATAAAAACGCCGCTTGCCACTAACATGGCAAACGGCTTTTTATACATGCTTTTATTTGATCTTCACACTCGCATACAACTTTCTCTTCTGGAACAGGCTGCGGTATGCCCCGATTTTGCTGTTCGGTACATCCACCACCAGCTTTTTGCCCTTCTTATATCCAGCCTTCTTAAATGCGTTTTTACCAACGCTCTTAATCGACTTGGATTTAATGACGAGCTTTCTAAGATTAGTCGTTCTATAGAAAGCATACTTTCCGATACCCTTGACGTACTTTCCAATGGTGATCTTCTTGACCTTCTTGTTCTTGGAGAATGCCTTCTCCTTAATGGAGGTCACCTTATGTGCTTTTCCATTCACGGTTACGGTGTTCGGAATCGTCACGGTAGTCGCATTCGGGTTCGTCGGACCGTCATAGCGAACGGTATTGGACTTGCAAACGGTGTATCTTCCGGCACCGATGTTCACGCTCTGGCCGACCTTTATCGGAGCCGGAGCTGCAGGCTTAGCGGGGGCCGGGGAAACAGGAGTCGTTGTTCCACCTGTGGAGGGAGATGTGGAGCCGCCGGTTGTGCCTCCCGTGGTGCCGCCGGTGTTTCCACCAGTGGTGTTGCCAGTATTGCTGCCGGTGCCACTGGTAGATGCCGGACGGATATTAAAGTAGACTTCTTTCCAAGCGGTATAATTTCCAATACCTTCTAAAGCTACCGTTGCTGCTCCGGGTTAATGTTGTTCTCATATAAGATCCGGTAATCGACACCTTCTTTTAGAGAATTTCCGTACTCATCAATGAAACTCGTTACCTTCGGTTTAATCTCCGAACCGGTATAGGTAGCCGTAGAATACTCCAGTGTGACGCTTCCTTTATTCTGTGCAAAGCGCTGCTGCTTTACCTTCGCCTCCTGGGTGCTCTCCACGTTCTTTCCGTTCCACTTGATATTTAATTAGCCCGTTCCCAGACTATTTGCTTTGATCTTATTGCCGCTGACCGTGAAGTGTTCATCTCCTGTGATCGTCACCTGGGAAGCCGGGATGCGAAGCCAGTCTAATACATATTCTCTGACCGGCTTGTATGCGTTCTGGATATACACATAGGTGTATTCCTTGGTATCGCCATACTCCATGCCGGTTTGAGGAACTTCTCCTACTGCAAACTCGATGTTGCTCCTTAGCATATCGATCTTGTAGAGTTTATCTTCCTTTCCGCTTGTGGGGAACGGATCGTTTTTCATATCCTCATAGGTATAAGGATAAACGAAACAGGCCTTATCCACGTACTTATAACAAACGTAGGTCGTCTCGCGGTAATTCACGATACCGACACCGCAGGCCTGAGCAGTCGGGCAAAGCATAGAGGCGGAATGACCATTCGTCGTCTCTTCCAAAAACTGATTACAGGAGAATTCACCGCTACTGGAACGATTTGCGGCAAGACACTCACCTGCTAAATACATAGACCCGGATGCTTCCGCAAATGAATAATCATTGACCCTGCGATCCGGATGTCCGTGAGCCAGGTCAAGTATGATCTCAGCAGCCCGAAGCTCTGCTTCCTGCATCAGAAAGCTGTTCATTGGCAATTCATTAAGGCCCTTTTCAGTCCTGGCTTTATTTAAGGTACGGATAAACTCCTGCTCCGCGTCATAGTCTACAGTGATCGGTACATCGATGGTGACTACATCCGCCGCCAGCACCTGAAAGCTCAGCATGAGCGTACATACAAAGGTAAACCAAAGTATAGAAAGCTTTTTCATAATACACCTCCTTTTTGCCATAGTACCATATACATTTTTCCTTTGCAATAAGGCCTGGAAAAATTAGAAAAAGGAAGGGGCTTTTTACGCCCCTCCCCGTTGCCTGGCTAGTTAGCTACGCGCTTTGCCGGATGCTTTAGCCGCGCTTTTTCTTTTTGCTCACAAGGATCGTGCCGCCGATCGCCAGCATCATAGCCAGTGCGATCAGTACGTACATCAGTCCTGTGTTCAGATCATCACCCGTCTTGGGCGGTGTGACGATATCCGGTGAATCGAACATCTTCACGTGCTGGATATCTCCGGTATCCTCCACCTTAAAGGTAACAGTCTCCGCTACCAGGTATCCCTTCGGTGCCGTGATCTCGGTCAGCGTATAGGTGCCGACCGGCAGCTTTTCGATGTAGTGCGGCTCAGCCTTGGTCTCCCAGCGGTCGATCTGCTTGCCATCCTTATCCTTAATCACAAGAACAGCTCCGATGACCGGTTTGCTGTCGGTGATGTCCAGCTTGGAGATCTTGACCTTGGTCGGCTCGTTGAGCATTTCTGCCTTCACTACCTCGTAGTCATTAGCGCCTCTCTGAGTCACGGTGAACTCTACCGTATTCTTCTGGGTTGCAAAGCCCTTGGGTGCAATAGTCTCGGTCAGGGTGTACTTACCTGCCGGCAGCTTGAAGGTATGGGTCTTTACCGTACCGTCTTCATTCTTGCCATCCTGGCCGGATACCCAGGCCTCGACTACTTCACCAGCTTCGTTCTTAACTTCCAGATGTGCGCCCTCCAATTCGCCAGCGCCCTTGCCGTCAACGACCTCTTTCTTGGAGATCTCAACGTCACGGTACGGAACATTCAGCATGGTATGGGACTGAACTTCGCCGCTGTCCAGAACTTCGAAACGGGTCACGCCCTTGCCGCTCTCATCCTTATCCTCGTTACGAGCTTCATACTCTTCCGGGTTGACGATCTCGACCAGTACATACTTGCCGATCGGGATCTGCTCGATATAATGCGGTTCGTTGGTGGATGTCCAGTTGTACATCGGCTCACCACCGCCAGCGTATGCTTCCTCAGTGTAGATGGAAAGCTGTGCTCCCGGGACTTCCTCGGAGTTAACGATATCCTTCTTGCTGATATACAGCTGAGTCGGCTTATCCTTCATCTCGATCTTATCGACGGTGTAGGTGCCGTCTGCTCCGTTGATGGTTACTGTGGTCGCATTGTCGCCAACGGTCTCGCGGCGGCCAACGCTGAACTGAATGCTCTCTGCCGTGGTATATCCGGTTGCCGGCTGGGTCTCAACCAGCCAGTAGGTACCGGTGGGCAGGTAGAATTCCTTCGGAGTGTCAGTGCTTACCCAGGTCATCGGTACATCGTTTTCATCTTTGACGATGTTTTCCTTGTTGGCGTCGTAGATCGCCAGAGTAGCGCCCGGAAGCTCTTCGCCGTCGATCCATTCGATCTCATCCGAGTCTTCCTTCTTCTGCTTGGTCAGTGCCTTCTTGGAGATTAAGACCTTACGGTACGGATGGTTCGCGAAGGACTGCTTCTGGATCTCCAGAGAGTCGGTAACAGTGAAGGTGATGGAGCTGCTGAGTTCCTCATACAGATCCGGGTTCTCATACAGTGTCGGCGGGATCGTCTCGGTCAGCGTATAGGTACCGGCCGGGATCGCAACCAGCTCGTAGGGCTCGGTGCCGGATACCCAGGTACGGGTATAGGTGCCATCCTCGCTGGCGATGGTCAGTGTTGCGCCCGGAAGCTCATCACTTTCTTCGCCTTCCACGATATCGTATTTGTGGATGTACAGCACGTTTGGTTTGTTTGTGCGTGTAACTTCCAGGGTCGAGCTTCCATCGATGAGGCCATCGGCGGAAACGGTGAAATTAGTTACGGTCGTATCCAGGTTGTAGCCCGGGATCGTTGCGGTCTCGCGGATCTCGTAATCGCCCACCGGCAGGTGGTCTACTTTCAGTTCTCCGTTTGCATCCGTCATCAGCGTGATGGTGTAGTTCGGAGCAAGGGTTCCCTCGCTGGCCGTTGCGGTAGTTGCACCGGTAGCAGTTCCCTTGGTGACATTGGTGATCTCGAAGGTGATACCGGCCAGTACGATCTCCTCGCCGTTCTCATCCAGTCTGGTGGAGATCTTGCGAAGTTTCAGTCCGTTGGTATCGTTTTCGAATAGTCTTTCTTCTACCGTATCGCTGTCAGAGCTGATGGTGAAGGTTCCTTCCTCGATGCTCTTTACCAGACCATCCTCCTGGTTGATAGCTACTTCTCTGTATCCATAGCTTCCAACATACAGCGGAGAAGTGGTTGCAAAGCCATCATTATTCGGATCGGTCTCGATGGTCTCGATTACGGTACCGGCTGTCATAACCGTGCCATCGGTCCAGGTACGGGTATCACCCTTCTGGTCTACGATGTCTGCTGCGGCAAAGATCTCGAAACGATAACCGCTGGTCTTGACTGCTTCGCCGGTGGTCTTATCGATCTTGCGGATCTTGAAAGGTTTCGTAAACGGTGCATCAGTGCAGTTTACAGTAACCTCGGTCATGGTTCCGTCTACATCGAAGGTCAGCGGGTTCGGAGTCATCAGCGTATAGTCAGCCGGAGCCGAGGTCTCGGTCAGGGTATAGTTACCACCGATGAAAACATCATAAAACGAAATCTGACCCTTTTCGTTCGTTGCATAGTGGGTATCGTCGATCTTGGTACCTGCCGTAAGAGTCAGGTTCATCAGTGCGCCGCCGGTGGGCTGAATGGTAAAGACAGCGCCCTCTACCGGACCACCGGTATTAGAGTCGGTCTTTACGATTCTGACGTACTGCTCAGTCGGAATATTCTCAACGACCTTACCGCTGCCATCCTGGGCCTGTACACCGATCTCGGTAGTCTTACCGTCCTCGATCACAACGGTCATCTCGCCCAGCGGCTGATAATATTTCTGTGTTTCCTCGGTTAAGGTATAGGTGCCTGCCGGGATCATCGGCCAGGTAGCAATACCGTTTGCATCGGTTACCGCATCATAGGAAGTGCGTCCACCCTGCGGAGTTAAGTGGAAAGTGATGTCGCTGTTCACCTTCTGATCGTTCGCGTTCGCCTCAACGATCTTCTTCAGAGTTGCATTACCCTGGAGCGGCTTATCCGTGGTGTTAACGGTTGCTGTACCAGCTGCCGCTACGGTGACATTGTGTGTCTGTACATTGATAGCGTAGCCATCCGGAGCTTCGATCTCCTTCACCCAGTAGGTGCCGACCGGAAGAGCAGAAGACTTTCCGTATCCACTGTTATCCAGTTCGATGGTGCACTTGCGATCAGCCTCTGTGCAGGCGCTGCTACTGTATACGCCGTACTTTGCGTTAGCCATGCCGTGAGCTTCAGACCAAGCCTTGAGGATCTGCGATTCTACACCGTTAACATTAACATCAGCAGATTTTCTGATCTCGATGTAACCATCCAGGGAACCCGTGGTGAGGGTGAAATCGAGCCCTGCGTTAGAGTCTACGCCAAAAACAAGGTCCTGCTGTTTATCACTATCTGTATTAATGTAGTATCCTGCAAAGTCTGTGTTGTACTTTGCAGCAAAATGATATTTGTGTGTCGTATTCTGGACAGTACTCTCGATCACGAAGGACTCACCGCCATAAATGATCGCCTTCTGTCCTGCCGTATAGGTACGAGAGCCTACCTTGAAGGTGTCGCCAGTCTGTACCGTTGTGGAGATGGAATTTTCTCTAAGCCCACAGTTATAGGTGATCGAACCGGAGGTAAACTTTCCTGCGCTCTGGGTTGCTGTCACGCTCGTCTTGCTCAGAGAGATCAGACCCGGATCCGGAAGTTTTTCCAAGGTAGCCTTAAGCTTCGGAATATATGTTTTGATCGCAGCATCAGACAGATATTTCTCTCCATATGCATATGTCCAGGTCTTGTTGGTCTTTTCATTCGAACAATAAATGGAACCGATGAGATAGTGAGTCATGGTCGCAAAGTGGATCTTGTCCGTCATTCCATAGCCTTTTAGGATATTTACCAGGTTGTAGGTCTTTCCGTCAGTACCAGTCAGGCTCATCGACTTAGGAGCGCCTGTTTCCTGGAGCGGACCTCCGTACAGATAGTACAGAGCTTTTACAAGAAGCTTCTGCGTTTCCAGATCCAATCCGTTACAAGGATACGTCGTAGAACCATTTGCCTTTGTTGTACCAATGATATAGCAATCGTAAGATTCCTTGTCTCCCTGTTTCCAATCAGGAGCGTCCAGTAGAGGTTCTGCACAATGGACATAATACTGGACTCCGTTGATATAAATCTGACGGCCTGCGTTGGTAGAACTTCCCTGCTTGTAGTCTGGGTCGATCCAGTTAGAAGGCATATATGAGGTCAGGTAATAACTTTCATACATATTGTAGCCCTTGACGCTTCCTGCCATCTTGGTAGTAAGGCCCGCTTCTTTCAAATACAGGCTCTCCTGTATTTCCAAAACACTTCTGACAACATACACATTTGACGCACTAACCCGGTTTTGTATTTCCCCATAAACCTCACACATATATTATAATGTTACTCAGTCGTGCACCTCAAACGCAACATCTAATCAACCCAGGAGGCCCATACATGCTGACGCAAGAACACAGCTATCACTTCACAACCGACTATCTGTGCAGCCGCGGACTGGATCCGGCGGACTGCCTGTTTTTTGATATCGAAACTACGGGCTTTCGCGCCTCATCCTCCCACCTGTACATGATCGGGGTGGCCTGCCTCGGAAAAGATGGCTGGCGGATCCTGCAGTGGATGGCCGAAAAACCCTCCGAGGAAGCTCTGCTGCTGCGCACCTTTGCCGCTTTCATCCGTCCCTATTCGACGATGATCCAGTTTAACGGCAATCGCTTTGACATTCCCTATCTGGAGGAAAAATATGCCCAGTACGGCCTTCCCTCGCCTTTCACCGGTTTCACACAGTGCGAAGACCTGTATGTTCTGATCCGGCCGCTGAAGAAGCTGCTGGGTCTGCCCCGCCTGAACCAGAAGACCGTCGAAAGCTTTCTGTGTCTCCAGCGCCAGGACCCCTATAACGGCGGCGAGCTGATCCAGGTATACCGGCAGTTCGTCAAGACCGGTGATCCGGCCGAAGCAGATAAGCTCTGGCTCCATAACCGGGAGGATGTAGAAGGCATGCTGGCTCTGACCGCTCTCTATGCTTATGTCGCCCTTCAAGACCCGGATCTTTCTCCCCAGCGGCTTTGCTTCCGTCAGTCCGATGACCTGATGACCCTTACCTTCTCCTGGCAGCAGGATGTTTCTTTCCCGACCAGGCTGCAAATCAGGCCCGAAGTTTTTCCGGTTGTTATCGAATTAGCGGACCAGCAGGTCCATATCCACGTCTCATTTTTGGAGGGTACCCTGCTGCATTTCCTGCCGGACTGGAAAGACTACTATTATCTGCCGGAGCTGGATGAAGCCTACCACAAAAGTGTCTCCAGCTTTGCCGATGCCTCCCACCGGGTCAAGGCCCGTCCGGAAAACTGCCGCATCCGGCAGAATGGTCTGTTTTTACCCCAGCCATCCGCTTGTTTTACGCCTGTCTTCCAGCACGAATTCAAGGATCCGGTCTACTGGCTCCATGCGGATGAAAGCTTTGTCGGCAGCCCCGACACTATTGTGAGATACGCACAGGTTCTCATGCAAAATATTCTGAATATAGTATAATAATACCATAAATCTTTTTTAAAAACACACCTATCAGGTATGTTATCGTCCCATCATACAAATGAACAATCCTCATTCCGCAACTCATTTTACGAATCAAAAAAGACTGCCGGTTACCCGACAGTCTTTCATTATTATTCAGATAAATTCAGCAGTCTGAATTACTCCTCGTCAGCAGCTTCTTCTGCTGCAGCCGGAGCTTCCAGAGCCTTCATGCTGAGGCTGATCTTCTTGTCAGCTTCGTTGAAGTCAACGATTCTGGCAGTGATCTCCTGGCCAGTCTTCAGAACGTCAGACGGCTTGTCAACATGATCGTGAGAGATCTGAGAAACGTGCAGCAGAGCATCAACGCCCGGCTCAAGCTCTACGAATGCACCGAAATCGGTCATACGAGCTACACGGCCAGTGATTACGTTGCCAACTGCGAACTTCTCGGAAGCGTTCAGCCACGGATTCTTCTCCGGGAACTTCAGGGACAGAGCGATCTTCTCGCCGTTGATGTCCTTGATCAGAACTTCCATCTCTTCGCCAACCTTGAATACCTTCTTCGGATTCTCAACATGTCCCCAGGACATCTCAGAGATATGAAGCAGACCGTCAGCGCCGCCCAGGTCGATGAATGCACCGAAATCAGTTACATTCTTAACAACGCCGGTAACCTTGTCGCCAACAGCGATGCGAGCGAAAAGCTCTTCCTGCATCTGTTTCTTCTTCTCAACCAGAAGCTGCTTGCGGTCACCGATGATTCTTCTTCTTCTCGGGTTGAACTCGGTGATAACGAATTCGATTTCCTGACCTGCATACTTCTCCAGGTTCTTTTCATAGGTGTCAGAAACAAGACTAGCCGGAATGAATACTCTTGCTTCTTCAACAACTGCGATCAGACCACCGTTGAGTACCTGAACTACCGGAGCAGTCAGAACCTCATGGTTGTTCATAGCCTCTTCAAGTCTCTTGTTGCCCTTCTCAGCAGCAAGTCTCTTGTAGGTCAGAATGATCTGTCCTTCGCCGTCATTCACCTTCATAACTTTTGCTTCCAGTTTTTCGTCTACGTGAACCAGCTCACGAAGATCTGCGTTGGAATCGTTCGTAAATTCATTACGGGAAATGATACCGTCAGCCTTGCAGCCGATGTTCAGGATGATCTCGTCTTCCTTTACATCAATAATAGTACCTTCTACGATCTCTCCGTTGTGAATTGTCTTGAAAGATTCTTCAAGCATCTGTTCGAAACTCATTTCAGACATTGGTGTGAAACCTCCTCGATTAAGTTATTGGGAGTTGAAGCTCCCGCTGTAATACCTACACAACCACTGGATGGCAAAAGACTAACATCAAAATCAACGAGTGACTGGATATAGAACGTCTGCTCACACTCGCTCCGGCAGATCTCATAGAGCTTCTGCGTATTGGAGCTGTGTCTGCCTCCGATAACAATCATGGCATCGCAGTTTTGCGCCAGTTTTCTGGCCTCTGCCTGACGTTCCTCTGTTGCGTTACAAATGGTATTCAGTATGTCTGTGTAATAATATCGTAAATTCTTGATGATTTCAACTATTTTTGAAAACTTTTTAGAATCAAAAGTTGTCTGGCTGACCACGCAGATCTTCGCATCCTCCGATGTCTTAAAGGCTCTGGCCTCCTCTTCTGTGGCGATCACCTGCACCTTTCCGCTGATCCAGCCGCAGATTCCCTGCACCTCCGGATGATCAGCACTGCCGATGATCAGAATCTCCCAGCCCTGCTCGCTTTTTTCTTTAACAATTTTGTGAATTTTCTTAACAAACGGACAGGTGGCATCCACCAGCGTCAGTCCCTGGCGTTCGATCTGCTGATAAATACTGCGGCCGACACCGTGAGAGCGGATGATCACGGTTCCCTCCGTGATCTCCGACAGCTCTTCCTCGGAGGCGATCACACGCACACCCTTTTTCTCCAGATCACTCACCACCTGCTCATTGTGGATGATCGGTCCGAATGTGTAGATCGGCTTGCGTCCCTTCTGTGCTTCCTCATAACAGGTCTCTACCGCCCGGCGCACACCAAAGCAGAAGCCGGCGGTTTCAGCAGTTATGACTCGCCTGGCACGGCGGCTGTCAGCCAGCTGAACAATGGTCTCGATGCTCTCTTCCAGGGTCAGATCCGAGGTATCTACCAGCACGGCATCCTCTGCCTGACAAAGCGGCGATTCCTCCCGGTGCATATCCCGGTAGTCCCGCTCGATAATGTCTGCCTTGATCTCTTCCAGCGTACACTCTACGCCCTTTTCCTGCTGCTCAAGGTATCTTCTTTTGGCACGCACGTCTGCGGAAGCCGTCAGGAAGATCTTCAGCTGAGCATCCGGCAGGATCTTGGTGCCGATATCCCGGCCATCCATCAGAACATCCTGGGATTTTGCCATATCCCGCTGCAGCTTAAGCAGGCTGGCACGTACTTCCTTCTTGGAGGAACTGATGGATGCCATACGGCTGACCTCCTCGGTCCGGATCAGTCCGGTCACATTTTCACCGTTCAGATACATCTGCTGCAGGCCATCTTCATAGCCCAGGCGGATCTCGATCTGTGAAAGCGCCCGACTGAGCGCCTCCGTATCCTCACAATCCGTTCCTGTCCGAAGCAGATACAGTGCAATCGTCCGATACATCGCTCCCGTGTCCACATATACCGCGCCCAGTCTGGCTGCCGCTGCCTTGGCAATGGTACTCTTACCGGCTCCGGCCGGTCCGTCTATTGCAATCGCAAAACCCATATCTCTCTCCATTCCGCCGCCATCTTCTGCAGGTGGCGTGCTTTCTCTTTTCTATTCTCTATATCTATTACTCCGATTTCCGGTGTTTTCAAAATCAGTTTTATCCATGACCTTATGATCGTTTCGCCTCACGGCGAAAACTGCAGTCAACCTAAACTCTGACCATAGTTTTCCTTGCCATAGCTTTCCTGATCAAGGCCCCGCTCACACCATCTCAGCCGCTGCCAGTCCTGCCGCATGTCCGGTGGACCAGGCGATCTGAAGATTGTAGCCGCCGGTCACCGCATCCAGATCCAGCACCTCTCCGGCAAAGTACAGCCCGCCGGTCAGCTTCGATTCCATGGTGTCCGGCTTGACCTGGCGCACGTCCACGCCGCCCCGGGTCACCACTGCCTCATTGTAGCCGCGCATGCCCACAACACGACAGGTAAAGCACTTGGTCACCTCCACCAGCCGCTGCCGTTCCTCCCTGGAGATCTCATGGATCGGACGGCTCGGATCCAGCTCGCTTCTGGACAGGATCACCGGAATCAGACTGGACGGATAGACCTTCGCCAGTACATTTTTCAAAAATCCGTTCTGATGAGCAGCAAACTCCCGCAGGAAACGCTCATCCAGCTGCTGCCGGGAGATGGCCGGCTTCAGGTCGATCATCATATTCAGCTCGCCCTTCTCCTTCAGCTTTTTGCCCACCTTGGCACTGGCCGACAGAATCAGCGGACCCGTTACTCCAAAATGAGTAAACATCATTTCGCCGAATTCGTCAAACAACGTTTTCTTGCCGTCCTTAATGGTGACCTGGATATTCCGCAGGGACAGTCCCTGCAGCAGGCGCGTATCCTCATCCGCCGTATTGAAGGGTACCAATGAGGGAGACAGCTCCGTCACCGTATGCCCTGCTGCTTTCGCAAAGCGATACCCGTCTCCGGTGGAACCGGTGGTGGGATAGGAAAGACCGCCGGTACATACGATCACCGCATCCGCCTTCACCCATTCGCCGTCCATCAGACGCACACCCTCGCAGACACTTCCCTCCTGCGCATCGGAAAGCAGCAGTTCCTTCACGCCGCAGTTTAAATGGATCCGCACGCCCAGCCGCTTCATCTCCCGGGCCAGCGCTCCGGTCACATCGGAGGCGTGATCCGATACCGGGAACACGCGCTGTCCGCGCTCCACCTTCACCGGCGTTCCGGCCTCCTCAAAAAACTGCATGACATCCTCTGCCGTAAAGCCGTACAGCGCACTGTACAGAAACTTCCGATTGCTGCAGACATGCTCCGGGAACTGGGACGTCTCGCAGGCATTCGTCAGATTGCAGCGTCCCTTTCCCGTGATGTAGATCTTTTTTCCCAGCTTCTCATTCTTCTCATACAGGTCCACCTCGGCGCCCTGACCGGCTGCGGCAATGGCTGCCATCATGCCGGCGGCACCGCCGCCCACGACCACGATCCTTCTGTTGCTCACGTTTCCTCTCTTTCCTCAGCACTCGAGCCCCGGACCTCCGCTTGCATGCTCATCAAAAACAGCGTCCCGGCAGGCTTCTTCTATTTTTACTACAAAATCACTTCGTTTTTTCGAACCGGTCAATCGTCAGCCTCATCCGCCGTGTTCCCAGCATCGACCAGTCCGGCCTGTCCGTCCAGCTCAAACCAGAACTCTACGCCATCCTCACAATTACGGACACCAAAGCCCTGTCCCAGGGAGTCCATAATCGCCTTGACGATGGAGAGCCCCACGCCGCTGCCGCCGTACTCCCGGGTCCTGGCCTTGTCGACCTTGTAAAACTTCTCCCACACCCGGTCCAGCGCTTCCTCGGGAATCAGCTTGCCGGTATTGCGCACACCGGTCCGCCAGACTCCATCCCGCTGTGTCAACGACACCAGGATCCGCCGCTCACCCTCCGCATGGTTCATGGCATTGCTCAGATAATTGGTCAGCACCTCTTCCACCTTAAAGGGCGGTCCCCAGGCAAAGGCTTTTTCCGGCCCCTGGTACTCAATGGAGATGTCCTTCGGCTGCGCCAGGATCTGAACCTCCGCCACCTTGTCCTGAATCATCTCTGCCAGATCAAACCGTTCCAGCTCCTCCGGGTTCTCGCCGCTTTCCAGCTGCATCAGTTCCATCAGCTTGCGGACCATGTTGTCCATCTTTCCGGCTTCATCCATGATCACTTCACAGTAGAAATTCCGGCTCTCCTCATCTTCACAGATGCCCTCCTGCAGACCTTCCGCATAACCCTGGATCAGCGCCAGCGGCGTCTTCAGTTCATGGGATACACTGGCCAGAAATTCCCGGCGCATCTCATCGATCCGGGTCTTCGCCTCGATATCCTTCTCCAGCTGCAGGTTCGCCGACTTCAGCTGGGCAATGGAACTCTCCAGCGTTTCGGACATCTGATTAAAATGGTCACCCAGCTGACCGATCTCATTCTTACCGCCACTGGTGTACTTGGCATCAAAATCCAGCTCCGCCATCCGCTTGGACAGCTCCGTCAGCTCCCGAACCGGTCGGGTGATCTGCCGGGAGATCCACACGCTCAATGCGATGCACACCAGCACCGCCAGCACGCTGAAGTAGACCATAAACCGCATGGAGATCGCCGCATTGATCCGGATACTCTCCAGCGGGATACGCATCATAAAAAAGCCGCCGGCCGAGATGGATCCCCACATCTCCAGATAAGCCATCTTCATGCGCTCATCATTTTTCTTCTGAATGGTATACCGCTCGGTCTCCTTCAGGATCTGGGCATCCCCCTTCTCCAGCCCCGCCGTATAACCAAACAGTCTGACTTCCATAATATCACTGTTTTTGCTGTTTGTCGCAATCAGAGAATTATAATTCCGGTCCACTACCACCAGACTGATATTGTTGGAGCTGACCAGCTGGGAAAACTCTCCCGAAAAATAGCCGGCATCCAGATACTCTTCATCGATATGCTCATCCAGTCCGCGGTAAGCCTGCTCCAGTGTCTGCTCCAGCTGTTGGGTATAGAAACGCTCCAGAAACACCCTGTTGATCAGCAGTGTGGCGGCAATCAGCGTACCGGTCACCAGCATAAAGATCAGCGCGATCTGTCCGGCCAGCGAATGCTTGATCTTTTTCATTCCTCGACCTCAAACTTATATCCGATACTGCGGATGGTATGAATATAATCTCCGTATTTTCCCATCTTGCTGCGCAGCTTTTTCACATGCGTATCGATGGTGCGGGCATCTCCGTAGTAGTCAAAATTCCAGACTCCGTTCAGGATCTTCTCCCGGGAAAGAGCAATGCCCTCATTTTCCGCGAAATAGGTCAAAAGCTCAAACTCCTTAAAGCTCAGCTCGATGGGCTGTCCTTCGATGGTCACCTGATGGGCCGACTTGTTGATCTCGATCTGCCCCACCCGGATCAGATCCTCACTGCTGCCCGGATTGGTCCGACGCAGGATCGCCTCGATCCGCGCCAGCAGGATCTTCGGCCGCACCGGCTTCGTAATATACTCATCCACGCCCAGTTCAAATCCAAGCAGCTCATCCCGCTCATCCGACCGGGCCGTCAGCATAATGATGGGCACCTTCGACTGATCCCGAATCGCCCGGCATACCTCCCAGCCGTCCATCCGGGGCATCATCACATCCAGGAGCACCAGTGCGATCTCCTTGTCCGCATAAAACTTCTCCAGTGCTTCCTCACCGTCACCGGCTTCCACCACATCAAACCCGGCATGCACCAGGAAGTCGTGTACCACCTTTCTCATTCTGGCTTCATCATCTACGATCAGAACCTTTAATTTATCCATATGCTGTGCCTCTTTTCCAGTATCATTTTTTCTTAACGTAGCACGCCTTTGTGTCGTTTTCATGTTCTCGGGCAGCCGCCTCAGCGAGCGTTGGATCTGGACAGGAGCTGCTCTATATCTACAAAAGGAAAAACCGGCGGGCTCAAAGCCTGCCGGTCATTCAAAAAACCTATGGAGTAGACGGGAATTGAACCCGTGTCCGAAAACCACTCCCCTGTCCTTCTACTATCATAGTCTGTTATTTGACATTCCCTCCGGCAGGCGAGAGCAGACACCCTTCTGCGTTCAGTAGCTTCATGATACGCCCGTATGCGCAAAGCTTAACATACGTCGTTTCCTGCATATTCGACGCCCGGATCACAATGTGCAGGTGCACTGTGGCGGACGGCTGTCAATTAGGCAGCGAGTGCTACGTTTTCGTTAGCGTTTAATTTTAAGGTTGCGAGTTAACGCATCGCCTGCGGATAGCTTCTCCAGCTTCACAGCCCCCGTCGAAACCTTTACTACCCCGGATCATGCACCTGACGGTGCGATCGAAGCGCCGGTGCCTGATGTAAGATCAAACAGCTGCACTGCTCTGCCGCCCTGCAGTATTCCGCAAAGGCAACAGTCCTTCGTTTCAACGAATGTGAACTATATTATACCCATGGCTTCCATCCGTGTCAAACCGGATTTCCACCTTGTCCTGACCTTCCCAAAAACCGGCGAATACATCCTTCCGACTTTCAGAAATGCCATCTTTTCCGGATCTCAGCCCAGATTGCGGATCTTAAATTCCTTCTCCGCTTCACGGCGCTGGTCCTTCTTGGCGATGTCCGCCCTCTTGTCATACAGCTTCTTGCCTCGAGCCAGACCGACCTGGACCTTAACCAGACTTCCCTTGAAATAGACCTGCAGCGGTACGAGGGTCAGCCCCTTTTCCTTGATCTTTCCCATCAGCTTGTTGATCTCACTCTTGTGCATCAGCAGCTTTCTCGTCCGAAGCGGATCCTTGTTGAAAATATTGCCCTTCTCATACGGACTGATATGCATGCCCTGGATAAAGACCTCTCCCTTATCGATGCGGATAAAGGACTCCTTGATGCTGCATTTGCCCATACGGATCGACTTGACCTCCGTGCCGGCCAGCTCGATGCCTGCCTCATAGGTCTCATCAATAAAATAGTCGTGATACGCCTTTTTGTTATTGGCGATCAGCTTTGTCCCTTCTTTTGCCATACACATCCGCCTTTCACCTCAGTCAACGTTTCCCCACTTCTTGCTCATATCGGGGCGTGTCATTAAGTCACGTCTCCACTTTCATGCAAGCATGAAGTGGAGAGTGACTTTTGACACTTTAATCATAGAACAAAGCGTGCTTTGCACGCTAGCCGCTTTGCGGCGGTTGTTCGGATATTTGCCCGATTTTATATCGGGCCCATAGGAAATTCCAACCGGAATTTCCTATGAAATAAAGAAAAAAACGTCTCTGCACACAGCAGAAACGTTTCAGTCTCATTTCTTTGTCCGATCCTGCAATTAGAATACCGACAGGTTCAGGATGATTGCAAGGAGAATAAATCCAATTGCCAGAAGCTTCGTGAATTTAACCAGGTTGCCTTCCATGGAACGGGATTTGTTCTTTCCCCAGTAGCTGTCACCCAGTCCACCGATCGATCCCAGACCGGCATCCTTGCCTTCCTGAGCCAGAACGATTGCTGTTAACGCTATGCAGACCAATACAAAAATAATGGTAAGAAATACTCTCATGATTCATTCCTCCTTGTGTCAGCCTTTTGAGTTTAACACACGATACATAATATTTCAATACCAAAATCGTGCCGCCCAGCCGGGTCATTTCCGCTCATAAGCTGAACATTTACCATCTCTCACCGTCTGATCAGATGATTACTCACGTCAAATCGATGGTCTCACCACACCAGCGCAAACGCTTCCGTCTCACTCCAGAGCTGAAACAGCGCCGCTGCAGCCTTCTCATCCTTCGCTGTATCCTCCGCCAGCGTCAGACGATATCGTCCGCTTTCGGCCGGGTTCATCAGCATCAGGCTCTTCAGTCCGATTCCCAGATCATCCAGCACCGAGAGCACGGCTCCCAGCGTATTCTCCGCCGGAACAGAAAACTCCAGCATCGGCAGCTCCGGCCGGCTGGTCCATTCCTGCAGTAAAGCCGAAACCTCCTCCGGCTGCGCCTGCCAGGACAGCAGCTTGCTGTACTGGTACTCCCGGCTGATGGCCACGATCTTTCGCAGCAACGCCCGATAAGGGGCCGCCACTTCCTGGCTCAGCCCCTCACCGCATGTATTTAACATATCCTGTTCCCGGACCGGCTTGTAAACCTGGTCCTTCGTGTCTGCCTTTACCTTTGCCACCTGCAGAGACATACGCATGCGCTCTGCAAACAGCTCCTTCATCTCACCATCGATCCGATCGATCTGACGGCGGGTATCCTCTAAATTCATCAGAACATTCCATCTCCACTGTATCCGTCGCTGCCGCCGAACCAGAACGGGCTGAACATATCCGAACCCCAGTCAAAGCCGTTGCCGTTGCCGTTGTCACCCTGTACGTCCGCTTCCGGATCTGCCGGCTCTTCCTCTTCCAGGTCTTCCACCGGCTCACCTTCCTGCAGCGTTACCTCTACTTCCTTCGTATCATATCCATTGCTGCCGTTGGCCACCTTCAGTTCCACGGTCAGCGTCTCACCGGCCTCATAATAGCTCAGTGTATCCACCAGCTGATCCGAAGAGCTGACCTCCAGGCCATCAAACTTCGTAATGATGTCACCCTTCTTGATGCCGGCTTTCTCTGCTGCGGAACCCTCTGTTACCGAGTATACAAAAGCACCTGCCGGCATATCGTACAGCTCCTTGGCCTCATCGGATACCGGAACAACGGTGATGCCCATGTAGCCGTGGTTCTTTACCACCTCTCTGGTCTCACGGTTGATCAGATCCTTCAGGATCGGGATCGCGGTATCGATGGGGATACCGTAGCCCATGCTCTCCGCATCGTTGTCCACTTCCTTGGCATCGGTGATGGCGATGACCTCACCTCTTGCATTCAGAATCGCACCGCCGCTGCAGCCATAGTTCACTGCTGCATCCGTCTGAAGCTGCGGCTGGGTACCCATATCCGTGGTGATCTCACGGCCCAGTGCGCTGACGATACCGGTGGTAACGGTCTGACCGGAGCCCAGTGCATTACCGATCACGATGGCCGCTTCACCAACCTTCAGCTTGTCCGAGCTGCCCAGGGTCGCTACCTTCAGCTGCTTGAACACATCCTCATCGATATCATTCAGATTGACAGCAATTACCGCCAGATCCACACCGGCTGCCGCACCCTTGACCTTTGCCTTGGCCAGCAGCTTGTTCTCATCCTCCGCATCGGCGGAGAAGCAAACCGTCAGCTCACTGGCATCCTGCACTACATGATAGTTGGTGGCGATCAGAAGCTCCGTCTCGTTCTGGGCAATGATGATACCGGAACCGGCACCGCCCTTTTCGATCTGCTGGCTGCCGCCGAAGATATCGCGCACCTCCTGCATGGACTTCATGGTCACCGATACGATGGACGGCATGCAGGACTCAACAATGTCGGACACATCCACGGCCTGTACCGGCGTGCTGCCGGTGGTCTCCAGCTGATCGAAGACCTTTGCTTCGGTGGGCGCCTCGGTGGGCTTTTCCGTTTCCGTGGGTTCTTCTGTTTCTTCCGGAGCTACCGTTTCCTCGGCTCCGCTCTCCTCTTCACCGGCGATGGACAGGCTGGTCTGCTCCTTGGCGGTTTCCTTTTCATCTCCTGCCATTACGGTTCCGGAAAAAGCAAGTGCCGCGCTCATGATCACAGCGGCTGCTGTATTAAACTTTCTGTTTCTCATATATAACATCCCCTTTCAGAAATCTCTGTTAAAGATAAGATCCTTTACTTTCTGTTTCATCTACGATACACAGGCTGTTTTGCCTTTCTGCTTCACCTATGATACGCAGGCTGTTTTCGTTTCAGCTCTGCTTCGTAAGCTGTATCGTTTTCCTTTTGACAGGACACAGTATAGGGGGACTTTGTGAATACTCTGTGACTTTCTTTCGTTATCTTTGTGAAAACACATCTGGCAGCACGTTTCCATGCTGCCAGAGACTCCCCTGATCGGGTTTCCAACGATCCAATTCGCTTCATCTGTGAGCTGTGATCTGCCCAATCGGCCAACAGAGCATTACAATACACGAATCACCACCGGCTCGGAGCGAACGATGGACATGGCCCGGAAGGTCAGCAGGGCATCCTTCAGATGATACTCCTTGACCAGATCCGTTACCAGCATGATCTCGGCGCTGTCTTCCTTGCGCACCTTCTGTACCAGCTGCTGGATGCTCACGCCGTTGTTACCCAGTACGCTGGCCAGGGTTGCCAGAACGCCCGGCTTGTCATCCACAGACATGCGCAGGTAATAGCGGCTGACCATATCCTCCGGCTTTTTGATGGGAAGGTTCCGGTAGCAGGGATCCATGGTGCTTCCCTTCATGCCCCGGGTCAGGGTCTTGGCGGCTGCAAACACGTCGCCCATGATCGCACTGGCGGTGGGCATCTCGCCGGCACCGCGTCCGTAGAACATGACATCATCCACCGCGTCACCGTGTACGAACACCGCATTAAAGGATCCGGATACGTTGGCCAGGGGATGCTCTGCCGGGATCATCATCGGGTGTACCCGTACCTCCACGCCGCCGCTGGTCTCCTTGGCCACGCCGATGAGCTTGATCTTGCGTCCGATCTCCGATGCGCTGGCAATATCCTTGCTGGAGATGGAGGAGATACCCTCGGTATACACATCCCGGAAGGTCACCGGCGTATGGAACGCCAGGGTCGCCATGATCGCCACCTTGCGGCCGGCATCCAGGCCCTCCACGTCCGCGGTGGGATCCGCCTCCGCATAGCCGAGCTGCTGGGCCATCTCCAGAGCCGGGCCAAAGTCCATACCCTCTTCCGTCATCTTGGTCAGGATGAAGTTGGTGGTTCCGTTGACGATGCCCATGATCTCCGTGATATGGTTGGCGGACAGGCTGTTCTTCAGCGGATCGATGATCGGAATACCTCCGGCTACCGCTGCCTCAAACAGCAGATCCACTTCGTTTTCCTGAGCCAGTCTGGTCAGCTCCAGTCCCTGCTCCGCGATCAGGTCCTTGTTGGCGGTCACCACATGACGGCCGCTGCTCAATGCCTGACGGATGTAGGTGCCGGCCGGCTCGATGCCGCCCATCACCTCGATCACCAGCTCGATCTCCGGATCATCCAGGATCTCCTGCCAGCTGTTTGTCAGAACCGAAGGATCCTCCACCTTGGATGCGGCCTTCTCCAGATTTCTGACCAGTACCTTTTTGATCTGAAGGGTGCTGCCCAGCTTGCTTTCCATTTCCGGTTCCTGCATATGAACCAGTTTATATACACCGGAACCAACCGTTCCGAGCCCCAGCAGGGCTGCCTTGATCTCTCGTTTTGCCATGTTACTCATTCCCTTCTTCAGCGTTAATTACGTTATCATAGCACAGTCCTAAAGAAAAAGAAACAGGCTTCCGACCAGATATCGGAAGCCTGTTATATCGTAAGTCCTCGGGATCCTACCGCATACACGGCAATGCACCTCACGGAATCGAACCGCTTGAACCGCAGCAGATTCTCAGCACCTTGCGATATGCACGAAGTTTAAAGCCATCCGTACCGCAAAGTCACTGCCGCGTTTTACAGCACCTTGTTCAGGAACTCCTTCAGACGCGGAGCCTTCGGGTTGCCGAACAGCTCCTGGGGCGGAGCCTGTTCCAGGATGATACCCTCATCCATAAACAGCACCTTGCTGCCCACTTCCCGGGCAAAGCCCATCTCATGGGTAACGATGGCCATGGTCATGCCCTCGTCCGCCAGCTCCTTCATAACCTCCAGAACCTCACCGACCATCTCCGGGTCCAGAGCCGAGGTAGGTTCGTCGAAGAGCATCATCTCCGGGTTCATCGCCAGGGCACGCACGATGGCGATACGCTGCTTCTGTCCGCCGGACAGGGAGGCCGGATACGCATCCGCCTTATCGTACAGGTCTACGCGCTTTAAGAGCTTTTCAGCCACGGCGTCCGCCTCATCCTGCTTCATGAAGCCGGTACGGACCGGAGCCAGGGTGATGTTGCGGCGAACCGTCATATTCGGGAACAGATTAAAGTGCTGGAATACCATGCCCATTCTCCGGCGGACCGCATTGATGTCCACCTTCGGCTGGGTAATGTCCTCTCCATGCACCAGAATCCGTCCGGAGGTCGGCTCCTCCAAAAGGTTCAGGCAGCGCAGGAAGGTGGACTTTCCGGAACCGGAAGGCCCGATGATGACCAGCTTGTCGCCCCGGCGGATCTCCTGATCGATACCACGCAGCACGGCGTTGTCTCCAAATGTCTTATGCAGGTTTTCTACTTTAATGATCAGCTTATCGTCTGTCACTTGCACGCATCCTCCTTTCCAGGATTCCCAGCAGCCAGGTCAGGATCATGACCACGATCAGGTACATGACCGCGATACCGATAAAGGGCATGAAGGCCTGATAGGTCTTCGCCTGGATCTGCTGTGCCGCCTTGGTCAGGTCCACCAGACCGATGACGGTTACCAGCGAGGTATCCTTAAACAGGGTGATCAGCTCGTTGCCCAGTGCCGGCAGGATGTTCTTGATCGCCTGGGGGATCACCACATCCTTCATAACCGTGGCATAGCCCATACCCAGTGAACGGCCGGCCTCCATCTGTCCCGGATCGATGGACATGATACCGGAACGGATGATCTCCGCCGTGTAGGCACCGGAGTTGATGCCCAGTGCCAGAATGGCGATGCCCATCCGGTTACGGCTGGTTGAAAAGATGACAAAGTTCATGATCAGCAGCTGGACCATCATCGGTGTGCCGCGGATGATCGTGGTATACAGCTGGCAGATCTTGTTGACAAGGACCAGCCAGATGGGCGCTCTGCCCCGCTTCTGGTCATGCAGCGTACGAACCACTGCCACCAGAATACCCAGAACCACACCAATGGCCAGGGCACCCAGGGTTACCAGCAGCGACACCTTCAGACCTTTCAGGTATGCCAGCCATCTGTCGCCTTCAATAAACGACTGCTGAAACTGTGCGCGAAGTGCTTCCAAATTCAGTTCCTCCTTAACTGTAAAAAAGGGTGGCTTACCAAAAAGCCACCCATCCAGGACAGGTATATTCCTCTGTCTGCTATCCGTTGCAGCCTGAATCCCGCCGCAGCCAACCGGGTCCGAAACGGATCCCCATAGCCTGTGCGGTCAGGCAGCCGGTTCAACCCATTACTCGGTTGCTGCTTCCTCATCGGCATCGGCATTGATGTACTTGCCAACGATCGCGTCAACGGTACCATCCTCCTGCAGCTCAACCAGTGCATTGTTGATGGCTTCCAGAAGCTCCGGATTTTCCTTGGAAACGCCGATTGCGTAATCTTCTACCACATACTCGGTATCCAGGATCTTCAGACCTTCGTTTGCTTCTACGAAAGCCTTAGCCGGGTTGCTGTCGATAACTACAGCGTCCACCTTGCCGGTGAGCAGAGCCTGTACAGCCATAGCGCCGTTGGTGTAAGCCACAACATGATCCTCGCCGTAACCGCCGTTTTCAACGGTATCGGAGCAGTAGATGTAGCCGGTGGTGCCTTCCTGGCAGCCGATCATCTTGTCATCAGCCAGATCATCTACGGTCTCGATATCGGAATCTTCCGGAACGATAACGACCTGAACACCCGTGGAATAGCTGTTGGTGAAGTCGATGTTCTGCTTACGCTCTTCCGTTACAGTCAGACCTGCCATAACCATATCGTCCTTGCCGGCCTGTACGGAAGTGATGGTGCTGCCGAACTCCATATCGTCAACGACCAGCTCCAGACCGAGCTTTTCAGCGATAGCGCCGGCGATCTCCACATCGATGCCTTCGAAGCCGCCGTCATCGGTGGTCATCTCATACGGCGGGAAAGCAGCGTTGGTAGCCATGTACAGCTTGCCCTCTTCAACGGTAGAAAATTCAGCGGCTGCGGCGGTGATGGTCATAACCATAGCTGCGCCAAGAGTCAGTGCGATCACATTCTTTTTCATGTTTCTCCTCCTCTTACGCTTCATGCATGTGTTATGCATGCAATTCGTATAATTATTCAAGATGAAGTCCATTATAGCACGCAGACCGCAAAAGGCAACGCTAAAATTCCACAATATTTCTTTCTTTGTTTCCGAAAGATTTTGTCAACTCTCGGTTCCCCCAATCGTCCGTTCCATTATTTACAGCTTATACTCCGGCTCCAGCCTTCCCTGAGGCAGCAGCTCCGGCGCCGTATATCCGCTTTCGATCTCCACACACTCTCCTGTCCGGCCGGCCCGGTCGATGGCTTCGATCACCTCCAGCACATGCAGCCCCTGCTGACCGCCTGCGCAGACCGGTTCGCCCTTTTCGATGGCCTGGCACATCTGCGCGAGACCGATGCCCCGGGCATTTTCATGGTAGGGATTGACCAGCGGAAGCTCCTTCGCCTCTTCGTCATACAGGCTGCGCAGCTTCACCGGACCTTCAAAGAAATTCGGATCCGGCACCGAAATGGTTCCGGCGGTGCCGTAAAACTCCATGCAGGGCAGATCCGTGGACCACACGTCGAAGGACAGCATCATGGTGGCGATGACGCCACAGTCAAACTCCAGGGACACACTCAGATGGGTATCCACCTCCACCGGGATCACCTTGCCGTGGTTCGGGCCCGATGCCGTCACCAGTCTTTCCGGGAAGGTCCGCCGGCTCAGAGCATTCACACGCTTCACCCGACCGAAGGCTGCACACAGGGCGGTCAGATAATAGGGGCCCATGTCAAAATGAGGGCCGCCGCCCTTCTGATAATAGAAGCCCGGATTTCCATGCCACCGTTCATGGCCCCGGCAGCTGAAAAAGCCCACCGCTGCCACCGGCTGCCCGATCCATCCGTCCCGCAGCGCCTTCAGAGCGGTCTGAACACCGGCTCCCAGGAACGTATCCGGTGCGCAGCCTACCTGCAGCCCCTTTTCCGCAGCCTTTTCCATGATCCGTCTGCCATCCTCCACCGACACAGCCAGCGGCTTTTCGCAGTACACATGCTTGCCGTTTTCCAGCGCCCGCAGCGAGATCTCCGCATGCTGCAGGGGCGTAGTCAGATTCAGGATCAGATCGATCTGGGGATCCGCCATCATTTCATCCACGGTCATGGCCTGAATACCAAACTGCTCCGCTCTCTCCCTGGCCTTCTCCATAAACAGATCCGCACAGGCCACGATCTCCGGGTTCGCATACCTCTCCGTCAGGTTCTTTAAATAGATCTCACTGATCACACCGCATCCAATGATTCCGGCTTTCATCCCATACTCCTTTCTGCCGCCGGTCGTTCACGCCCCGCGGCATACCTCATGCACATATTTTTCGCAGGAGCTGCGTCCGGACCATTTAGTCCAACCCGCACGCCATGGCAGCTGCCTTTTGCAAGGCTGATACCCCTTTCGTTTCCCGCACGCTTTCTTTCAAGTGCCATTATTGTATGACTACGGGCCGAAACACCTCTACTCAGAACCTATGATGTAGCCTTTCACTTTTTGCGATGCCCTTTTCTTCTTACTGATCCATTTTCATCACAGCTGGATCTCTGTCCGATTTTGTTTCGGGCCTGCAGGAAATCCCTGTCGGAATTTCCCGTGACGAAAAAAGGGGACCGCCCGGTTACCCGGGCAGCCCCCTATAATTTTTCAGCCTATGCGAAATTATGCATTAACGATCTGACCGAAGTCCGGCTTCAGAGCAGCGCCGCCGATCAGGCCGCCGTCGATGTCCGGCTTGGACAGAAGCTCTGCAGCGTTGCCGGCGTTCATGGAACCGCCGTACTGGATGCGAACTGCTTCTGCAGTATCGGTATCGTACATTTCAGCGATGGTGTTACGGATCAGAGCGCAAACCTCCTGAGCCTGGTCAGCGGTAGCGGTCTTGCCGGTTCCGATTGCCCAGATCGGCTCGTAAGCGATTACCATGCTCTTAACCTGATCAGCGGTTACGCCTTCCAGGTCAGCCTTGATCTGCAGGCCGATCCACTCCTTGTATGCGTTTCTCTCACGCAGCTCCAGAGACTCGCCGCAGCAAAGGATCGGAGTCAGGCCGGAAGCGAATGCCTTCAGAACCTTCTTGTTCAGGAACTCGTCGGTCTCGCCGAAGTACTCACGTCTCTCGGAATGTCCGATGATTACATACTTAACGCCTGCATCCAGCAGCATCGGAGCAGAGATCTCACCGGTGAAAGCACCCTTGTCTTCGATGTAGAAGTTCTCAGCGCCTACTTCAACGTTGGTTCCCTTAACAGCCTCAACGACCGGAACGATATCGATCGCCGGAACGCAGTAAACAACGTCTACATCCGGGTTGTTTACCAGCGGCTTCAGGGTCTCAACCAGAGCCTTAGCCTCGGTGGGAGTCATGTTCATCTTCCAGTTACCAGCAATGATTCTTCTTCTTGCCATGGTATATTTTCTCCTTTACCTCTAATTATTTGTTGTCTGCTGCGCTTACGCCCGGAAGATCCTTGCCCTCCAGGAACTCAAGGGAAGCACCGCCGCCGGTGGAGATGTGGGACATCTTGTCAGCGTAGCCCAGCTGGTTAACAGCTGCTGCGGAGTCACCGCCGCCGATGATGGTGGTAGCGTCGGTCTCAGCCAGAGCTGCAGCTACAGCCTTGGTACCAACAGCCAGAGTCGGGTTCTCGAATACGCCCATCGGTCCGTTCCATACAACGGTCTTTGCGTTCTTAACAGCATCGGAGTAGATAGCAACGGTCTTCGGACCGATATCCATACCAGCCTTGTCAGCCGGGATCGCATCAGCATCTACCGTGATGGTGTCGATCGGAGCATCGATCGGGTTCGGGAAGCTGTCGGTGCAGACAGCATCAACCGGCAGAAGCAGAGACTTGCCAAGGCTTTCTGCCTTTGCCATCATCTCCTTGCAGTAGTCGATCTTGGTCTCGTCTACCAGAGACTTACCGATCTCATAGCCCTTAGCCTTCAGGAAGGTGAAAGCCATACCGCCGCCAATGATCAGGGTGTCGCACTTCTCCAGCAGGTTGGAGATAACGTTCAGCTTGTCAGCAACCTTAGCGCCGCCAAGGATAGCTACGAACGGACGAACCGGATCCTCAACTGCATTGCCAAGGAACTGGATCTCCTTCTCCATCAGGTAGCCAACAGCACAGTTGCCGCCCTTTTCACGGATATACTTGGTTACAACTGCAACAGAAGCGTGTGCTCTGTGAGCAGAACCGAAAGCATCGCATACATAGTCATCAGCCAGATCAGCCAGCTCTTTTGCGAAAGCTTCGCCGGCATCCTGGGGCTTGGTCTCTTCCTTACCGCGGAAACGGGTATTCTGCAGAAGAACAACATCGCCGTCCTGCATAGCAGCAACAGCAGCGGTAGCTTCCTCGCCGGTTACGTTGTAATCAGCAACGAAAACGACCTTCTTGCCCAGCTTCTCGGACAGTCTCTCAGCAACCGGAGCCAGGGACTCACCCTCGTTCGGGCCATTCTTTACCTTGCCCAGGTGAGAGCAAAGGATAACCTTAGCGCCGTCAGCGATCAGCTTGTTGATGGTCGGCAGAGCTGCAACGACACGGGTCTCATCCGTGATCTTGCCATCCTTCAGCGGTACGTTGAAGTCACATCTTACCAGAACCTTGCGGCCTGCTGCATTGAAATCTGCAACGGTCTTCTTATTTAATCCCATAGTGGAACCTCCTCATGATCTGCCGTCCCCCTTCGGAGGGCGGCATTTCCTGTGAAACAAAAGAAAGGTCCGGTCCTTTGACAGACCGGACCTATTCAGTCACTCAAATGTATATTACATTTTCTCTGTTTGGATTAAACTCCCAGCAGCTTGCCGAAGTGCTTGATGGTGCGAACCATCTGGCTGGTGTAGGAGTTCTCGTTGTCGTACCAGGAAACAACCTGTACCTCGGTGGTGCCGTTATCCAGCGGCAGAACCATGGTCTGGGTAGCATCGAACAGAGAACCGTACTTCATACCAACGATATCGGAAGATACGATCTCATCGGTGTTGTAACCGAAGGACTCGTTGGAAGCAGCCTTCATAGCCTCGTTAACCTGCTCTACAGTAACAGTGCCTTCAACAACAGCAGTCAGGATGGTGGTAGAACCGGTCGGGGTCGGGATACGCTGAGCAGCGCCGATGAGCTTGCCGTTCAGTTCCGGGATAACCAGGCCGATAGCCTTTGCAGCACCAGTGCTGTTCGGAACGATGTTGATAGCGCCTGCGCGGGATCTTCTCAGATCACCCTTTCTCTGCGGTCCATCCAGGATCATCTGGTCGCCAGTGTAAGCGTGGATGGTGCACATGATACCGGACTTGATTGCAGCCAGCTTGTTCAGAGCGTTAGCCATCGGAGCCAGGCAGTTGGTGGTGCAGGATGCAGCGGAGATGATGGTATCTTCGTTGGTCAGAGTCTCATGGTTTACATTGTAAACGATGGTCGGCAGATCGTTGCCAGCCGGTGCAGAGATAACAACGTGCTTAGCACCTGCGGTGATGTGAGCCTGAGCCTTATCCTTAGAGGTGTAGAAGCCGGTGCACTCCAGAACTACGTCAACACCCAGCTCGCCCCACGGAAGCTCTGCAGCGTTAGCCTTAGCGTAGATGGTGATCTTCTTGCCGTTAACGGTGATGTAATCTTCGCCAGCTTCAACGGTTCCGTCGTATCTGCCCTGAGTAGAGTCATATTTCAGAAGATGAGCAAGCATCTTCGGAGAAGTCAGGTCGTTGATAGCAACGATTTCGAAACCTTCAGCGCCAAACATCTGACGGAATGCCAGACGACCGATACGGCCAAATCCATTAATCGCAACTTTAACTGCCATAATGAGTAACCTCCTAATAATATATGGTTTGTTTTAAAAAGTTGACTGTCTTAATTCGCCAGAAGTACTAGCGCACTAATCAATCCTTTGATATTCTATCGGAAGTGCCCGTAAAAAACAAGGGGTAACACAGCCGAAGATTGCACGTAATTCGACACGTTCTTCGCTTTTTTGCATAAATATCAGTACAAAATGGCCCCCTTTCGTCAGATTACATGCTTTTTTATCATGAAAAGGAGGATCACTACGATGATTTTCAGCGATTTTCATATGCATTCTGCACATTCCGAGGACTCCTCCTCTCCCATGCGGGACATGGTGGAGGGCGCCCTCCGCAAGGGTCTGACCCGCATCTGCTTCACGGAGCATATGGACCGGGACAACCCGGAATGCCCAGGCTCCTTCGAGGCGGATCTGGATGCCGTCTGGGAGGAGATCTCCCGGCTTCGCCCGGAATACCGGGACCGCATCGAGATCGGCTTCGGCATCGAGGCCGGTATGCAGCCCCACCTGGCAGACTTCTACGCCGACCTGTTTTCCCGCTATCCCTTCGATTTCATCATTGCATCCCAGCACATGACCCAAAAGCACGACCCCTACTATACCTCCTTCTGGGAGGGTAAAGAGGAAGCCCAGGTCTTCGCCCGTTACTTCGAAGAATACAACGTCAATCTTCGCGCCATGCCGGATTTTGACACCGCCGCGCATCTGGACTACGTAGTCCGCTATGCTCCCGGCCTGGACCGCTGCTATTCCTATGAGAGCTTTGCCGATCGGATCGATCCCCTTCTGACCTATCTGATCGAAACGGACCGCTGCCTGGAGGTCAACACCGCCGGGCTGGCAAAAAACATCCGCCAGACCAATCCCTACCCGGATGTGTTGCAGCGCTACTACGACCTGGGCGGCCGCCGGATCACCATCGGCTCCGACGCCCATTGTCCGGAGGCCATTGCCTACGGCTTTGACCAGACACGGGAGCTCCTGCTCTCCATCGGCTTCCGCGAGTACTATGTATTCCGCCAGCGTCAGGCCCAGCCGGTGCTTCTATAGGTCAGTGGTCACCACTGCCTTTGCCGGTCAGCAGGCAGCGAACTGCTCCAGAAGCCAAAAGCTCGCATTAACATAGAACAAGCCGCCGATCCTCCGGACCGGCGGCTATTGTTTTTGATCATATCATCAAATAAAGGCTTACGGATCATCCCGTGATCCATCTGGAATTAATATTCCTCTTCCTCTTCGTGCTCACTGATATCCGTCTTCGGCTTTTCCAGGCCTTCGATCTTGATACCGTGCTTTTCAGCGTAATCCCACAGAGCAGCGTGGATCGCCTCTTCAGCCAGCAGGCTGCAGTGTACCTTTACAGGCGGAAGTCCATCCAGCGCTTCCATAACCGCCTTGTTGGTGACCTCCATGGCTTCCTGAATGGTCTTGCCGATGACCAGCTCGGTGGCCATGGAAGAGGTTGCAACCGCCGCGCCGCAGCCGAAGGTCTTGAACTTGCAGTCACGGATCACCTGGTTCTCGTCGATATCCAGGTAGATTCTCATGATATCACCGCACTTGGCGTTGCCTACGGTACCCACACCGCTGGCGTTTTCGATCTCTCCCACATTGCGGGGATGCTGGAAGTGGTCCATTACTTTTTCACTGTACATATCTATATCCTTTCTACGGGCTCCTGGCCCTCACTGTTTCTTCTGTCCGAAAGCCGGCTGCCGCTCACCGATTTCACTTCAAGCGGCGACGCCGGTCACCGCCCGGCCAACCGCCAGACGGTCTCCAGATTTACCTGAGGTATTTTATATCAATCTCTCGACTTATTTAAAGTATCCAGGAAGCTTACTGGTTTTTCTTAACAAAATCCTCATACAGCGGTGACATGCTGCGCAGGTTTTCGATGATGCGCTTTAAGTTGTCCACCGTGTAATCGATGTCTTCCTTCGTAGTCTCCTCACTCAGGGTCAGACGCAGGCTGCCGTGAGCGATCTCGTGGGGCAGGCCAATGGCCAGCAGCACATGGGACGGATCCAGAGATCCGGAGGTGCAGGCGCTTCCGGAGGAACCGCAGACACCGGCCATGTCCAGCATGATCAGCATGGACTCACCCTCGATAAAGCGGAAGCAGAAGTTTGCATTGTTCGGAAGACGCTCGCTTCTGTGTCCGTTCAGACGGCTGTGGGGGATCTCGGTCAGCACGCGGTCGATGAGATAATCTCTCAGCTCTCTCTCGTAAGCCGTGCGCTCCTCCATGGTCCGTCCGGCGATCTCCACCGCCTTGCCCAGGCCCACGATACCCGGAATGTTCTCGGTACCGGCCCGGCGTTTTCTCTCCTGTGCACCACCGTGCACGAAGGAACGGATCTTCACACCCTTGCGGATATACAGCACGCCGATGCCCTTGGGACCGTGCAGCTTGTGGCCGCTGGCACTGAGCATGTCGATGTGCATCTCATCCACATTGATCGGCACCTGACCGAAGGCCTGTACCGCATCCGTATGGAACAGAATGCCCTTCTCATGGGCGATCTCACCGATCTCCCGGATGGGCTCGATGGTTCCGATCTCGTTGTTGGCAAACATGATGGAGATCAGAATGGTGTCCGGGCGGATGGCTGCCTTCAGATCCTCCAGACGGACCTGACCGTTTTCATCCACATCCAGATAGGTTACCTCAAAGCCGTGCTTTTCCAACCATTCACAGGTGTGAAGGATGGCATGATGCTCGATCTTCGACGTGATGATATGCCTGCCTTTTCCGGCATAGGCCTCCGCCGTTGCCTTCAGAGCCCAGTTGTCGGACTCGCTGCCGCCGGCCGTAAAATAGATCTCCTCGGTCTTAGCGCCCAGCAGCTGTGCGATCTGGGTACGCGCACCGGTCATAGCTTCCTTGCTGGCTGCACCCAGCTTATAGATCGTGGAGGCATTGCCGTAATGCTCTGTAAAGAAGGGCATCATTGCTTCGGCCACCTCCGGCAGCACTCTGGTAGTTGCTGCATTATCCAGATAAATAAACTTATCCATGTTTCTCTCCTTTATTTATTCACAAACCGTCTGGCTTTTGGCCGCGCTCTCCTGCGCCAGGCTCTCCAGACTGATCTCGTCCACCGCGGTTGAAATCGCGTCATTGATCTTTTTCCAGACCGTTTTGCTGACGCAGTTTTCCGATCCGGAGCATTCACCGGAAATGCCGGAGCATACCACTGCATCCAGGTCGCCTTCCAACGCCCGCAGCACATCTCCCACCGAGATCTGCGCCGCATCCCTGGCCAGACGGTAGCCGCCCTGGGCCCCGCGCTGACTGGTGATCATTCCCGCCTTTTTCAGCTTGGCCACCAGCTGCTCCAGATAAGCCTCGGATACACCCTGCCGCACCGCGATATCGCTGACCGGCACCGGACCCTCCGGGCTGTGAACGGCTATATCAATGAGGGCTTTCAGCCCATATTTACTCCTTGTGGAAAGCTTCATAGGCCGCTCCTGTATCTGTGTCGGATCTGCCTCCGATCATACTTCGGCATCGCAGTTTTTAATTCCGACTGATTTACTTTGTTTTCCAGATGAAAATATAACAAACGCAGGCGGTAAAGTCAACCGCCTGCGTCTTAATTCCTAGTGTTTCGCTTGGATTACGTTACAGTTCACGCAGTGAACTGTAACTGGATTACAGTGTCAAAAGCTGCGTCTGCACTTTATGTTTGCATGAAAGTGCAGACGCGACTGAATGACACGCCCTACAGGATCAGCCCGTCATAGAGCTTTTCATATTCTTTAGCGGATACCGTCCAGGAGAAGTCCGCAGCCATGGCCCGATCCACCAGCTTGTTCCACTCACGTTTCCGGTTATAGAACACATCCATGGCGTACTGCACCGTCCGCAGCATCTCATGGGCATTGTAGTTGGCAAAGCTGAAGCCGGTACCGGTGTTCTCATACTCATTGTACGGTTCCACGGTATCCTTCAGGCCGCCGGTCTCGCGCACGATCGGAATGGTGCCGTAGCGCAGACTCATCAGCTGGGACAGACCGCAGGGCTCAAACAGAGACGGCATCAGGAAGGCATCACAGGCCGCATAGACCTGATGGGACATATCCTCATTGTAGTAAATGTTGGCGGATACCTTGTCCTTATACTTCCATGCGAAATGACGGAACATGTTCTCGTAGCGCTCTTCGCCGGTTCCCAGAACCACAAACTGAACATCCAGCTGGCACATCTCATCCATCATGTAGGCAATGAGGTCAAAGCCCTTCTGGTCCGTGAGACGGGAAATGATGCCGATCATGAACTTCTTGTCATCCTGCTCCAGGCCCAGCTTCTTCTGCAGTGCCCGCTTGTTTTTGATCTTTTCCTTGCGGAAGGTACGCGCGTCGTACTTCGCCGGAATGGCCGGATCCGTGGCGGGATTGAACACATCGTAGTCGATGCCGTTGACGATACCCGTCAGCGCGTTGGCTCTGGCCTGCATCAGGCCCTCCAGACGCTCGCCGTAGAACGGTGTCTTGATCTCCTCGGCATAGGTGTTGCTCACCGTGGTCACCGCATCCGCATACACGATACCACCCTTCAGATAGTTGGCATCCCCGTAGGCCTCCAGCTTATCCGACGTGAAATAGTAGGCCGGCAGACCGGTGATATCCCGTACCGTCCGGATGTCCCAGGCGCCCTGGAACTTCAGGTTGTGGATGGTCATGATGGACTTCATATTTCTGAAAAACTCATTCTCATGGAAATCCGCCTTCAGGAAGACCGGGATCAGACCCGTCTGCCAGTCATGGCAGTGGATCACATCCGGCTGGAAGCCGATGATTGGCAGCGCCGACAGCACCGCCTTGGAGAAAAAGGCAAATTTTTCAATATCCTCGTAGATATTGCCGTAGGGTCTGGGACCTGCAAAGTAGAACTCGTTGTCAATAAAGTAATATTTGACTCCGTCATACTCCGCCTCCAGAATGCCCACATACTGGGATCTCCAGGCCAGATCCATATAAAAATGAGTCATATAGCTCATTTTTTCCTTCCACTCATCGCTGATGCAGATGTACTTCGGAAGGATCACGCGCACGTCGTACTCATCCTTGTTAAAGCACTTCGGCAAGGATCCGACTACGTCTGCCAGTCCACCGGTCTTGATGAACGGTACCCCTTCCGAGGCTGCAAATAAAATCTTCTTCATAACTGCTTTCCACCCCCATTTATCTTTATGCGCCAACTCTGCGCCTATGTGCCACGTCAGTCATTTCTTTCGGCAGTATGTATTCCTGCCGCCTGTTATCCTGTTATCCCATTCGCCTGTTATCCTGTTCGCCCGATTTCGGTCACCGCGCTACCGTTTACGCAGCAAACTGCAGCAGGCACTTCTTGGCTATCTTCTTTTGATCTCGTCCGCCAGCCGCTTCATCTCCTGGGCACTCTCCCGCACCGTCTGGGTCACACTGACACCGCCCAGGATTCTGGCCAGCTCTTCAATGATCTCCTCCTCCGACAGCTGCCGGATCCGTGTGGTGGTATGGCCGTCCCTGGTGGCCTTTTCGATCTCAAAGTGCGTATCCGCCATGGCCGCGATCTGGGCCAGATGGGTGATGCACAGGATCTGATGGGACGCCGCGATCACGGCCATCTTTTCCGATACCTTCTGAGCTGTCCGGCCGCTGATACCCGTGTCGATCTCATCAAAGATCAGGGTGCCGATGGCATCCTGGTCCGCCATCACGGACTTTAAGGCCAGCATGATACGGGACAGCTCACCGCCGGAGGCCGTATCCTGCAGCGGACGCATGGGCATGCCCGGATTGGTGGAGATGCGCATCTCGGCGCCGTCCATTCCGGAGGCATTCCCCTCCTTCAGCTCTGTAAACTCGATGCCGAACCGGACATCCAGGAAATTCAGATCCACCAGTGCCTGGGTGATCTGCTGCTCCAGCACCTTCGCATGTTCCCGGCGAATGCCGCGGATCTCCAGTGCCAGCTTTCGAAAGGCCTCCCGGCTCTTTGCCTCCTGCTTTTTCAGGCGCTCGATGTAGGCCTCATAATCCGTCAGCTGATCCAGCTTTTCCTGCTGTGCCTGCCCGTAGGCGAGCACCTCCTCGATGGTCCGTCCGTACTTGGACTTCAGATGATTGACCAGATCCAGCCGGCGCTCCGTCTCGTAGCATTCCTGCTCATCAAAGGCGAAGCTCTCCTCGCAGTCCGCCAGACTGCGTCCCAGCTCGCTGAGCAGATCCTCGATCTGAGCCAGCCCCTGCTGCAGCTGCTCCAGCTGCTCATCCAGATCGCTCACCGCGCTCACCGCCCTGGCGGCCCGGGATACCCGGTCTCCGGCTCCGTCGTCGGAGCTGATCAGCCCGCTGGCCTCTGCAATGGCCTGGGCGATCTTCTGACTGTGGGACATCCGGTTATAGAGCTGTTCCAGCTCCTCATCCTCACCGGGACGCAGCCCGGCGGAATCGATCTCATTTAACTCATATTCGATCAGGTCGATCTGCTTGGCCCGCTCGGAGGCATCCAGCTGCGCCTCCTGCAGCTCCTTCTGAGCCTGACTGAATTCCTTATAGGCCTGGGCACACTGCCGCGGCAGGTCTCCCAGCTTTTCAGCGGCAAACCGGTCCAGCAGCCGCAGATGATTCTTCGGATACAGCAGAGACTGATGCTGATGCTGTCCGTGGATATCGATCAGATGTCCCGCCAGCTCCCGGATCAGCCCCGCCGGCACGCTCTCTCCGTTGATCCGGTTGATAGTCCGGCCGTTCTGGTACTTCCGGGTGATCAGCACCTCTCCGTCTGTGACCGGGATCTGTGCCTGCTCCAGCCGTTCCAGTGCCGCCGGATCCTGCGTTTCAAAGAGCAGCTCCACCAGCGCGTAGTCGGCATCCTCCGGAATATAATCCTTAAAGCTTCCGGTACCCAGTGCCAGACTGATGGAACCGATCAGGATCGATTTACCTGCACCGGTCTCACCGGTCAGGATGTTCAGCCCCGGCCCAAACAGGATCTCCTCCTCCCGGATCAGTGCCATATTTTTTACATGTAAACTTACCAGCATATTCTGTGCGTCTCTCCCCCGCTGTTTAAACTCAGCCACCCACGATCTGGCGGATCTTGGCCATCACCTGCACGGTCTCCTCCACGCTGTGCACCGCGCACATGATCGTATCGTCTCCCGCGATGCAGCCGGCGATCTCCTGCCAGTGCATGTTGTCCAGGGAAGCAGCCACCGCCATGGCCATGCCCGAAACCGTTTTTACCACCAGAATGTTCTGGGCCATGTCCATGGACACAAAGCCCTCCCGCAGTACCCGCAGGTATTTCTCGTTCAATCCCGGAAGCTCATCATACATCAGGACGTATTTCTGCTTGCCGTGCCTGCCCGGCGCCTTGGTCAGCTTCAGCTCCCGGATATCCCGGGACACCGTTGCCTGGGTCACATTGCATCCGGCTTTCTTCAGATACAGCGCCAGCTCTTCCTGGGTCTCAATATCGTATTGGCTGATCAGTTCTATGATCTTTGCCTGTCTGTCTGCCTTCATATCTGCCTCATCATCAGTTCATCTTCGTTCTCAATATCTCGACAAAGCTCTTCTTGCTGATCTTCACCAGCCGGGCCGACCGCTCCGACCGGCGGATCTCGATGGCATCGCCTCCGGTGAGCATCATGGAGGTGTCGCCGTCAAAGGTGACCTCCGCTCCCTGTCCGTCATGTCCGTCCGTGGCCAGCCGCAGGGTGATCTTCACTGAATCCGGCAGCACCACCGGTCTGGTGGCCAGAGTATGGGGGGCGATGGCGGTGAGCAGCATCAGACTGGCATCCGGTGCCACGATGGGACCGCCTGCCGACAGAGCATAGCCGGTGGAACCGGTGGGCGTTGAAACGATCATGCCGTCCGCCCGGTACTCACACAGAAAGGTATCGTTGACATACACCTCGATGTGAATGACCCGCAGATGTCCCCGGCGGCCTACGACGATGTCATTCAGCGCCGTATCCTCCAGCAGCACCCGGCCTTCCCGCAGTACCTGCCCGCTGATCATCATCCGCTCCTCGATGGAATAGTCATCCCGCAGCAGCCGGGTCAGAGCTTCCTCCACGCCGGCCATCTCCACCTCTGCCAGATAGCCCAGGGTCCCCAGGTTGATACCCAGCAGCGGCAGCCCGGTATCGATCAGGTCACGGCTGGCCTGCAGCAGTGTACCGTCTCCGCCCAGCACCAGCACACATTCCACCCCCGCCGGGATCTTTCCCGCGTCCGTGTACTTGTAGGCAGCGTGCTCCTCCGGATGCGCCTGCTCCTGCACGCAGCAGACGGCACCATGCTCCTCCAGAAAACGGCGGATCCGGTCGGTCTGCTGCATATCGCGGTCCTTGTCCCGGTTCGTAATGATGTAAAAATGCTTCATCTGTCCAGCTCCTCATGGGCCTGCTTTACCACAGCCGCAATGTCAAAGGGGGTGTCGGAGCAGATCTCCTCTCCGGAAAGCTTTTTCATCCAGAGAAGATACTCAATGTTTCCTTCCGGTCCCCGGATCGGTGAAAAGTCCAGTCCCAGTGTCTTAAAGTGTACGGACTGGGCAAACAGCACGATCTTCTCGATCACATCCTCATGTACCTGGGGATCCCGGACCACGCCCTTCTTGCCGACACGCTCCCGGCCGGCCTCAAACTGGGGCTTGATCAGGACCACCACTTCACCATCCTCCGCCAGGACCCGGTAGATGGGTTCCAGAATCAGCGTCAGCGAAATGAAGGACACATCACTGGCCGCAAAGGAAGGCACCACGGGCAGATCCTCCGGCTGCACATACCGCATGTTGGTCTTTTCCATACAGATGACCCGGGGATCGTTGCGCAGCTGCCAGCACAGCTGCCCCCGGCCTACATCCACGCTGCAGACCTGCACAGCGCCCTTCTGCAGCATACAATCCGTAAAGCCGCCGGTGGAGGCACCCACGTCGATACAGATTCGTCCCGTCAGATCGATGGGAAATACCTGCAGTGCCTTCTCCAGCTTATGGCCGCCCCGGCTGACAAACTGCTGGGTGTTGGAACGCACCTCTACCGGAAGCTGGTCGTCAAACATGCTGCCGGCCTTATCCTCCTTCTGTCCGTCCACATACACCGCACCGGCCATGATCAGGGCCTTGGCCTTTTCTCTCGAAGGGGCCAGTCCCCGCTGTACCAGTATCACATCCAGTCGTTCCTTGCTCATGTATCCTGCTCCGTTCCTGTAATATAAGCTGCAATGATCCGCTTCAGCACGGACTGTGCATCGATGCAGCATTCATTTCTCAAAACATCCACGCTGCCGTGCTCCACATAGTCATCCGGCAGTGCCACATTGATGACCCGGCAGTCTGCGCCGATGTCGTTTAAATACTCCAGACAGTGGTCTCCAAAACCGCCGGTCCGGACATTCTCCTCCATCGTCACGATCAGGCGATGGTCCTTCGACGCCCGCAGCAGCATCGCTTCATCCAGGGGCTTGACAAACCGGGCATTGATCACGCTGGCACTGTAGCCGATCTCATGCAGCATCTCCCGCACCTCCATGGCCGTCTTCACCATGGAGCCCACGGCGATCAGTGCAATGCCGTTCTCGTCGTAGAGCACCTCGCTCTTTCCGATCTGAATAGGCGCTCTCCACTCCCGGGCTCCGTCCCAGGCTGTGCCGCGAGGATAACGGATCGCCACCGGGCTGTCCATCTTGCCCACAGCAAACCGCAGCATATCCGCCAGCTCCCACTTGTTCTTGGGCGCCATCACCGTCATGTTCGGAATCTCCGACAGATAGGACAGATCAAAGATGCCCTGATGGGTCTCTCCGTCGCTGCCCACCAGACCGGCCCGGTCGATGGCAAAGACCACGTGCAGATTCTGCAGACAGACATCGTGCACCACCTGGTCATAGGCCCGCTGCAGGAAGGAGGAATACACCGCAAACACCGGAATCAGACCTCCCAGGGCCAGTCCGGCCGAGAAGGTCACCGCGTGCTGCTCCGCAATACCTACGTCAAAAAAACGCTCCGGGTACATGCCGGCAAACCGTTTCAGTCCGGTACCGCCCGGCATGGCAGCCGTCACCGCTGCCAGATTGGGCTGGGTCCTGGCCATCTTGCACATCACCGTGGAAAATACATCCTGGTAATTGGCCACATGCTTCGGATTTTTGGGGAGACCCGTTTCGATCTCAAAGGGCTCCGTTCCGTGGAACCGGGCCGGATGACGCTCTGCCGGCTCATAGCCCTTGCCCTTCACGGTCTTCACATGGACCACCACCGGACCGTTGACCCGTTTGGCCTCCTGGAGCACCCGGATCAGCTGTCCGATCTGATGACCGTCCACCGGTCCCAGATAGGTGATTCCCAGGTTTTCAAAAAACATGCCCGGAATCAGGATCTGCTTTAAGCTGTTCTTCGTATTGCGGATTCCCTCCGCCACCCGGCTTCCCAGATTCGTCCGGCTCAGGGATTTTTCCACTCCGTTTTTGATCTCCGAATAGCCGTGGGAGGTACGAAGTGCACTCAGATACAGGTGCAGTCCGCCCACATTCTCCGAGATGGACATCTCATTATCGTTCAGGATGATCACAAAATTGGAACGGACCTGGGCCGCATTGTTCAGGGCCTCATAGGCCATGCCGCCGGTCATGGACCCGTCGCCGATCACCGAGACCACATTGTAGCTTTCTCCGGTGACCTCCCGGGCCTTCACATAGCCAAGACCCGCCGAAATGGAGGTGCTGCTGTGCCCGGTATTGAAGGCATCCGCCGGACTTTCCCCCCGTTTGGGGAAGCCGCTCATGCCGCCGAATTTCCGGAGACTGTCAAAGCCCTCCCGGCGTCCGGTCAGAAGCTTATGGGTATAGGCCTGATGTCCCACGTCCCAGATGATCTTATCCTCCGGCAGATCAAACACCAGGTGCAGTGCCATGGTCAGCTCCACCACGCCCAGGTTCGATGCCAGATGCCCGCCGGTCATGCTGATCTTTTCGATCAGAAAATCCCGGATCTCCTGGGCCAGCTCATCCCAGTTTTCTTTATCTACCTGCCGGATATCTCCCGGCTTATTAATGGTTTCCAGAATCATATGCAATCCCTCAGAATTCACGTCCCGCAAGACTCTCGATCAGAGCTCTCAGGAAGGAATGCTCCGCCTCAAAGCTGTCCAGCAGCTCCAGTGCCTCCTCCGTCAGTCTGCGCGAATCCTCCCGCGCCTTATCCAGTCCGTACAGGGTGACATAGGTCGTTTTCTGATTACGCTCATCGCTGTTTAAATGCTTGCCCAGCATGGCTTCATTGCCCACCACATCCAGGATATCGTCCTCGATCTGGAACGCAAGGCCCACCTTCCGGCCGATCTGCTCGAAGCGGTCGATGGTCTCCTGATCCGCACCGGCCAGCGCTGCTCCCGCCATCAAAGAGGCCTCCAGCAGTGCTCCGGTCTTCAGGCGATAGATATAATCCAGTGTTTCCACATTCAGCTTGCGTCCATCCGTCTCCACATCCACGGACTGACCGCCGATCATGCCGTTATGGCCGCTCTTCTGGGCAATGATGGAAAAAGCCTTTACGCGCCCCATATCGCCGGGATGCTCCAGCAGGTCCTTCGCCATCGTTTCATAGGCGTAGTTGAGCAGACCGTCACCGGCCAGAATCGCCGCCGCCTCACCGTACAGCTTCCAGGTAGATGGCTTGCCCCGACGCAGCTCGTCGTTGTCCATCGCCGGGAGATCATCGTGTACCAGGGAATGGCTGTGGATCATTTCGATGGCAGCCATGTACGGACCTGCATCCTCCGGGGTTCCGCCGCACATCTGGCAGGCCAGCATCACCAGCAGCGGTCGAATACGCTTTCCGCCTGCCTTCACGCTGTAATTCATAGCCTCCGCCAGCGCTCTGGCCCGGCCGCTCTCTTCTGCCAGATAGGTATAACAAATCGACTCTGCCTTCATGGTCCGGCAAATTCTCATCTCTTCAAAGTTCATGCGTATCTCCTTTTCATTCCGCCATCCTGCCTCTGCATCCCGTTCCAAAGCAGCCGGCTCCCTGCCGGCAGCCTTCCCGGATCATCGTTCCGGGCGGACCGGGGCCGGCCCGCCGCTCCGCTTAAAGAGGTACCTGACTGCCGTCCTGCATCAGCTGCATGACCTGCTTTTCCGTCAGATCGATCTTTTCCGTACAGCCCTTCACCAGCTTCATGCCCTCCTGGTAGGCTGCAAAGGCCGCCTCCAGCGTCGTCGTCGGGTTTTCCAGCTGCTCACACAAACGGTCCAGCTGCTCGAAGGCCTCTTCAATGGACATATCCTGTATCTGTTTATCCTGTGCTTCACTCATCGGTTATTATCCCTCATGTATCCTGAACTTCCGCGGTATTTGCAATCTGTCTGCAGGCAGCACTGCATCCGCTCCGAAATGCCGCTTCTTGGGCACTACCCGGTCTCACGCACCGGAGCCGCTGCTTTCAGCACTGCCCGGTTTCACACGCCGGAGCCACTCTTTCGGTCCTGCCCGGTTTCACGCACCAGAACCGCTGCTTTCAGCACTGGTCACCCTTGCCTTCAGCTGTCCGTCCCGCAGATACACCTGTATCTCATCTCCGGCGCTGACCTGGGCCACACTCGCCAGCCGGCTGCCATCCGGCGCCGTGGCCAGCGCATAGCCCTGACTGAGCTTGTCATAGGGCGAAAGGCCCTTCAAAGCTGCTTTGCGGACCAGACAGTCCCGTCTGGCCTTTTCCAGTCGCAGGGTGATGCCGTGATCCAGTCGTTCCCGCAGGGTTTGATTCCGGTTCGTCGTCCGCTCCAGCCGCAGCTGCATACTGCCCGCCAGGCGCTGCTGGATCTCTCCCAGCCGCTGCCGGGACTGTCGGGCCCGGTGAATAGGATCCGCCGCCCGCAAAGCCAGCGCCCGGCGCTGCAGCTCTCCCCGGGCCAGATCGATCCGGGCTTCCATACGCTCCGTCAGCCGCTGCCGCTCTGCCTGAAGCTGTTCCATCAGCTTGCGGATATCCGCCACCGCCAGCTCCGCCGCCGCGGAGGGCGTGGGTGCTCTAAGGTCCGCCACAAAGTCGGTGATCACCGTATCCGTCTCATGTCCCACTGCTGAAATGATGGGCACCTCACAGGCAAAGACCGCCCGGGCTGTCAGCTCCTCATTGAAGGCCCACAGATCCTCGATGGAGCCGCCGCCCCGGCCGATGATGATCAGGTCCACGCCGGCTTTTTCCAGGGTCATGATACCCTCGGCCACACTTTCCGCAGCCCCTTCGCCCTGGACCTTCGCCGGGTACAGCACGATCTCGATACCCGGATTGCGGCGCTTCGAGATCTGAATGATATCCCGCACGGCAGCTCCCGTGGGCGCAGTGACCACACCCAGACGGCGCACATAGGCCGGAATGGGCTTTTTGTAGGCGGCATCGAACATGCCCATGTCCGCCAGCTCTTCCTTCAGCTGCAGATAGCGCTGATACAGCTCTCCCAGTCCGTCCATGGTGATGCTCTCGGCATACAGCTGATACCGGCCATCCCGCTCGTATACACTCACCGAGCCGCCGGCTACCACCTGCTGACCGTCCTCCAGCCGGAACTTAAGACGCGTCCTGGCACTGGCAAACATCACACAGGCGATGGCTGCCCCGGAATCCTTCAGGGTAAAGTAGATGTGCCCCGAGGAGTGGTACTTGCAGTTGCTGACCTCCCCCTTGATCTGCACCATCGGCAGCAGAAAATCCTGGGCAAACATCCTTTTGATATAGCTGTTGATCTGACTGACGGTATATGCCCGGGTCATGCCTTTGCTGCGTCCCCGCTGCTCTCCGCCTGCTTTTTCTCTTCCTTCGTAAATCTGGCCAGAATGCCGTTGATGAAGGCCGGTGAAGCGTCGCTTCCGTATCTCTTGGCCAGTTCCACCGCCTCATTGATGGCTACGCCGTCCGGGATCTCCTCATCAAAACGGATCTCATACAACGCCAGACGCAGGATCGCCAGGTCTGTTTTGGGCATACGCGTCGTCTTCCAGCCCTTGGCCACTGCACCAATGGCCTCATCGAGCTCCGCTGCCTTGTCCAGTACCGCCTGGGCCTTGACACGGATGTATTCTCTCTCATCGTCCGTGGAAAAAGCCGGCGGATTCGGGATCTCCTCATCCGGAACCTGTTCAAAATACAGCTGAGCCTGCTCCGGCTTTTCCTCTCCCGGATAGAATCCCATGGTGTATACCAGTTTAAAGATATGTTCACGGATCTGACTTCTGGACTGTCCGTGGGTGGTCGTGATCTCGATCTTGTTTTCCATGCTGTTCCTTAACCTCTTTCATACGCTTAACAATACAAAAGGCTGCCGCAATGAATGGAAAATCCGTTCAAATTTTGCGACAGCCCTGTTCACATCTATCCCTCTGGCATAGAACGGGAGCAAGCAATCGTCTAATCGTCTACTCCCCTGCTTCAAAGCGATTTACTTGTCATTGTCCATTACTACATTGACGATCTTGATGTTGACACCGGTAACCTCCAGGCCCGTCATCGTCTCCAATGCAGTTTTTACTTTATCCTGAATCTGAGCACAGGTATCCGGCACATTGAAACCGTATTTCAGGTTTACATTGATGGCCACACGGATACTGGTCTCATCCACCTGCACGCGAACACCCTTGGTCAGGCTCTTCCATCCGAGCTTTTCGATCAGATCTCTGGTCGCATTTCCGGCCATGGAAGCAACGCCCTTAACATCCGCTGCCGCGAGACCTGCGATAATTGCGAGCACTTCATCGGCAATCTTCACTTCGCCGTAACCGTCCTTAAGTTCAATCGTGCTGGTATGTGCAGCTTCATTTGCCATATCTGGTCCTCCTCGAATCTGTGTCTGTTTCTTCTCCGGATATAGGATCAAGGGTCGAAGGCCTTCTCTTCGGTTCCCTGCTTCAACAGGAGCCCTGCGGAAGCAGCGATCCGGGTACCAGCCCCTGCTGCGGCCTGCCGTTTCCACTGCGCTTCGATCCTTCCACAATCTACCTAGAATTATAAGCGGAAACCCTCTTCATTGCAAGAATGGATTACACGGACAGCTCCATCAGAAATCGTGTCCGAATTCAGACAGCTGCAGACCCGGATTGCGCTCCAGCACCATGCCCGGCGACCAGCTGTTGATAAACAGCAGCAGCGGACGGCCCTTCAGGTCACAGATCCGCTTCATATCCGAGGTGCCGGAGATGCTGTAAATGTCGATCTCCCTGTTCTCGATCCAGCGGATATATTCGTAGGGAAGATTCTCCAGGATGATCTCCACATTGTATTCCTTTTCCAGACGATGCTTCAGCACATCCAGCTGCAGCACGCCGACCACGCCCACGATGATCTCTTCCATACCGCTGCTGGGCTCCTGGAAGATCTGGATCGCACCCTCCTGGGCGATCTCGCTGATACCCTTGACGAACTGCTTACGCTTCATGGTATCCACCTGGCGCACCCGGGCGAAATGCTCCGGTGCGAAGGTCGGGATGCCCTCAAAGCAGAAGCTCTTGCCCGGCATGCACAGGGTATCTCCGATGGAGAACAGACCCGGATCAAATACACCGATGATGTCACCGGCACAGGCCTCTTTCACGATGTGACGGTCATCCGCCATCATCTGCTGGGGCTGCAGCAGGCGCGCCTTGCGTTTGCCCTGTACATGGTATACTTCCATGCCGGCATCAAAATGGCCGGAGCAGATGCGCATGAACGCGATACGGTCACGATGGGCCTTGTTCATGTTAGCCTGGATCTTGAAGACAAAGGCCGAGAAATCCGGGCTGAAGGGATCGATCTCGCCGCAGTCCGCCTTTCTGGGAAGCGGGGAGCTGGTCATCTGAAGGAAGTACTTCAGGAAGATCTCCACACCGAAGTTCGTCAGCGCCGATCCGAAGAATACCGGGGACAGTTTACCCGCCGACACGGCCTCCAGATCAAATTCAGCCGCTGCACCGTCCAGCAGCTCGATCTCGTCCGTCAGCTGCTGCTTGGCCTCTTCACCGATGAAGGCCTCCAGCTCCGGATCATCCAGATCATATTCGGTGGCCAGACCTTCCTTGGTTCCCTTCTCGGTATCCGCATAGGTCACCACCCGGTTGTCCCGTCGGTCATACACACCGCGGAAATTCTTACCGGATCCAATCGGCCAGTTCATCGGAACCGTGGCAATACCCAGCTCCTTCTCGATGTCGTCCAGCAGATCAAAGGTATCCATGGCATCCCGGTCCATCTTGTTGATAAAGGTGAAGATGGGGATATGGCGCATGACGCAGACCTTGAACAGCTTACGGGTCTGGGCCTCAACACCTTTGGATCCGTCGATGACCATGACCGCGGAATCCGCTGCCATCAGGGTTCGATAGGTATCCTCCGAGAAGTCCTGATGTCCCGGCGTATCCAGGATGTTGATGCAGAAGCCGTCATAGTTAAACTGCAGAACCGAGGAAGTTACCGAGATACCTCTCTCCTTCTCGATCTCCATCCAGTCGGAGACCGCATGCCTGGCGGTAGCCTTACCCTTTACGGAGCCGGCCATATTGATGGCGCCTCCATACAGAAGGAACTTCTCTGTCAGTGTCGTCTTACCGGCATCCGGATGCGAAATGATCGCAAATGTTCGTCTTTTCTGAATATCTTCTGTTAAATTTCCCACGTTATTCCCTTCCTGAAAGTCATCATTGATCAGAAAACCGGTGCGTATATGCACCGCCGACTGCTCACGCCGGCTGCCTGGCAGCCCCGTTTCCGTCTGAAACCAAAATTATGACCATTGTAGCAATCCGCTTTCTGCCTGTCAACGGTTCCTGTCAACGCGGCAGCCGTCTCTTTCCTTCTCCGCTCCAGCTGTTTCTTCCGCCCGGCTGATGAGAGCTCCTGCTGCCCGCTATTGACCGCCGTCAGCGTTTCGGTTCCTGTCTCTCAGCTCCTGTACCCACCGGGTGACCCGGCCGCACAAAGCATCCACCCGGCACAGTGCAAACAGCGAGATCCGCAGCCGGTCCGCCAGCGAACAGGTCAGGTAGATTCCCAGCGCTGCCAGCAGCACCGCCGGTATCAGCAGCGGCCAGGGCAGATAGGTCATGGAAGAAGCCGCCCCCTTGATCAGGTACTGCCAGCTCACCGGATGCACATGGATCAGATAGACCGCCAGGGTCGAGGGGGCCAGAAAACGAACCAGCTCTCTGATCCGGCCGCTGCACAGCCGGATCTGCGAAAACCACAGAAGCAGTGCGATGGAGCCGATCAGGATGAATGGTGAGTGATAGGAGATCACCTTGCGTCCGTACATGGCCTCGCCCATCACCCGCCTGGTGTATTCCTCCAGTCCGATCTTCAGGGCCCAGCCGGCCGCTGCCGACAGCAGATAGACTGCCGCATACACACCGGCCCGCCGTTTTCGCGCCGGCAGGCTGCCCAGGCAGGCTCCCAGCACATACAGGACCTCCAGCCAGACAAAGGAGTAGCCAGCCACCAGGCTCATCGTATCTGTCTCAAGTATCCGGGGCATAAAGGTCCAGATTGAAAATACCCCGATCAGCAGCCCCGCCAGCACCCGCTTTTCCCAGTCGCTTAAGGCGCGGATCATCCGGTTCACAAAGGGCGAAAATACAAAGGCCACCACATAGGCCGACATATACCAGTAGGTATTCATGCTCAGCGGGAACAGACTGCCGATTACGATCTCCCGGTCCACCAGTGCCGGACTGATCAGCCAGGTGATGCCGGTCATCAGAATCGAATAAAAATATAACTGAAAAAAGATGCGCAGGATGCGTCCCGCCTTAAAATCCGTGCGAATGCCTACATAACCGGAGATCATGCCATACAGATTCACTGACCCGAAGCACAGTACCTCCAGCAGCCAGGCCGCATTGTAGGTGGCCGGTCTGGAGGAAAGACGCCGCATGGCCCCTCCCTGTCCCAGCACATGCAGGCAGACGATCATAAACATGCTGACGATCCGCAGCAGATCGATGCCGTCATTCCGCCCGCTGGCCCGGGCCGCGCTCACCACTTCTGCACTCTTACGTTTTCCCGTTTCCACCATACGCATTCCTCCCTGAGAGCTCCCGCTCCGAATTATCAGCTCCGCGGTGCCAGCATGGCCAGGAATTCCTCCTCCGAGATCACCGGAATTCCCAGGCTCTGGGCCTTGGTCAGCTTGGATCCCGCCGCCTCACCGGCCAGCACATAGGACGTCTTTTTACTGACACTGCCGGTGGCCTTGCCTCCGTGACTGACGATCAGCTCCTCCGCTTCCTTGCGTCCCAGCGTCGGCAGCGTTCCCGTCACCACGATGGTCAGTCCGGCCAGCTGATCCCCCTTCGCTTCCTTTTCCTCGGCTTTCATGTTCAGGCCATAGGCTTTCATGTCCGCCAGCATGGCCCGGGTCTCCTCCCGGCCGAAAAACTCTACGATGCAGGCCGCCGTGGTCTCCCCGATATCCTGAACCTGGGCCAGGGTCAGGGCATCCGCCGCTGCCAGCTCCTCCAGTCCGGCAAAGCTCTGCATCAGCGTTCTGGCTGTGGTCTTCCCCACATTCCGGATCGCCAGACCCGTCAGCAGCCGTTCCGGTGCATTGCCTTTGGATCTTTCGATCTCCGCCAGCAGCTTGTCCGTATTCTTTTCCTTGCCGACGATGCCCTTTTCGATCAGCTCCTCCCGGAAATCCCTGAGCCGGTAGATATCCGCATAATTGTGAAGGTATCCGTTTTTAACCAGCGCCTCCACCAGCACATCCCCCAGCCCCATGATGTTCATGGCATCCCTGGAGGCAAAATAGGCAATGGTCCGGGTGATCTGCGCCGGGCAGGAGGGGTTGATGCAACGGATATCCGCCGTATCCTCCTCCCGGATCAGCGTGCCGCCGCACACCGGACAGTGCTCCGGTGCCCGGTAGATCTCTTCCGGCTCCCGGACGCAGCCGTTCAGCTTCGGAATGATCTCTCCGCTCTTAAAGAGACGGTACTCACCGCCGATGCCCACCTTCATCTCCTCAATATAGTCCTGATTGTGCAGCGTCGCCCTGGATACACTGGTGCCGCAGAGCCGGGCGGGCTTGCCGGTCTGGCTGTCGTGAAAGCTGCCGGTAAAGGTCAGCTTGCCGGTCCGTCCAACATCCACCAGAATCTCATCCATGGTAACGATTCGCTCCTCCGGCGGGTACTTGTAGGCAATATGCCCCGCCGAATACTTGCTGCCGGCACCAAATTCGCTCCGCCAGGGCGTGTAATCGATCTTGATCACAGCACCGTCCAGATCGTAGGGCAGCTCTCCCCGGCTTTCGCCGATCTCATCGATGGCCGCCAGCACCTCGTTGGCATTACGGCACACCCGATGGGGCGCCGTGGCCACGCCCAGTGCCTGGAGCCGTTCCAGTGCCTGTGCATGATAATCCATCAGCTCCGCCGGACCATCCTGCACATTGAACACAAACATCTTCAGTCCCCGCTGCCGGGTGATCTCCGGATCCAGCTGCCGCAGTGTGCCGGCCGCCAGATTTCTGGGGTTCGCCGCCGTTTTCTTTCCAGCCTCCTCCTGAACCGCATTAAATGCCTCAAAGTCCGCGTGGGACATGTACACCTCTCCCCGCAGCTCCAGGTAATCGCAGTCCAGTGCCAGCGCCTGCCGGACATCCGGGATCACCCGGGCATTGGCCGTCACATCTTCTCCGATCAGGCCGTCGCCTCTGGTCTCGGCCATCACAAGGGCCAGCTGACCGGTGGTCTCCTCCCGCTGATACCGCAGGGACATGCTCAGACCGTCGATCTTGGTCTCCACACAGAAGACAGCCTCCGGATGAGTCGCCTGTACCTTTTCGACCCAGGCCGTTACCTCCTCCTTCGTAAATACATCTTCAATGGACAGCATGGGCACATGGTGTACCACCTTGACACCGGCTTCCCGCTTCGCCGTTCCGCCGATCTTTCTGGTGGGCGAGTCAGCAGTCACCCACTCGGGATGCTCCGCCTCCGCCGCCTTCAGCTGAAGCATCAGCTGATCGTACTCGTAATCGCTGATCTCCGGCAGATCCAGATTGTAATAGCGATCCATATGATAATCGATCTGTGCACACAGATCCCGATATTCCTTTTTTGTCATCCAGATACCTCCCCTGATACTGCTCATCGGCGCGGCTTCTTTGCCGATTTGGAATACAGCAGCTTCTTCAGCTGTTCACCTTCCTCCTCCGTCAGATCCCGCCAGCCGCCGGCCGGCAGCTGATCCAGCTGCACATTCAGGATGCGAATGCGCGTCAGTGATACCACCCGGTATCCCAGCTCACCGCACATGCGGCGGATCTGCCGGTTCAGCCCCTGGGTCAGCACGATTCGAAAGGTTCGCTCTCCCATCCGGCTGACCTCACAGGGCCGGGTCTTTACATTCAGCTCCTTCAGGAAGACCCCCTGGCGCATCCGCTCCAGAAACAGCTCGCTGATGGGATGGTCCACCTTCACCACGTATTCCTTTTCATGATAATTGCAGGCCTTCATGATCTCATTGGCCAGATCCCCCTGGTTGGTCATCAGGATCAGACCATCCGAAAGCTTATCCAGACGTCCCACCGGAAATACCCGTTCCGGAATATCCAGCAGATCCTCCAGCACCGGATCTCCCCAGCGCCGGTCCGTAGTACATACAACGCCCACCGGCTTATGCACTGCCAGGATTCGCTTGCGCACCGGACCTTTGGGGCGGACATCCTTTCCGTCGATCTCCACCGACTGCCCCGGCTGGACCTTCTGGCCCATCGAAGCCGTCCGGCCCTCCACGGTGACCCGGCCCGCTTCGATCAGCCGATCCGCCTCCCGCCTGGAGCAGATTCCCAGCTCACTTAAAAAACGATTCAGACGCACCTGGGTCTCTGCCTGATCCGCCCTCTTTCCAGCATCCATATTTTTATCCTGTCCCTTCATTTTTCCCTCTGCCGTCCGCACGACGGTCCGCCTCGTACTTCCATCCCCACGTCACAGTTCACGCACCAGCATCCAGCCCAAATCGTGCTTCGCACGATGGCATTGCTTTACCCGTCCGCGCCAGATCAAATTTTCTCGAACCCAAAAGCCTCTCCCGCGACCCTGTCAAAAAAAAGCTGCCCCATCAAGCCTTGCCTCTCCGTTTTTCAAATGGAGCCGATATCAGCCTGATAAGACAGCTTCTCAGCCAGTGCAGACCCCTTCCGGGCATCCGCTCACTGTAATAGACTATTCATTTGTTGCCGGTGCGGCATCAGCTGTGTTCACAGACGGGCTTAAGAACTCCATCTTAACATATCCATCGATGGAACCGTAGGCAGCTGACTCATAGTGGATCTGACACCAGCCATCCGCATCTGCCTCAGACATGACCGTCACATCCGTTCCGGTAGCGACCACACCAAGGATCGCTGCATCCGTGCTGCCTGTCGCACGAATATTTACATCATAATTAGCCGTCATCAGCCGGTTCTTCGGCTGAGCCTCGGTGGCCGGTTCTTCACCGGTGTCACCTACCAGCGATGCCACATAGCTGCGAAGCGCCGGATCACTTTCCAGAACCGTTTCATACTGCTGCTTCACAGTACTGATCAGGTTCTGTACATCCGCATTGGAGGATGCCTTGGTGATATAATCCGTAATGGCCTTATCGCTGTCATGATCCGTGCTGACGACCAGCTTGCCTGTCGCATCTTTCTTCAGATAAAGCAATGCCAGATTCGGAACCAGAGTCTCCATATCGGCAACCTTGCCCTCATAGTAGGCATAGACCACATAGGAGCCCTCTTCCAGGCCCTTCTGGGAATAGACAGAAATGTTGCTGTAGCTTTCCGTGATGTCGCTGCTCAGGATATTTTCCTTAACCGTATCGTTCCAGGGCGAAACAATGCCGGCCAAAGCATCCACGTTCTTTTCTGCTACCGCGGTATAATACTGCTTAACGATCGTCAGAACAGCCGAGTCATCCTTCACCAGATCTCCTGCGTTCACAACAGCTGCTGAAACCACAGCATCCATATCCGGTGCCGCTTCCTTTTCCGTGCTGTCCTGCTCCTGATCATCCTTAACTGTCTCCGTAACAGCCGGTTTGGCAGACGCACCATCGCCGCTGCTCTTTCCTCCGCCGACGATCAGCTTGACAACGCAAAAACCGATGACCAGCAAAAGCAATACAGCGAGGCCCAGAAGGATGTATCTGAGGTTGTCCGACAACCACTCTCTAAAATCATCCAACATATGTCGTTCCTCCGTTTTTTCTCTGAATATCAAATCAAGTCACCTCATCGCCGACATGCTGTCCGAACGCGGAGAGTGACTTCTGACTTGTAGATCCTATAAAGCTTTCAGGTGTCAATAGCAATCAATAACAGGACTACGGATTGCTTCGTGCTTCGCACTCCCACAATCCTACCCGCTATTCGCAATTCATGGAGCCCCTTCCCCACTTCTTGCTCATATCGGGGTGTGTCATTAAGTCACATTACGGTTGCTTCGTGCTTCGCACTCCCACAATCCTACCCGCTATTCGCAATTCATGGGGCCCCTTCCCCACTTCTTGCTCATATCGGGGCGTGTCATTAAGTCACATCTCCACTTTCATGCAAGCATGAAGTGGAGAGTGACTTTTGACACTTTAATCCTATAAATAAGAAAAGCGCACTTGGAGGGATTCGAACCCCCGACACGCGGTACCGGAAACCGCTGCTCTATCCCCTGAGCTACAAGTGCACACGTGCGGGATCTTTCTGCTGAAACAGAGGTCTCCCGCAAACTTTAGACATAATACCACATCTGTCCGGTGCTGTCAAATTCAGACCGCAAAGTCGTATCCATGCCGATCCGGCCGTGTTGCTTCCGGCGCAGTAAACTGCAATATAACCGCGGCGACCAGCAGCATAACCTGCCTGACACGTACGTGCCCTCCCGCAGCTTGACCGTTCTGTACTACCGCTCTTCTACCAGCCTCATGCTTCCCGTCTTTCGATCGTACCGATAGATTGCATCCGACAGCCGGTCCTCCACCGATACCTGGGTCGCATTGATCTCGCAGACCATGGAAAGAAGATGATCCGCCTCCATCTCACAGCCGCAGGGTACCACCATGCATTCGTGAAGAGAACTGGGCAACATGAAATAGTCATCCTCCAGACATTTTTCCAACGCCTCCTGGATCTCCTTCTGCGTGATCCAACAGGCCCCATAGGTACGGGTCTGGTTTGTCACCACATACATCCGGGGACCGTCCGACTCCGGCAAAATCATTTCCTCTTCTCCCTGCTCGCCAAGCAGCTCGGTCATCAGATCGGTCATGGTATAGATTGCCGCCGGGTTCTGCTGCCGGACCTTCTCCCAGGCCATCTTCTCCAGATCTTTCTCCGTCAGATCCCACAGCTTCAGATGCTCATGCCGAATCAGGATCCCCCCGCTGTGCTCGCCGATCTGCTCCAGCACACAGTAATAGACCACCGCCAGGTTCAGCCACGCAGAGTGGGGCACCTGCTCCAGGAGCTTCTCATTCCCCTTCTGTCCGATAAGACGGGGCTGCAGATGCTCCAGCAGATACTCCCGGTTCAGACACTGCTCAAATTCCTGCTCATCCTGCAGATCTCTGTCACGGTAAAAATGCATGGCCCGGGCTGCCAGCGAGGCCAGATTTTCCCCCTTGCTGTACATAAAATACAGCATGCTCATCGGAATCACCGGCGCGGCCCGCTCTCCCTCGGCCCGAATCGTAAGGTTGTCCGTTTCCCCTTCATTGATCCGGATCGTCTGCATGATCTCCACCTTCAGTTCCTCTCCGGCTTCATGCTGCACCAGTGCCAACAGTTCCTCTTTAAACCTTTTGTAATCCAACACGTTTCCTTTCGCACTCTCCCCAGCAAAAGTAAAAGCTCCCTGGCCATTCTCCTCCAAACAGCCAGGGAGCCGGGTTGATGTGATCAGCTTATCACACCCATGTCGACATATCAATCCATTTTATGTAACATCACTTTATATTTGTGATGTTTTAGTTACAGTTCAGGCGGTTCGATTCCGCGAGGTGTTTTGCCGCGTATGCGGCAAAATCCCGAGGGTTGCAGGCCAAAATCCCATTGCCGAAGGCAATTTGGAATGGATTTTGGCCAGTTACAGTTCACTGCGTGAACTGTAACATGTTTTATTGTGCTCTGTTATTGCGATTTTTCATTGTGATCACTCATCACAGGACCAGCATAGCGGCCCCGTTTCTTCTGCATCCCGATACCCGTACCATCCGGGGAGGACAAATCTGTTCATCCGGAACAGCCCGTTCTTTCACTCCACCGGATCGATCTGCCAGTCGATGGGCACTTCTCCCTGCGACTCCAGGAATTGATTGGTTTGGGAAAAGGGCCGGCTGCCGAAGAAACCGCGGTAGGCCGAAAGGGGGCTGGGATGCGGCGCCTTCAGGATCAGATGCTTCGGATTATTCAGCATGGCCGCCTTGGCCTGGGCCGGCTTTCCCCACAGGATAAACACGATGGGGCGATCCTGCTCATTCAGTACACGGATGGCCGCATCCGTAAATTCCTCCCATCCAATGCCCCGATGGGAATAGGCCTGATGCGCCCGCACCGTCAAAACGGTATTCAACAGCAGTACACCCTGCCGTGCCCATTTTTCCAGGAAGCCGTGATTCGGAATCTGACATCCCAGATCATCGTGCAGCTCCTGATAGATATTCACCAGCGACGGCGGGATCGCCACCTCCGGGCGTACCGAAAAGCAAAGTCCGTGGGCCTGCCCCTCGCCGTGATAGGGATCCTGTCCCAGGATCACTACCTTCACCTGACTAAGCGGTGTCAGCTCAAAGGCCCGGAACACATCCTCCGAAGGCGGAAACACCAGCGTCTGCTGATACTCTTCCCGCACCTTCTTATACAGTTTTGCATAGTAGGGCTTTGAAAACTCCGGTTTTAACGGCTCCAGCCAGTCATTCGCAATGGCTCCCATAGTTTGACCTCCTGCACTCACCCTCAGAGTCTCACCGGCACACCGCGTCCCTGCAGATACTCCTTCAGCTCACGAATCTCCAGCTCCTTGTAATGGAACAGAGACGCAGCCAGCACCGCGTCCGCCTTGCCATCCTCCAGCGCATCGAAGAAATGCTCTTTGGTGCCGGCTCCGCCGGATGCAATGACCGGAATATCCACCGCCTCGGAGATCGCTCTGGTCAGCTCCAGATCATATCCGGCCTTGGTTCCGTCACAGTCCATGCTGGTCAGCAATATCTCACCGGCGCCCAGACGGCAGGCTTCCTTCGCCCACTCCACCGCGTCGATGCCCATGTCAACTCGACCACCGTTTTTGAACACATTCCAGCCGCTTCCATCGGCACGCTTTTTGGCATCGATGGCCACCACCACGCACTGACTGCCGAATTTGTCCGCCGCATCCCGGATCAGCTGGGGATTCATCAGCGCCGCCGAATTCACCGAGATCTTATCGGCGCCCTCCCGGAGCAGCGTTCTAAAATCCTCCACGGTCCGGATACCGCCGCCTACGGTGAATGGGATAAACACCCTCTTCGCCACCTCACGCACCATATCCACCACGGTATTGCGTGCATCCGAGGAGGCGGTAATGTCCAGAAAGACCACCTCATCCGCTCCGGCCCGATCATACGCCTCCGCGATCTCTACCGGATCTCCCGCATCCCGAAGATCCACAAAATTTACACCCTTTACAACACGCCCTGCATTGACATCCAGGCAGGGAATAATTCTTTTTGTCAGCATATCCAGTCCTTCCTAATCCTACGCATCCGGCCAGGTCCTTTCCATGTGCCAGCACGTTTTTCTCAAACAGTACGAAACCGATCCAGTTGTTTTGCGAACGACCTAACGGGATTTCGCAATATCCAGGAAGCTTCCCAGGATCTTCATTCCCGCATCGCTGCTCTTCTCCGGATGGAACTGGCAGCCAAACAGGTTCCCCTGTTCCACCGACGCATGGATATGCACCCCGTACTCAGCGGATGCCTTGACGATCGACGGATCCTCTGCCTGCAGATAATAGGAGTGAACAAAATACACAAAGCTGTGCTCCGGAAGCTTTTCAAACAGGCGGCCCGGATTGTCATAGCTCAGGTCATTCCAGCCCATGTGCGGGATCTTCAGTCCCGGCGCATCCGGAATGCGGCAGATCTTTCCCTTCAGCAGGCAAAGGCCTTCCACGCCCGGTGCCTCATCACTGCTTTCAAACAGCAGCTGCATGCCCAGACAGATGCCCAGAAACGGGATCTTTCGGGCTACCGCTTCCTTAATCACATCGACCAGCTCGTATTCCTTCAGCTTTTCCATGGCATCGCCAAAGGCCCCCACCCCCGGGAGGATAATTCCCTCCGCCGACAGGATCACCTCCGGATCCCGGGTGCAGACACACTCCGATCCCAGTCTGGCCACTGCCTTTTCCACACTGCGGATATTTCCCGCATCATAATCAATAATCGCTATCATATATTTTCACCCCTTGGTTATACGTAAATCTCACAGGCTGGTTCCCTGGCGGCTGATCCCGCCTGAAACACGCACATGTGTCACCCGATTTTTCAACATTTTCCAGAAGTATGTGTCACATGCTTTTTCAGAAATATCCTGTACGCTTACCAGCAGCTCGGCCGCATCCATCGCTACCGCCGTTCCCCGGCCTTCCATTCCTTCCGGAAGCATATACAAAGACCGATGCACACGAACCAGATGTGCTTTCTGATTGTATTCCACGGTCTTTTCAAAGGGCCACCGGATCAGCTGCATGGCATCGAAGCCGGCCCCCAGCTCCAGCAGGCAGGTCTCATGTCCCAGCGTGCCGGAAAGAAAGTTCATGTAGGCCTTCCACTGCTCTTCGCTGTTATAGGGCTCCGGAGCATAGGGAGCCGCCGCCAGAAAAGACGGGATCCCGCTCTCAAAGAGCAGGGTGTCCTCATTCTGCGTCAGTACAAAATATACCTTATGAGCCAGGAGCTTTTTAAGTCCCGCATAAGCATTGCGAAGGTGCTGCAGTTCCTCCGGCGAGCCTTCCTTAACCGCCAGCTCACGGCCAATGCCAACCACCACAAACTGCGCCTTCTCCAGTTCCTGTTTTATCTGTGCAATCAAAATATTTCATCTCCTGTGATGCAAGATCTATACCATTTGCGGCCCTGGCCGCTGAAAAACAGAAAAATTGTACCACATTGCCTCCGGAAATCCTAGTAGTTCGCTTCTTAAATAACTGAATACTTGCCCGCTTTGTAACAGTTCATACGGCGAACTGTTACGGACTGCCTGAACTGTAACGCCCGCTTCCCTGATAGTCCAAACCCGAAATATCTTGCGCCAATGTTCAAAAGACACAGAATCAAAAAATCCGCTACAACTGTAGCGGATCAAAAGTACCTTCAAAACTGCATATAAAATATCTATCAAGATCAATCTCTACACTAGGAA
>JAUNDD010000028.1 GCA_030526245.1 Lachnospiraceae bacterium
CAACGCCGCCGAAACCGATATCGTATGCCCAACCGTCACCACCGAAGATCCACTGGGACTTCTTAGCCAGGTAATCCTTGTTCTTCAGAACTTCCTGAGCCTTTTCACATCCGCAAGCTTCCAGAGCAGCGATCAGCTTATCGGTAGCTGCACCGTTGGTAGCGCCGCAGTTGAAGGTATCCAGCCATTCCTGACCAGCTGCCTTGCAAGCCTCGTTCTCGCCGTTAGCAACGATATCTTCTACCTTTGCCTTCAGGCCGTCACGCAGAGCCTTCTGAGCCAGCAGCATACCATAACCGAACTCAGCGTTATCCTCGAACAGGGAGTTTGCCCATGCCGGACCCTGACCCTTAGCGTTCATGGTGTACGGAGTAGACGGTGAGGAGTTACCCCAGATAGAGGAACATCCGGTAGCGTTTGCGATGTACATTCTGTCACCGAACAGCTGAGTAACCAGCTTAGCGTACGGGGTCTCACCACATCCGCCACAAGCGCCGGAGAACTCGAGCAGCGGCTGCTTGAACTGGGAACCCTTAACGGTGTTCTCTTTGAACTTCTCAACAACATCTTCCTTGATCGGAAGCTGTACAGCGTAATCAAATGCAGCCTGGCAGTCCTTGTTTGCTTCCATGTTCTGCATGCTGATAGCCTTGTTGCCCTTCTTGCCCGGGCATACGTTTACGCAGGAACCGCAGCCTGTGCAGTCCAGAGCGGAAACAACGATCGCGAACTTGTACTCCGGATCCTTCATACCGGTCAGCGGCAGAGTTGCCAGATCAGCCGGAGCTGCTGCTGCTTCTTCTGCGGTCATAGCAACCGGACGGATAACAGCGTGCGGGCAAACATATGCGCAGCGGTTACACTGGATACAGTTCTCGGAATTCCATACCGGGATATCTACTGCGATACCACGCTTCTCGTAAGCAGCAGAACCGGACGGAGTCGTACCGTCAACATACTCGGTGAATGCGGATACCGGCAGGGAGTTACCTTCCTGAGCGGAAACCTTAGCCTGGATGTTGTTAACGAAGTCGATAACTTCCTTGCGGCCTTCGGTAGCGTGAGTCATTTCCAGACCCTCGTCTTCGCAGTTGGACCAGGAAGCCGGAACCTCGATCTCAACAACCTGCTGAGCACCGGCATCGATTGCCTTGTAGTTCATCTCAACGATAGCGTCACCCTTACGGCCGTAGGTAGCCTTAGCTGCCTTCTTCATCAGGTCGATTGCCTGCTCAGCCGGGATGATGTCAGCCAGCTTGAAGAATGCAGACTGGAGAACGGTGTTGATACGTCCGCCCAGACCGATCTCCTTACCGATCTTGATACCGTCGATTACGTAGAACTTGATCTTGTGGTCAGCGATGAACTTCTTAACCTGACCCGGCAGATGCTTTTCAATGCCTTCCATATCCCACGGGCAGTTCAGCAGGAAAGTACCGCCGTCAACCAGCTCCTGAACCATGTTGTACTTACGTACGTATGCCGGGTTGTGGCATGCTACGAAGTTAGCCTGCTTGATCAGGTAGGTAGACTTGATCGGGCTCTTACCGAAACGCAGGTGAGACATGGTAACACCGCCGGACTTCTTGGAGTCATAATCGAAGTAAGCCTGAGCGTACATGTCGGTGTTGTCACCGATGATCTTGATGGAGTTCTTGTTAGCACCTACAGTACCGTCAGCGCCCAGACCCCAGAACTTGCAGTTGATGGTTCCTTCCGGAGTGGTTACCAGCGGAGCGCCAACTTCAAGAGACAGGTTGGTAACGTCGTCTACGATACCGATGGTGAACATCTTCTTCTCGGTGTTGTTGTAAACAGCAACGATCTGTGCCGGAGTGGTGTCCTTGGAACCAAGGCCGTAACGTCCGCTCAGAACCGGAGTAGACTCGAACTGAGTGCCCTTCAGAGCTGCAACAACATCCAGGTACAGCGGCTCGCCCATAGCGCCCGGCTCCTTGGTTCTGTCAAGTACGGTGATGTACTTAGCAGTGGTCGGGATAGCTGCTACCAGAGCTTCAGCGGAGAACGGTCTGTACAGGCGAACCTTTACAACACCAACCTTCTCGCCAGCGGCCATCAGGTAGTCGATGGTCTCTTCGATGGTGTCACAAACAGAACCCATAGCGATGATAACGCGCTCTGCATCCGGTGCACCATAGTAGTTGAACAGCTTGTAGTCGGTACCGATCTTAGCGTTGATCTTGTCCATGTACTCCTGAACGATTGCCGGCATATCGTTGTAGCAAACGTTGCAGGCCTCACGAGCCTGGAAGAAGATATCCGGGTTCTGAGCTGAACCACGCTGGCACGGATGATTCGGGTTCAGAGTCTGATCTCTCCAAGCCTGAAGTGCATCGTAGTCAAGCAGATCTCTCAGGTCCTCGTTGTCCCACTGCTCGATCTTCTGGATCTCGTGAGAGGTACGGAAACCATCGAAGAAGTTGATGAACGGAAGACGTCCCTTGATTGCTGCCAGATGAGCAACCGGAGTCAGGTCCATTACTTCCTGTACGGAAGATTCGCAGAGCATGCAGGCACCGGTCTGACGGCATGCATAAACGTCGGAATGATCACCGAAGATAGACAGAGCATGAGATGCCAGAGCACGAGCGGATACGTTGAATACGCCCGGAAGTCTCTCACCAGCTACCTTGTACAGGTTCGGGATCATCAGAAGCAGACCCTGAGAAGCGGTGTAGGTTGTGGTCAGAGCACCAGCTGCCAGAGAGCCGTGTACAGTACCAGCTGCACCAGCCTCAGACTGCATCTCAGTTACCTGTACGGTCTGGCCGAACAGGTTAACTCTGCCCTGAGTTGCCCATTCATCTGTAGCTTCTGCCATAACAGAAGACGGAGTGATCGGGAAGATAGCAGCCACATCTGTAAACGCATAGGAAGCATGCGCTGCAGCATGGTTACCATCCATGGTCTTCATTTTTCTTGCCATTGACTTTTTTCCTCCTTGTTTCTAAGCGTTTCTGGACGCTCACAAAGACAACAGACTGCCCTTCTTGTGCCCTCTGCTGCCCTGAGTAAATATGTTGTATGATCGAGGCGTCTGTTTCGATCACCTCGTGATACACTATACGAAGACAGTTTAACACGGCGCTGAAAATTTGTCTATTTTCGCCGCTGCTGTTTCGCCGAAAATTTTGTTTTTTTCGTCATACATCCTGCCGCTCGCTTTTGCAAAAAAGCCTGCCGCATCGCGCGGCAGGCTTTTCAGAATCAATCGTCGTTCTCGCTGTTGATATCGTTGTTGTAGACCGAACGCTTTCTGGCCATTTCATCGCTGGCCAGGTACTCGTCGTAGGTCGTGATCTTATCCACCAGCGCACCGCCCGGCAGAATCTCCATGATACGGTTAGCTGTGGTCTGTACGATCTCGTGGTCACGGGAGGAGAACAGCATAACGCCCGGGAACTTGATCATACCGTTATTCAGAGCGGTGATGCTTTCCATGTCCAGATGGTTGGTGGGCTCGTCAAAGATGAGCACGTTGGCACCGGAGATCATCATCTTGGAGAACAGGCAGCGTACCTTCTCACCACCGGACAGGACCTTAACCTGCTTCACGCCGTCTTCACCGGCGAAGAGCATACGGCCCAGGAAGCCGCGGACATAGGTCTGGTCCTTGATCTCGGAGTACTGGGTCAGCCAGTCTGCGATCACCAGATCGTTGTCGAATTCCTTAGTGTAATCCTTCGGGAAGTAAGCCTGGGTCGTGGTTACGCCCCATTTGATCTTGGCGCCCTCATCCGGCTCCATCTCACCCATCAGGATCTGGAACAGAACGGTCTTGGCGCGCTCATTGCCGCCGACGAAAGCAACCTTGTCATCGTGGCCCAGGGTGAAGGTCAGGTTGTCCAGAACCTTCTCGCCATCGATGGTCTTGGACAGATTCTCGACCATCAGGACCTCATTTCCGATCTCACGGTTCGGACGGAAGTCAATGTAGGGATACTTACGGCTGGAGGGACGGATCTCATCCAGCTCGATCTTCTCCAGGGCTCTCTTTCTGGCGGTTGCCTGCTTGGACTTGGAAGCGTTTGCAGAGAAGCGCTGAATGAACTCCTGCAGCTCCTTGATTTTCTCTTCCTTCTTGCGGTTTGCTTCCTTCATCTGACGAACCATCAGCTGAGAGGACTGATACCAGAAGTCATAGTTACCGGCATACAGCTGGATCTTGCTGTAGTCGATGTCGGCGATATGGGTGCAGACCTTGTTCAGGAAGTAACGGTCATGGCTGACAACGATGACGGTGTTCTCAAAGTTGATCAGGAACTCCTCCAGCCAGCCGATAGCATCCAGGTCCAGATGGTTGGTCGGCTCGTCCATCAGCAGGATGTCCGGGTTACCGAACAGAGCTCTGGCCAGCAGCACCTTCACCTTCTGGGGACCAAGCAGATCGCCCATTCTGGTGTAATGCAGCTCGCTCTCAATGCCCAGACCGTTCAGCAGCTGTGCTGCATCACTCTCGGCCTCCCAGCCGTTCATCTCAGCAAACTCGCCCTCCAGCTCGCTGGCACGGATACCGTCCTCATCGGAGAAATCCGGCTTCGCATACAGAGCGTCCTTTTCCTTCATAATGTCATACAGACGCTGGTTACCCATGATAACGGTATCCAGCACCAGGAAATCATCATATTTAAAGTGGTCCTGCTCCAGCACAGACAGACGCTGACCCGGTGTGATATTGATGGTTCCGCTGGTGGTTTCTAGCTTGCCGGAGAGGATCTTCAGGAAGGTGGACTTACCTGCACCGTTGGCACCGATGATACCGTAGCAGTTGCCTTCCGTAAACTTGATATTTACATCTTCAAACAGGGCCTTCTTACCCAGACGCAGTGTAACGCCGTTTGCACTGATCATTTACTAATACCCGCACCTTTCTTAAATCTCTGCCTGTGTTCAAGTGGACAAATCATACGCTGCACGCCAGCCGCTTCGCAGCCGATGTCCAGCCTCCTACCCGATGGATCTCGGGTCCATTCACAATTCCATTCGGATCTTTCTGTGAAACAGAAAATCCCGCGGCCAGTCACTGACCGCGAGATATAATAACCTTTATATGAGGCATATGTCAACCTTCTGTAGGAAAGCAACTCCTCAGTTCAGGCTCTGCCTGCGCCAAAGACCGAAGCCAGCAGCCTTATACTCTGATTGGTAAAGCGTGTACTTCACGCCGTAACCGGAAACAAAACGCCCGGACTGCAGATCCGCTTTTCTTCTTTACTCGAAGGTCTCTTCAATTCCCTCTTTGATCTTTTCAAAGATGTTCTTCTTCTTGGAGCCCTTCTCCTTGCCGGCTTTTTCGCCCTCTTCTTTCCTGGCGTCGCCGGACAGGTCGCGTCCCAGGGTGTTGCCGCTTACCGCGTCGTAATCCCGGAGTGCATCACGCTGCTCGTCGGTCATCTTTGTGGGAACCACCACGTTCAGGGTGACATAATGGTCGCCGCGCACGCTCTTGTTGCGGATGGACGGAACGCCCTTGCCCCGCAGGCGTACTCTGGTTCCCGGCTGGGTGCCGGCCTTGACGGTATAGATGACCTCTCCGTCCACCGTGCGGATCCGCACGTCGCCGCCCAGTGCTGCCTGGGCAAAGCTGATGGACTTGGTGGAATAGATGTCCAGATCATCTCTGGCAAACTCGGTGCTCTGGCTGACCAGAACCTCTACCAGCAGATCACCTCTCTCGCCGCCGTTCTTGCCCGGCTCTCCCTTGCCGCGCAGTCGGATGCTCTGACCGTTGTCGATACCTGCCGGAATGGTGATGGAGATGGTCTTCCGGCTGGTGGTGTAGCCGCTGCCGCCGCAGGAGGAACACTTATTGCGGATGATCTTGCCCTCGCCCCGACATTCCGGACAGGGCTGCACATTCTGCACCATGCCGAACAGGGACTGCTGGGTGTACATGACCTGACCGGAGCCGCCGCACTTGCTGCAGGTTTCCGGTGTGGTGCCCGGCTTGGCGCCGGTGCCGCCGCAGGTGGTACATTCATCCTTCTGGTTGATCACGATCTCCTTTTCGCAGCCGGCGATCGCCTCCTCAAAGGTGATTCGCACGCTGGTGCGCACATTGGCACCCTGCATCGGACCGTTATAGTTACGGCGTCTGGAGGACCGGCCACCGCCGAAGATGTCACCAAAGATATCGCCGAAGATGTCGCCCATACCGCCGCCGAAATCAAAGCCCTCGAAGCCGGTTCCGCCGCCGCCCATGGACGGATCAAAGGCCGCATGACCGAACTGGTCGTAGCGCTTTCTCTTCTCCGGATCACTCAGAACACCGTACGCCTCCGAAGCCTCTTTAAACTTCTTCTCAGCCTCGGCATCTCCCGGATTTGCATCCGGATGGTACTTCTTGGCCAGTACACGGTAGGCCTTTTTCAGGGCCGCATCGTCCGCGTTTTTATCTACGCCAAGGACCTCATAATAATCTCTTTTTTCTTCTGCCATCGCTATGCTCTTTTCCCAATTCTATTACGTTCACAACCCCTGTGGTCTCCTTTGGGGAAACCGCAGGGGTAATTATTTCAGTAACGACTGAATATTATAAACCTCTTTCGTTCCAGTTCATATGCACGAACCGCGGCAAAATCACTTACCATTCATGTTATGAACAGAAGACCTCACCACACGGCAGATGCACTGCCTTTCGCTGTACGCCCTGGATCACAGACGGCTTAATTATACCTCGCGGAAGTCGCCGTCTACTACGTCGTCATCAGCTGCGTTCTGAGCACCGGCACCTGCATTCGGATCGAAGCCTGCGCCTGCACCAGCTGCACCGGCAGCTGCCTGAGCCTGCTCATACATCTTTGCAAACAGCTTCTGAGCGCTGTTCATCAGCTTTTCCTTGCCGGCCTTCAGCTCGTCAAGCTGTGCATCGGAGATATCGTCGGTGCACTTTGCAATGACATCCTTCAGAGCCTGCAGATCAGCCTCTACCTCAGCCTTGTCCGCTGCATCCAGCTTGTCGCCTGCTTCGGTCATAGCCTGCTCGGTCTGGAATACCAGGGAGTCTGCATCGTTCTTAGCGTCGATGGCTTCCTTGTGCTTCTTATCCTGAGCCTCGTACTGAGCAGCCTCCTGTACAGCCTTGTTGATGTCATCCTCGGACATGTTGGAGCTGGAGGTGATGGTGATGTGGTTTTCCTTACCGGTACCCAGATCCTTAGCCGATACGTTTACGATACCGTTGGCGTCGATGTCGAAGGTTACCTCGATCTGCGGCACACCACGTCTTGCCGGAGCGATGCCGTCCAGACGGAACTGACCCAGAGTCTTGTTGTCCTTAGCGAACTGACGCTCACCCTGAACAACGTGGATATCTACAGCAGACTGGTTATCAGCTGCGGTGGAGAATACCTGGCTCTTCTTGGTCGGGATGGTGGTGTTGCGCTCGATCAGCTTGGTAGCTACGCCGCCCAGAGTCTCGATGGACAGAGACAGCGGAGTTACGTCCAGCAGAAGGATGTCGCCGGCACCGGCCTCACCAGCCAGCTTACCACCCTGGATGGAAGCACCCAGAGCTACACACTCATCCGGGTTCAGGCTCTTGTTCGGCTCCTGACCGGTGAGCTGCTTAACCTTATCCTGTACAGCCGGGATACGGGTAGAACCGCCGACCAGCAGGACCTTGGAGATCTCGCCTACAGACAGACCGGCATCACGCAGTGCGTTCTGAACCGGGATAGCGGTTCTCTCAACCAGATCGTGAGTCAGCTCATCGAACTTAGCCTTGGTCAGGTCCATTTCGAAGTGCTTCGGGCCGGTAGCATCCGCAGTGATGAACGGCAGGTTGATGTTGGTGGTGGTTGCGGAGGACAGCTCCTTCTTAGCCTTCTCAGCAGCTTCCTTCAGTCTCTGCAGAGCCATCTTGTCAACAGACAGGTCGATGCCTTCCTTTGCCTTGAAGTCAGCGATCATGTACTCGGTGAGCTTGTTGTCGAAGTCATCACCACCCAGACGGGTATCACCATTGGTGGACAGAACCTCGATAACGCCGTCACCGATATCGATGATGGAAACGTCGAAGGTACCGCCGCCCAGGTCGTATACCATGATCTTCTGCTCGGTTTCGTTATCCAGACCGTAAGCCAGAGCAGCTGCGGTCGGCTCGTTGATGATACGCTTTACATCCAGACCAGCGATACGGCCTGCATCCTTGGTAGCCTGACGCTGAGCATCGTTGAAGTAAGCCGGTACAGTGATAACTGCTTCGGTTACCTTCTCACCCAGATAGTTCTCGGCGTCAGCCTTCAGCTTCTGAAGGATCATAGCGGAGATCTCCTGCGGAGAATATTTCTTGCCGTCGATGTCTACCTTGTAATCGGTACCCATATGTCTCTTGATGGATGAAACGGTCTTTTCAGCGTTGGTTACAGCCTGACGCTTTGCCGGCTCACCAACCAGTCTCTCACCGGTCTTGGTGAAAGCTACGATGGACGGAGTGGTTCTCAGACCTTCCGCATTTGCAATAACAACCGGTTTTCCACCTTCCATTACAGCTACACAGCTGTTAGTAGTTCCAAGGTCAATACCAATAATCTTTCCCATAATATATACCTCCTGAAGTTCAGAGCTGCCTGCCCGGCGGGGTTTGTTTTTGCTGTCGCCGCCCGGGACCGCATTGCTCAGTAATGTCTTTTCTGTGACCCGGCAGCCTGCCCGGTCTGTTCTATCTATGTAAACCTGCTTTCCTTCCAGCGCTTCGGAAGGGCAAGTAGGATGCCTCATAACCTCTGTTCCTGCTCTCGGTACCGCCGATCCATCGGATCAGCCTGTCCTGGCCGGAACAGATCATCGGCCGCTAAATCAGTTGGCCACCTTCACCATGCTGTAGCGAAGCACGCTGTCGCGGTAGGTGTAGCCCTTCTGGAATTCCTCCACGATGGTGTTTTCACCAACGCTCTCATCCTCCACATGCATTACCGCATTGTGCAGGTTCGGATCGAAGGTCTGACCTGCTGCTTCGATGGGCTTAACCTCCAGAGACTCCAGCAGAGTCATCAGCTGCTTGTAGGTCTTTTCCATGCCTACCACAAACGCATCATCCTGACGATCCTTTGCCGTATCCAGGCCTCTTTCGAAGTTGTCCACTACCGGAAGGATCTTTTCAAGAACGCTGCGGGCGCCCACTTCAAACATGGCACTCTTCTCTTTTTCGGTCCGCTTACGGAAGTTGTCGAACTCTGCCATCTGGCGCTTTACCCGATCGGTCAGCTCCTCGATCTGCTCGTCCCTCTTATCCTTCTTGCGGGAGAAAAAGCCTTTTTTCTTTTCCTTGCCGTCGCCCTCGGCATCCGCCTCTTCCGAAACCTCTTCCGAAGCCTCTGCGTCTTCGACGATCACCTCTTCTTCAGTCATCTCTTCAGCGCCGGCTGCCTCTGCCGCTTCCTGCTCGGCTGCGTCCTGGGCTGCCTGTTCGTTTTCCGAAATGTCCTGCTTAAGATCCTTATTATCTTCCACTTGATCTATACCTTCTTTCTTTAAGGGTTGCCCCGTTACAATCAGTTCTTTTTGTTGATCTCACCCAGCTGCTGGGTCATATCCTTCAGAATGCCGACCACCTTTTCGTAGTCCATTCGCTTGGGTCCTACGATACCGATGCGTCCGTACATGCCGCCGCCCAGGTCATAGGAAGCGGTGACCACGCTGCAGTTTCGCAGGCTTTCCACCGAGTTCTCCTGTCCGATGTACACCTGAATGCCATCCTTTGACTCGGTCTCCTCCCGGTCCCCGATCACACCCAGCAAAGGCTGTTTGCTTTCGAAGGCTCCGATGAGCTCGCTGGCCATATCGCTGGCGCTCAGCTCCGGATACTGGAAGAAGTTGGTCGCTCCGCTGGTGTAGATCTCCACGTCCTCGGCCTGGCTGATGGCCTCGGCCACTGCATCGAGCACCTTGCTCACCAGATCCGAATGGATACCGGCTTCCTCCTTCAGTCTGGAGATCGTCGACAGATTGATCTGTTCGATGGTCAGACCGTTCAGGTTGGTGTTCAGCAGCAGGTTCATACGAAGGACGGTCTCCTGATCCAGACCATGATCGATGTTCAGGATCTTGTTCTTCACCGCGTTGCTTTCAGATACGATGGTGGCCAGGATCTGGGTCTCATCCACGATGGAGAGCTGAATGAATTTCAGCTTGGTCCGGTGAATCTGCGGTCCCGAGATCATGGTAGCGTAATTGGTGTTGGCCGCCAGGTATTTAACGACCTGCTTCAGCAGCATTTCCGTCTTTTCCTGACGCTGGATCATCAGCTCTCTCTGTTCCGAGATCTGCTGATCCTTTTCCTCCATCATACGGTCAACATAAAGTCTGTATCCTGCATCAGAGGGGATGCGGCCTGCGGATGTATGAGGCTGAAGAATATATCCCATCTCCTCCAGATCCGACATTTCATTTCGTATGGTCGCGGAGCTTAAGGACAAGCCCGGATACTTCGAGATCGTACGGGATCCAACCGGTTCGCCTGTTTCCAGGTAGGTTTTAATGATCGCTTTCAGGATCATCCACTTGCGATCATCCATTTTCGGCTGCATGCCTTTTCACATCCTTTCTGCTTCAGGTTTGTTAGCACTCAGTTGATTGGAGTGCTAACATTTCACGTCACTATAATATGCCCGCCCCTGTTCTTTGTCAACACCTTTTTTCGGTTGCATTTATATAGGGAAATGCTATAGTGAAGTTACACTTACAAATTCTGAAAGGAGTGCCATTTTCGGCAGATACCGTGAATAAACGAACAAAGATCCTTATCCTGTTATTATCGGCAGGCATGCTCGCCCTCCCCGGTCTGGGCATTG
>JAUNDD010000029.1:0-7967 GCA_030526245.1 Lachnospiraceae bacterium
TTGAGGATTTCTTCCCTTGCTCCGCCCGGCATTTTCTCCTACCCTGGCTCGCGGCAGAGAATTTCGCGCTTTTCGCTATCCCTCGGCCGTGCCTGCTCTATGGTACTCTGTCGCTGGCGGAGCATTATAGGATTTCTTCCCTTGCTCCGCCCGGCTTCTTCTCTTGCCCGGGCTCGCGGCGGAGTTTTTCACGTTTTTCCTTATCCCTCCGCCGTGCCTGCTCTATGATACTTCATCGCTGGCGGAGCATTTGAGGATTTCTTCCCTTGCTCCGCCCGGCATTTTCTCCTACCCTGGCTCGCGGCGGAGTTTTTCGCGCTTTTTGTCATCCCTCCGCCGTACCTGCTCTATGCTACTCTGTCGCTGGCGGAGCATTATCAGATTTCTTCCCTTGCTCCGCCCGGCATTTTCTCCTGCCCGGGCTCGCGGCGGAGAATTTCGCGCTTTTCGCTATCCCTCCGCCGTGCCTGCTCTATGATACTCCATCGCTGGCGGAGCATTTGAGGATTTCTTCCCTTGCTCCGCCCGGCTTCTTCACTTGCTTTAATAAATTCCGGTCACGTTCATGATCTGGCTACTGATCTCCTGCACGGACTGGCTCGGCGCATAGCCCGAAGTGCCAAACAGGAAGGAATGCAGCTGGGATACGTTGTCCGCCAGATTGACCGGCACCACGCAGTCCCCGGCATCCGCCAGGTCAGCCGGCATCTTGTTGAAGGGGAAGCCGGTCTGCTCACCGATGCGGTAGCTGTTCATGCCCAGGACCAGCTCGCCCAGTTCGGCGATACTCATGCTGGTGGATACCTCCGGCATCAGGTTGTTGACCAGAGAAAGCATGCCCGGCACGCCCTTCTGCAGTGCCTTCTGGTAGGCCAGGGTCAGCACCGTGCGCTGCCGCTCGGTACGCTTGTAATCCCAGCCCTCCGTGTAACGGATCCGGCAGTAAGCCAGGGCCTGGGTGCCGGAGAGGTGGACATATCCGCCGCCGGCCAGCGGTGTATAATCCGCGCCGGTAACTTCCTTGTTCTCCACGCAGTAACCGTTGATGTAGCCGGCCTCCTCATCGGTGACCTCCAGCTCAATGCCGCCCAGGGCATCGATAATATCCACCACCGCGTTGAAGTTCACGGTCATATAGTCCTTGATATCCAGATCCAGGTTTTTGTTCAGCATATTGACCGCCTGCTGGGGACCGCCGTAGAAATAGCACTCCGTCGCCTTGCGATAGCTGCCGTCGGCGTTATCCAGATAGGTGTCGCGGTAGACGCTGGCCAGCCGGATCTCCTTGGTCCGCTTGTTGATGCTGCAGATCATGATCGTGTCACTGCGGGTGTCACGGGTCAGCGAGCCTTCCCGGGAGTCCACGCCAAACAGGGCGATGTTCCGGTAGCCGCTCTCGCCCACCAGACCGGCGTTGGTCAGGACATTTTTCAGTGACTTATGCTCCAGGCGGCCGTAGGTCAGACCGATGGCCGCTGCCGGAATGGCGATGATCAGAAGCAGGATCACCAGGAACACCTTTAATCCGGTGTGCTTCTTCCGGGGCCGCCGGTCGAAGCTGTCATCCAGCCGTTCAAAGTGCTCGCCCCTGCGTCCCCGGTTGTCGTAACGACGATCGTAGCCCTGGGTATAGGAAGCACCTCTTTGATAGCGGGGTGAACGCTGATCCGGACGATAGGCTCCCTCCGGGCGATCCGAGCGGCCATAGCCCTCCGGATCGTAGCCGTTTTCCTGCCAGTCGCCGCGGCCGGCACGTACCGGCCGTGCTCCGCCTCGCGGGTCCGGTCTCATCTGCTGATTGCCTGCATAATATCTGGCACGCTCATCCACACCGCCGCCATAGAGCTGTCGGCTGCGATAGGGCTGGCTTTCGCTGTAGCCCCGGGGCGGCTGGCCTCCTGCCTGCTGCCCTCTGGCCGCCTGCCGTCCCCGCTGCGGATCCCCGGCTCCCCGGGGTGCTCCGGCCTGCCGGCCTCCCGCCGGCTGTGAACTGCGCGACTGCTGACCTGCGGCTGCACGGGGCGCTCTCCTTGCCTGGCTTCCCTGCGGATCCCGGGGTGCCCCCGGTGCCTGCTGGGGATAACCGCCCTCCTCATCGTAGTACTGAGCTCTTACATATCCCGGCTGTTCCTGACCGGATGTCTTCCTGCTGCTTTTCTTTCCAAACATAGCTTTCCTTTCTTTGCCAACCTGCAAATCAGTAAGCATTCTTATTGATAAATCCCTTGAATACCGTCAGGATCAGGATCTTGAAATCGAATCCCACGGTCCAGTTTTCAATATAGTACACATCGTGCTCGATACGCTTTCGAATCGAGGTGTTTCCGCGGTAGCCATTCACCTGAGCCCAGCCGGTCATACCGGGCCGAACCTGATGCTTGATCATGTAACGCGGAATCTCATCCCGGAATTTTTCCACGTACTGGGGACGTTCGGGACGAGGCCCTACCAGAGACATATCCCCCTTCAGCACATTAAAGAGCTGGGGGAATTCATCCAGGCTGGTCTTGCGGATGATCTTACCCACGGGCGTGATGCGCGGATCGTTCCGCACGGTCCAGCCCTTCTTCTCTTCCTTTTCCTCCTGCACACACATGGAGCGGAATTTGTACATCTGGAACGGCTCGTTGTGCAGGCCCACCCGCTCCTGCTTAAAGATCAGCGGTCCCGGTGATGTCACCTTCACCGCGATGGCTGTCAGCAGCATCAGCGGCGAGAAGATCACGATACAGATCAGCGATCCCACGATGTCCATGGCCCGCTTGAGGAACCGGTTGAAGGTGTCCGTCAGCGGCACATGCCGGATGTTGACCACCGGCAGTCCCAGGAGGTCCTCCGTATAGGGCTTCGTGGGAATGATATCGCTGTAGTCCGGGATGAACTTGGTGTGTACGCCGCCCCGTTCACAGGCAGCCACCACGCCGCGGAGCTTTTCGTACTCGCTCAGTCCCAGGGTGATGACGATCTCATCCTGCTGGTTTTCCTCCAGCAGACTACCGATGTCCTGGGTGGTTCCGATGACGCTGATACCGTTATACTGTGTTCCCACCGGCACATTGTCGTCCAGAATGCCGTTGATATGATAGCCCCACTGGGGATTCGTCTTTACTCGGTCGATAAAGCCTTCGGCGGCACTGGAGTAGCCCACCAGCACGATGTGCTTCAGATTAATGCCATGAGCCCGGATCCGGCGAAGGATAAAGCGGATCACATTGCGCTCGATGACCGTCAAAAACATGTTGACGGCAATAAAGATGAACACCATCGAACGGGAGAAGTTCGGCTCATCGATCAGGTACAGGGCCGACATGAAGGCCAGGTAGCCCAGCAGATTGGACATGAAGATGTTGCCGGCCTCCAGACGACGTCCCTGGACACGTTTGGGCGTGTACAGATTAAAGGCCGAATAGAGCACCAGGAATACCGGCACCACAAAGATCAGGGCAAACATGTACACTTCCACCGGAAGCATGCCCTTCTGTCCCCGGACGATCAGATGGAACTGGATCGCCCAGGCCGATGTATAGGAAAGAACGATGACAAAGGCATCGATCAGTACCTGCAGTCGATTAAAATGTTTCTGATTATCTTCTATCAAATCTGCTCACCTACTTTGCTGTCATGCACCGCATGCCGTCTGCATGCTGTTCCAGCTCTTTATTACTTTGTGCCAGCCGCCATCTCTGCCGTCACCATGGCTCCGGGCACACGAATCACTTCATCTGCCGGTCATCCTCTGTCGCATAACCGGCGCATGAGATTGTGCCACATTTCCAGCTGCAGCCGAACGTACACGGCGGCGGTTCCCGAAAAGAGCAGTACCGCTCTGCGCTCCGTCTGTTTTCCTTCCTCTGCGCTGCCAGGCTGTCCAAAAGCCAGTGCAGCGATACCGCTTTTTTTCATCCGTAGTCCTTCCAGCAGCCCCTTCACGTAGACACCGCCCAGTCCCTTCCGGGCAAAGAAAACGGTCTTGACCGCAAAGCCGGCGGCCAGCATCGGAAGGTTCAGAAGGATCTGCCACACCGGCATGTTTTTCCGGATCACATAGACGCTGTTTCGCGCCGAATGGCGTACCTTAAAGGCATTGTACCGGCTTCCGCTGGTACCGCTGCCGGCATGATACACGATGGCCTGGGGAATAAAGTAATTCTTATAGCCCAGGATCCTCGCTCTCCAGCCGATGTCCAGGTCCTCCAGATAGGCAAAATGCTGCGGATCGAACAGCCCGGTCTGGCGCAGCGCGCTCATGCGATAGATGGCCGCCCCGGCGCAGGCAGAAAAGATCCGGCGCTCCCGGCGGTATTTCTCCGCTGCCTGTCCCTTGCCCAGGGCAAAGGCCCAGCCCAGCGCACAGTAATAGTCTCCGGCGTCGTCCATCCGATCCGGCTCGGAGAGCATCCGCATGCCGGCCTGACAGGAAAAGGCATCCGGATGAGACCGCATGCCCTCTACCAGCTCCCGGACAAAGTGCGGATCACAGACGGTATCGTTATTGAGCAGGATCACATACTCGGTCTTCGTCAGGCGGATCCCCGCATTGACAGCCTCGCAGAAGCCCCGGTTTTCCGGAAATACCTCCAGCTGCACCTGGGGAAACCTTTCCCGCACAAAGGCCACGCTCTCATCCGCGGAACCGTTGTCCACCAGAATGACCTGTGCCTGCGCTCCCTCCTGCCCCATGAGTGAGGTCAGGCAGTCGTTTAAATATTCCATTCCGTTCAGGTTTGGTATCACGACTGAAACTTTTATCATGCCATATGCTCCTTATCCCTAAGGGAGTAATTCCATTTGCTTCGTGAGAGATTTTTGTTGTAATACGGGTCTCCCTCCCGCAGGATCTGAGTCCAGCGGCTGCGCATCAGCTCGATCTCCGACTGGAACCGGCGGATCTTTTCCTTATTGTCCTCCGCTCCCCGGGTCTTCGACTCGTGGTGATAGAGCTCCGCATAGGGGTCATACACCACCAGATACCCGGCCTGCCGCACCTTCAGACACAGATCGATGTCGTTAAAGGCCACAGCCAGCTGCTCATCCAGACCGCCCACCTGCTCATACACGCTGCGGCGCATCATCAGACAGGCAGCCGTCACGGCACTCATATCCTGCAGCAGTGCCGCCCGGTGCATGTAGCCCTCGTACTCGCGCTTCATGCCGACACACATGCTGCCGGCCACGCCGCCCTCGCCGCCGATGCCGATGACCACGCCGGCGTGCTGCACGGTGTTGTCCGGGTAATAGAGCCGGGCACCCACAGCGCCCACCTCCGGTCTCTGACAGATGCCCAGCATCTGCTCCAGCCAGTCCGGCGTGATGACCTCGGTGTCGTTATTCAAAAACAAAAGGACTTCTCCCTTTGCCTCTTTCACTCCAAAATTGTTCAGGGCCGGATAGTTAAAGCCCCGTCCGTCGTCCTCCCAGTAAAGCACCCGGATGCCGTCTTTTCCATCGATCTGACGGTAGTAGTCGAAAGTCTCCGGCTGGGTACTGTGGTTTTCCACCACCAGAATCTCCACCTTCCGATAGGTACTGAGCCGGTGAATGGAATCCAGACAGCGACGCAGCGTCTCCGCCTCGTCCTTGTTGGGAATGATGATGGAGATCAGCTCCTCCTTCTGAACCGGATAGCTGACCTGATAAAAGCCCGGATCCTTCCGACTTGTGACCTGCCCGGGTACACCCAGCCGTTTCAGATGATCCTCGATGGCCCGGCGCCCTGCCTCGTAGGCATACTGCTTGCTCAGGGGATTGTCCGCCGTGGAGGCCGGAGAAGTCCGCCAGTGATACAGGATCTCCGGCACATGGCCCACCCGCCCGGCTTTTTCCGAACAGCGGAAAATAAAATCGTAATCCTGGGCTCCGTCGTAATCCGCCCGGAAGCCTCCCGCCTCCAGAGCCAGCGTGCGCTTCACCGCCAGGAAATGACAGATGTAGTTGTTGGACCGCAGCAGATCCTCGTTGAAATCCGGCTTCAGATGGGGGCAGCTGTGCTCCTGTCCATCCGCCGAGATCTTATCCTCATCGGTGTAGACCATATCCGTTCCCGGATGCTTCTCCAGATGACGGGCCAGCTGATAGAGGGCTGCCGGCGAAAGCAGATCATCGTGATCCAGCAGGGCCACAAAATCCCCTCTGGCTGCCTCCAGAGCCGCATTGGTATTGCCGGCGATGCCCAGATTCTCAGGCAGCTCGATCACCCGGATCCGTCCATCCTCCGCCTCCCGGACTTCCTCCTCCAGGACACGGCGCATTCCCTCATCCTCCGGCGTCGCATTGGCGATGCACAGCTCCCAGTAAGGATAGGTCTGGGCCTTCACCGACCGGATCATGGCACGGAAGGTCTCCGGCTCACTGTGCCAGGCCGGCACCAGTATGCTGAATACCAACGGCGCCGACCATCGGGTCTCCCGCTGCCGTTCCAGCTCCTGCCCGGTGGGGCGATACTGCTCGTACCAGGGACCGTAGGGCACCTCTTCGGGTTCCATGCGTTCCATCAGCTTGTACCAGAACCGCTTCACCCCGAAATGCTTCAGATATAGTAGACCCTTTCGGATCATGTACGGACTTACTTTCATGCTTATTATCCAAAACTCTAAGAGAAGCGTTCGTTTCACGCAGCCGGACGGTTCCCGGCCCTGCTTCTCCCTCATGCTCTATCTCTTCAACAGGCTCCGCTTTCCGCAGCCTGTCCGTTAAACTTCGGGTACTTCTGCTCTTCCGCCACCTGTCCGTTAAACTTAGGGTACTGCTGCTCTCCCGCCACCTGTCAGTTAAACTTCGGGTACTTCAAAATGCAGTCAGCCACATACTCTGCATCCTTCATATCCAGGTTGTAGAACATGGGCAGACGCATCAGGCGCTCGCTCTCTTTGGTGGTGTACTTGTCTTCTCCCGCAAAGCGGCCGAATTTGAGACCGGCTGCTGCGGAATGCAGCGGAATGTAATGGAATACGCAGCATACACCCAGATCATGCAGATATTTGATCAGCTCGCTGCGGAAGGCCAGATCCTTTGTCTTGATGTAGTACATGTGCGCATTGTGCTTTGCATACTCCGGCACAAAGGGCTGCTCGATGAGCCCGCGCTCCGCCAGCGGACGAAGAGCCTCGTCGTAGAGATTCCAGATGGCATGACGCTTCTTATCGATCTCCTCGGCTGCCTCCAGCTGGGCGTACAGATAGGCCGCATTCATGTCGCTGGGCAAATAGGAGGAACCGTAATTTACCCAGGTATACTTATCCACCTGACCACGGAAGAATTTGCTGCGGTCGGTTCCCTTCTCACGCAGAATCTCTGCCCGCTCGAAGGCCTCGTTGTCGTTGACCGCCAGCGCACCGCCCTCTCCCATAGAGTAGTTCTTGGTTTCATGGAAGCTGTAGCAGCCGAATTCACCGATGGTTCCCAGTGCCTTGCCCTTGTAGTAGGCATTCACGCCCTGGGCGGCATCCTCCACCACCAGCAGGTTATGCTTCTTTGCGATGTCCATGATCCGGTCCATATCGCAGGCCACACCGGCATAGTGTACCGGTACGATCACCTTTGTTTTTTCTGTGATGGCCGCCTCGATGCAGTCCGGGTCGATGTTCATGGTCTTCGGATCCACATCTACAAACACGATCTTTGCCCCGCGCAGCACGAAGGCGTCGGCGGTGGAAACAAAGGTATAGGAGGGCATGATCACCTCATCCCCGGGCTGCAGGTCGCACAGGTAGGCGGCCATCTCCAGGGCATGGGTGCAGGAGGTGGTCAGCAGAATGTGATTCACATCAAACTGCTGCTCCATCCAGCGGCTGCAGCGCTTCGTGAACTCGCCGTCTCCGCAGAGTTTTCCAAAATCTACTGCCTGCTTAATGTAATCCAGCTCTTTGCCCACAAAAGGCGGACGGTTAAAATCGATCATGTTGTTTCCCCTTCCCTTATATCTCCGATATCTCGCAACATCGTTTCCTTTAGTTTCTTCTTTCTGGTTT
>JAUNDD010000029.1:7977-10479 GCA_030526245.1 Lachnospiraceae bacterium
CCCGGTGACCGCCCGGCAGCAGCTCTCCCTCTTATCTTTGCTTTTTCTTTGATTTTATCTTTTTTTGGCTTCTATCTTTATTCTATATATATTAGCCTGTTCCTGCCAAAAAAGGCAGACACTGTTTCTTAAATTTTAAAGATCACAATACCCAGCAGGATTACCGCAAAGCCGAGCATCTGACGACGGCTGATCTTTTCCCGGAGCATCAGCACGCCAAACAGCGGGGCTGAAATATAGCTGATGGACTCGATGGCCGGTGAATAGCTGCTGTAGGGCACATAGTGCAGTGCAAAGGTGGTCAGCATGGTGGACACCAGCATAATACCGTAGGATACCACCACGATGGGATTTAAGTACTGCCCCAGCAGACCGCTGTAGGTTCGGTTGGCTGCCTTTTTGAGCAGCACCTGTGCAAAGGATGCGATGAGTACCGAAAAGATCCAGACTGCTACATATTTAATCATTGCCGCTCACCCCAATCAGAATTCCAACCAGGATCACCAGTGCTCCCACCACCATCTTCGGGGTCACCGTCTCGTTAAAGAACAGAGTGCCCCAGATCAGCGGATAGATCACCGTGATCGGTTTATTTACAAACGCAAAGGTCAGTGTCATATGCCGCAGGATCTGCTGCCAGACCAGGGCAAACACGAACATCATGAATAAAGCCAGTCCATAATAGAAGAAAAAGCTGAGGGACTTGAACTCATAGGTGGCTGCCTTTTTGCACATAACACCGGTAAGTGAGTTCAGGATCAGGCTCAGATGCAGGAAGATAAACCACTTCAGGGTCACCTTCTCCTTCTTTTCGGACCTGTCTGGCTGTTTTTTCAGCTCCATACTTGATTTGTCCATTCATTTACCTCTTTTTTTGCATCAAAAATAGCCGTACTTTCTGTACAGTAAAGCTGATTATAGCATCGCGGATTGTTTCGTGCAAGCATGGTCCGGCCATAACAACCAGCCGCTCCAGCCGCCTTGTGGCGGGCATTTCCAGGTCATCCCGCTTTTATTTCGGGCTGTCCTGGTATCCCGAACAGTTTTTTCTGCAAAATAAAAAGCGAGCCGAAATCCGACTCGCTTTTCTGATTTTTATTTTTTATTTCAGACTCAGTCTCACCAGTGCTCGCTGCAGCTTTGCCTGGGCAACCTTGTATTCCTTGTCGCTCAGTCCGCCCTTGGCCAGCATTTCCTCGGCACGCCGTTTGGCATCCTGGGCTCGCTGGGCATCGATGTCCTCCTGCCACTCCCAGGTGGTTGCCAGTACGCGGCAGGTACCATTGATCATGGTCAGCATACCGCCGATACAGGCTGCCCGGCGTCTGGTGCCATCCTCCATGACCACCGTCGCCTCGCCCATTCCCAGAGCGGTGCAGTAGTTGCAGTGGTTGGCCAGAATCGCCAGGTTTCCGGTGATGGTCCGGCAGATCACGCGCTCGGCCTGTCCTTCAAAGAGCAGACCATCCGGTGTTCCGATTCGAAGAGGGAAGGTATTCATAGTACCCCTCCTTTACTTGCCTGCCTTGGCAAACACTTCATCGATGGTTCCTGCGAACAGGAAGCAGCTCTCCGGAATGTCATCGCATTCGCCGTCCAGGATCATGCGGAAGCCACGGAGGGTCTCCTTCAGCGGAACGTACTTACCGGGCATACCGGTGAACTGTTCTGCTACCGAGAAGCTCTGGGACAGGAAACGCTGTACCTTACGGGCACGGTTTACGGTCAGCTTATCCTCTTCGGACAGCTCGTCCATACCCATGATGGCGATGATATCCTGCAGCTCCTTGTAACGCTGCAGTACGCGCTGTACGCTTCTGGCGATCTCGTAATGCTCGGTTCCCACGATCTCCGGTGACAGGATACGGCTGGTGGAATCCAGCGGATCTACCGCCGGGTAGATACCCTGGCTGGCGATATCACGGGAAAGTACCGTGGTAGCATCCAGGTGGGTGAAGGTGGTAGCCGGAGCCGGGTCTGTTAAGTCATCCGCCGGTACGTATACTGCCTGAACCGAGGTAATGGATCCCTTGGTGGTGGAGGTAATACGCTCCTGCAGAGCACCCATCTCCGTTGCCAGTGTCGGCTGATAACCTACGGCCGACGGCATACGGCCCAGCAGAGCCGATACTTCCGAACCGGCCTGGGTGAAACGGAAGATGTTGTCGATGAACAGCAGCACGTCCTGGTTCTTCACATCACGGAAGTACTCTGCCATGGTCAGACCGGACAGACCCACGCGCATACGTGCTCCGGGGGGCTCGTTCATCTGACCGTATACCAAAGCGGTCTTTTCAATAACGCCGCTCTCCTGCATCTCGTTGTACAGGTCGTTACCTTCACGGGTACGCTCACCTACACCGGTGAATACGGACAGACCGCCGTGTGCCGTTGCTACGTTGTGGATCAGCTCCATGATCAGTACGGTCTTACCTACGCCGGCACCGCCGAACAGACCGATCTTACCACCCTTTGCGTAGGGGCAGATCAGGTCAACGACCT
>JAUNDD010000030.1 GCA_030526245.1 Lachnospiraceae bacterium
GGTGATGTAAATGGAAATATTGGTATAGTAAATGGAAATGTTAATGGTGATGTAAATGGAAACGTTGGTATGGTGAATGGAAGAATACAGGGGGAAATATTAGGTCATGTTGGTCAGAGGTATTGAGAAAAAGTCAACACGATGATTTCTCAGCTAAAGTATATATTTGATTATAAACGTTAGTGAAGATAAATATAGAGACAGTAAATGAGTCGCATTAAACTATAGCGGTCAAAAGAAGCGCATTATGCATAGTGTTTCAGAATTAGTTGAGTGGTTTTGGAATACATGAAGCTTGTTAAACTATTGTAATATTGGAGGCAGGAAGTTAGGTGGCTATGATAAATAAATCCTCCCGAACCCTGGACTTCTACGTCCGCCTCTGCGAGGGTAAAGCAATTAACAAAAAGGCCGAAGCCCAGCGCTTCGGGGTGGACGAACGCTCTATCCAGCGTGATATCGATGACATCCGTGCGTTCTTAAGTGACCGCGCGGAATCCGCAGTGGATGTTCGTACCATTGTTTACGATCGCTCCAAAAAGGGCTTTATCATGACAGGCTGTGAAGGTTCCCTGATGACCAATGAGGAAATCTTCGCAGTCAGCAAGATCTTGTTGGAGAGTCGAGCTTTTACGAAGCAGGAAGTGACCACAGTTCTCGATAAGATGATTGCCGGTTGCGTTCCTCTTCGAAATATGAAACTGGTAACCGAACTTATCGCTAACGAGAAGTTCCACTATGTGGAGCCCAGGCATGGTTCTTCGGTGAAAGAGAAGCTGTGGATGCTGGGGGAGGAAATCAAGAAGTGCCATCTACTGGAGATCGCATATGAAAAGCAGGTGGCTTCCAGGGAACTGGTGAAGCGTACAGTGGAGCCGGTAGGCCTGGTGTTCTCGGAGTTCTACTTTTATCTGAACGCTTTTATTGTTGAGAAGGATGAGCGGGGACGGTTTGTGCATAAGTATGATTATCCGGCAATCTTTCGTCTGGATCGAATTCGATCCATTCAGGAACTAGATGCGACTTTCTGTATTCCTGGAGCAGATCGCTTTCAGGAAGGAGAGTTTCGTAAGCGTGTACAGTTTATGTTTCCTGGTCCACTCACCAGTATTCAGTTTCGCTACACGGGCCAGAGTCCGGAGGCGGTGTTGGACCGGCTGCCCACAGCCCGGGTGCTGCGGCAGGAACCGGAGGGAGCGTTTGTTGTGGAGGCAGAGGTTTATGGAAAGGGCATTTTGATGTGGCTTTTAAGTCAGGGTGATCGAGTGGAAGTACTGCGGCCCAAGGCACTCCGTGAGGAACTGAAGGGTATGCTGCAACGGATGCTAGCATTATATGTCTGAACAAACGTAGTGGGAGAACTGGAGTAGATTGTTTCTTGCATAATAATAAAAGGACCCTTTCTCCAAAAAGGGCTTGCAATAAGCAGTTGAAAAAACACATGGGTGGAATGACATATATTGTCATCGAAAGGCGATAAACTAATAAGCGTTCGGTAACGTTACAGTTAATCGCATGATTTGTAAAACGGTAACAGCTCACCGTGTGGGCGGTTGCCGTTTTCTTTCGGAAGGAGATTATTTTAAATGAATAAGAATTCGATTAATTGCTATTCACGGAAATATTTGGCGCTTACTTAGTGTCTGCTGATTAATTCAAAAACGCCCAGTTTTCCTTGTATTTACGCCATTTTTGGCATCATCGGTGGTATAATTTTTGCTAAGAAATGAAAACACAGTATCCCGTTTTCAAGCAGATTTTTTGATTATTCCAACCAGTGAGGCGCAAAAATGTACAAGGCAGCAGATCATTCGCAATCATCGTTTCTTGATTTTAATCAACCGTTGGGCCTTCGCATGAATCCAAACAATCGATGGATCAAGCTGGCTGATCTCATCCCGTGGGATGAGTTTGAGAAACGCTACCGTCACCTCTTCAAAAGTAAGACGGGTAATGTTGCCAAACCGCTCCGGATGGCTCTGGGCGCATTGATCATTCAGCAAAAGTATCAGTTTTCTGATCGAGAGCTGGTCGAGCAGATCACAGAAAACCCCTATCTGCAGTACTTTATCGGATTGCCCGGGTACCAGGAAGAGCCGCCCTTTGACGCAAGCACTCTCGTGCTTTTCCGCAAGCGGATCTCGCAGAAGATGCTCATGGAAGTAAATGAGGCGATGCTGGCATCTCCCGAAAAGGATGAGCCCGATAAGAAGGATGATGATCATAGTGATCCGCCTTCCGGATCGAGTTTGGATGACTCCTCTGACAATGAGCAGCATTCTGATGATGCTGCGAATAGTGGAACCATCATTCTTGATGCAACCTGCGCCCCTGTAAACATTCGTTATCCGCAGGATGTCTCGTTGCTTAACGAGGCGCGTGAAAAGCTTGAGCGCATACTTTGGTGGTATCACAAAGAATACAGCATTGAACTTCCCAGAAGGGATTGTCGCGCGGCCCGGAAAGCATATCTCGAGTTCGCAAAAAGCAAGCGGCACACAAACCAAAAGATCCGAAAAGCCTTGAAAAGACAGCTCTCCTACGTTCGGCGAAACCTTGAGCATATCGACGGATATATGGCCGATGGATATGCACCAGCAACAGAGCACGTAGATGTACTGATAACGATTTTCAAGCTTTATGAACAGCAGCTCTATATGTTCAAAAACAAAGTGCATAAAGTTGAAGATCGTATCGTGAGCCTTCATCAGCCATGGGTCCGCCCGATTGTACGAGGCAAGCAGAAAGCACCCGTAGAGTTTGGGCCCAAGCTGGATCTGAGCATTGACTCGAATGGTTATGCACGGATCGAGCGAATATCATTTGACGCTTATAACGAGAGCAGTTGTCTGCAAGATGCAGTGGAGGCTTTTTACCAGCGCGAAGGCCATTACCCCGAAAGAGTTCTTGCTGACCAGATTTACAGAACACGCCAGAACAGAGCCTTCTGTAAAGAACACGGCATCCGGTTGTCCGGCCCCAAGCTTGGACGCCCGGATGTAGCTACAATCAAAAACGACAGGAAACTGGAGTATCAGGATAACACGGACAGAATTGAAGTCGAGAGGCGTTTCAGCTTGTGTAAGCGAAGCTATGGTCTTGGAAAGATCATGACCAAACTGAAAGAGACTCAACTTACAACTGTCGCGTTATCTGTATTTGTTGCGAATCTTTTTCGAAAGATGCAGCAGATACTTTTTTGTCTGTTTGATTATCTGATACAAACAGACGTGATTTGGCAACAAGCAAGTGCTGGTTAACCGCAAAAGCGGTTAATCAGCAGACACGACATAATGATGCTAATTCTTTTTTTGACACTTGGTTGTACAGGGCTTCTGGGATGTTAACTCCTCGAGCACAGATCCCGGATCACTTCCCCGGCCAATACCAGACCGGCGGCGGAGGGCACGCAGGCAAGACTGCCGGGCAGGCTGCGGCGGCCCTGGGGCGTGGCTTCGCGCTCGGTCTCGTCCGTCTCTGCCGGAACCTGAGGTGTTAAAGGCTTTTCCTCGGAGTAAACGACTTTGAGATGGTCAACGCCCCGTTTTTTCAGCTCCCGGCGCATGACCCGAGCCAGCCGGTCCTCCTTGGTCTGAAAAATGTCTGCGACCCGAAAGAGACTGGGATCCAGCTTGTTGCCGGCCCCCATGCTGCTGATGACCGGTGTCTGACAGGCTCTGGCTTCCATAATGATGGAAAGCTTGGCAGTCACGGTGTCCACCGCATCTACTACATAGTCGTACTCTTCGAAATGGAATTGCCCAGCGGTCTCCGGAAGGTAGAAGCAGTTGTGAATCTGCACCTTCACATCCGGATTGATGTCCAGCATGCGCTCCTTCATCACCTCGGTTTTATAGCGCCCCACGGTACTGTGCAGCGCGATGATCTGCCGGTTGAGATTGGTCAGGCTGACGGTATCGTTGTCGATCAGATCAAAGGATCCGACACCGCTGCGGACCAGAGCCTCGCAGACATAGCCGCCTACACCGCCGATGCCGAAAACGGCGACCCGGGCCTGATGAAGACGTTCGATGGCTTCTTCTCCAAGAAGAAGAGCCGTGCGTGAAAACTGTGTAATCATAGTATCTACCTCATATTATATCAGGCATGCCGAAGGCATGTTTCAGATGATCGTAAACAGCCGAATCCTAGCATGTTCATTGTGGCTGCGTCAATAGGAGAGGAGCCTGTGGCATTTTATAAATACTAATCGAAAAACCACTGCGACCGTTGTCGCTCTGGGTAAATCACGAAGTGAAACATGGGTTAGAGTTTAGGCGCTTCGATCCGGGAGGCGTTTTGACGCGTGTGCGGCAAAATCCCGAGGGCAACAATTATTGTGATTTCCCTAAGGCTTCATGCTGGTAAGCTCAAGGATGAACTTAGAGAGTGAATAAGGAGAAAATATGTCTGCACCTACATTATTTCTGGCGGATCTGGATGGAACGCTGCTCAATTCTGAGAAAAAGGTTACAGAGAAGACAAAGAAGGCCCTGGCGGAGTTTACAGCTCACGGCAACTATTTTGCCATCAGTACCGGACGGCCATGGTTGAACACAAGGCGAATCCTAAAGGGGCTGGAGCTGCCGGAAGATCGAGCCTTTGCGGCCTGCTTTAACGGAGCAGAGGTCTATGCATCGACAGGAGAGCGGATCTTTCAGGCAGGAGTGGATGTGCAGGTGGCCCGGGAGATACTGGCTATTGGCAGGGAGGAAGGAGTGTATATTCATACCTACGATTCCTACGGAATCCTGTCGGATCAGGATACAAAAGAGCTGGCCTACTATATGCAGCATACGCCGCTGCCGGCGCATGTAGTCAAGGATGCCGGACGGGCTGTGATGGATCCGCCAGCCAAGCTGATTGCCGTAGAGCTGGAGGATTTTGAGAAGCTGGAGAAGCTTAGGGAGCGTTTGGAGCATGACTATGCCGGAATACTGAAGATTCGGCGGTCGGAGAAGACACTGCTGGAGATATTCTCATGCAAGGCGGGAAAAGACCGGGCATTGCTGGCATTGTGTGAGCATCTTCACCTGGATCCGAAGCAGACAGTGGCAGCAGGGGATGCCGAGAACGATACGGATATGATCCGGGCTGCAGGAGTCGGAATTGTGATGTGCAACGGGCAGGAGGAAGTGAAGCGCGTGGCGGACGTGGTGACAGCACGGGACAATGACCATGACGGGCTGGTGGAGTATCTAGCTGGCGGGTGCATCTTTCATTGAAGAGATTAAGAAAATATGAATCCAGTTTGTTTGAATGTATACTCTCTGAAACGTGAGTAACGAGGTGCAGCTCTTGTCTGAATGCTCGTTTCCAACACTTCGCACGCACCCGAACAACCTTGGCAAGCGCTTTAGCAGGGCAGCGAACTGCTCCAGTATCCAAAAGCTCGCATTTTAGAGGCGCTTTTAGCGGAGGAGAGATCTACGCCTACGAAGACCAAAATGCGAGGGCCTCATCCCGAGCATTTTATACATGGTCGTAGTTGGCGTCAGCTCGACGGAGCGTTGACAGGAGGAGCCCTCACGAACGCAGTTCGTGACTCTAATGGCTCCGACGTCCTGCCGCCGAGCTAGAGCGAGGGGGCGCAACCAACTCAGCGAGCGTTGGATCTGGACAGGAGCTGCAATTGGAAAAGGAGAGGAAATGCCCTTGGTGGACATACGCCTCTCCTTTTTTGATGAAAAAAACTACATTCTTCAGCGTGTATTACTTGCCGCCCATCAGCACAGCCATAACAGCCTTCTGCGCATGCAGACGGTTCTCAGCCTCCTCGAAGATCTCGTCAGCGTGAGCATCGAAGACCTCAGCCGTGATCTCCTCGCCGCGGTGAGCCGGCAGGCAGTGGAGAACCATGCAGCCCTCGTTGGCAACGCTCATGATCTCATCGTTGATCTGGTAGCCCTTGAAGGCCTTCTGGCGGATGGCGGTTTCAGCCTCTTCGCCCATGCTGGTCCAAACGTCTGTGAACAGCACATCGGCATTCTGAGCGCCTTCCTTCGGATCGGAAACGATCTGGAACTTGTCGCCGTACTGCTTGGCGAATTCAAGCACATCGCTGGCCGGATAGTAATCCTTCGGGCAAACAGCGGTGAAGGACATGCCAGCCAGCAGGCAGCCAACGATCAGGGAGTTGCACATGTTGTTGCCATCGCCGATGTAGCAGCCCTTCAGACCGTCGAAGCCGCCCTTGAATTCGCGGATGGTCTGCAGGTCAGCCAGGATCTGGCAGGGATGGCAGTAGTCGGTAAGGCCGTTGATGACCGGAACACCGCTGTATTTGGCCAGCGCTTCCACATCGCTCTGCTTGAAGGTACGGATCATGATACCGTCATAGTAACGGCCCAGAACGCGAGCGGTATCCTCGATGGGTTCGCCGCGGCCCAGCTGCATTTCAGTCTTGGCATTCAGATAGGTGCCCAGACCGCCCAGCTGATAGGTACCAACCTCAAAGCTGGTACGGGTACGGGTGCTGGACTTTGCAAAGATCAGGGCAACGGTCTTGCCGGCCAGGTACGGATGGGGACGGCCGGCTTTGCGGTCAGCCTTCAGCTCGTCAGCCACATCCAGGATGTGGAGCAGTTCTTCCTTGGTCAGGTCGCTCATTTTAAGAAGATGTTTCATGGGATTAGTTCCTTCCTGTTTATTAAAAGCACAAGATCCTGCACGCAGGCGTGCAGGAAGAAAACGATAGAAAGAAGGCACGGCGTGCCTTAGGTGACGTGCAGAAACGATGAATAGTCCAGTCAACATGGTTGATGCTGAATTTTCACTTACTGCACGTGGATCCGTCATGCCTTACAGATTTTCCAGCACCTCGCGGAGAACCGTCATCGCCTCGCTGATCTCCTTTTCGGAGATGATCAGCGGCGGCAGGAGACGCAGCTTGGTCTTGGCGGTGAGTACCAGCAGACCCTTTTCCTCGCAGAGCCGGCGCACATCGGCGGCCTTGACATCCTCGTCGAACTCGATGCCGACCATCAGGCCCAGACCGGTGATGCTCTTTACATGCTTCATGCCGGCCAGCTGCTCGCGAAGCAGGGCAGCATTTTTGCGTACCTGCGCCAGGAAATCCTCGGTCAGGGTATCCACGACCACATTGGCACCGGCACAGGCTACCGGGTTGCCGCCGAAGGTGGAGCCGTGGCTGCTCGGTCCCATGGGAGCGGCCATCTTTTCATTTAAGACAACGGCACCGATGGGCAGTCCGCCGCCCAGACCCTTGGCCAGGCTGACACCGTCCGGTGTTACACCCAGCTGCTCGCAGGCCAGGAACGTGCCGGTACGTCCGATACCGGTCTGAACCTCGTCGAAGAGGAGAAGGATATCCTTCTCACGCAGCCAGGCAGCTGCCTCCTGAACGAAGGCCGGATCGAGCATCATGACACCGCCTTCGCCCTGTACCGGCTCCATCAGAACCGCACAGACCGGATTGTTTTCGCAGATCTCCTTTAAGGTGTTCAGATCGTTGGCCGGGGCGTACATGAATCCATCGTTGAAGGGACCGAAGTCGTGGTGGAATACGTCCTGACCGGTGGCGGTGAGGGTGGCCAGGGTGCGGCCATGGAAGCTGTTGTTTAAGGACACGACCACATTGCGCTCCGGACCATAGGTGGTGGTGGCGTATTTACGGGCCGCCTTGATCAGGCCTTCATTGGCCTCGGCACCGCTGTTGCCGAAGAAGACCTTGCTCAGGCCGGTGCGCTTTACGATCTTCTCTGCCAGCTCGCTGCAGGGGAGGGTGTAGTACAGGTTGGAGATGTGGGCCAGCTGCGCGGCCTGCTTCTGTACCGCCTCCACCCAGGCCGGATGGGAAAAGCCAAGGCTGTTTACGCCGATTCCGGAGGTGAGATCCAGATACTGACGGCCGTCGGTGTCCCAGGCATACATGCCTTCGCCTTTTTCAAGAACCACCGGGCTGCGGCCGTAGGTGCCCAGGACATAGTCCCGGTCACGCTGCATATATTCTTGCTTGTTCATAATCATACCTTTCGTCGCTGTATCCAAAAAGTGGAAGGTTGCGAGGGATCCTCCCGCAAGCGGGTCACTCTTCATGACGAGTCGGAAAACCGATTAGAAATGTGAACTACGTTCCTATCGATTTTTCTCAGGATGGACCGCAGGCTATTGGATACATGCGTTGTCAATCACATCGCGGGGAACGATCAGCTTCAGCGGCTGCTTCCGCGTCGATAGAACAGGGTTCCGCTTCCGCGGTCGGAGAAGATCTCCAGCAGCAGAGAGTGGAGGATACGGCCGTCGATGATGACCGCCTCGTGGACACCCTGGTAGATGCAGTCTGCCAGGCCGTCGATCTTGGGGATCATGCCGCCGGAAATGATGCCCCGGCGCTTGTAGCCCTCGATTTCGGAGATCTCCACGCTGGGGATCAGGGTGTTTTCGTCATCCTTATCCATCAGCAGGCCGGCGATATCCGTCATGGTGATGAGCTTTTCTGCTTTCAGTGCAATGGCGATCTGGGCAGCTGCGGTATCCGCATTGATGTTGTAGACCACGCCCTGATCATCTACACCGATGGTGGCGATGACCGGAATGTAGCCGTCATTTAACAGATGATCGATCAGCGATGCGTTTACGTGGGTGATCTCGCCGACATAGCCCAGGTCACGGTCGGTACGGGCTTCGCAGCTGATCATGGCACCGTCGACACCGCAGAGGCCGACGCCGCGTCCGTGCAGCAGGGCTACCAGGTCCTTGTTGACCTCACCGGCCAGCACCTGCTGTACCACACGGATGGTGGTGTCGTCGGTGTAGCGCAGACCGTCTACAAAGCGGCTTTCGTGACCGATGGCCTTAAGCGTATTGTTGATAGCCGGGCCGCCGCCGTGTACCAGCACGACGCGGATGCCCAGCAGCGTCATGGTCACCAGGTCGTTCATGACAGCTGCCTTTAAGTCTTCGTTGATCATGGCATTGCCGCCGTACTTAACGACGACGGTCTTGCCGTGGTATTTCTGAATGTAGGGAGTGGCCTCGGAAAACAGCAGGCCCATCTGCTCCGTCGTTACATTGTTGGTCATGTCCGATAATCTCCATTGATCTTTACATAGTCATAGGTCAGGTCGCAGCCCCAGGCAGCGGCGCTTTCGGTTCCGTCCTGAAGATCCACCAGGATGCGGATCTCCTTCTCGGCCAGTACCTTGGCCGCCAGCTCCTCGCTGAAGAGGTGATGAGCGGCGTTTTCGCAGACCCAGACGCTGCCGGCGGCACTTTCCAGGGTCACGTTGGTCTTTTCAACGTTGAAATCACCCTCGGTGTAGCCGATGGCACAGAGGATACGGCCCCAGTTGGCGTCCTCGCCGAACATGGCGGATTTAAGCAGATCACTCTGAATGACGGTCTTGCTGACCTTGCGGGCGATCTCCAGGGTAGGAGCGCCGGATACCACGCACTCGATGAGCTTGGTGGCACCCTCACCGTCGCCGGCCAGATCACGGCACAGCGCAACGGAAACCGTGTGCAGAGCCTCCTTGAAGACTTCGTAATCCGCGTTCTCTTCGGTGATCTCCGGATTGCCGGCCAGGCCGTTGGCCATGATCAGCACCGTATCGTTGGTGGAGGTATCGCCGTCCACGCTGATCTGGTTGAAGGTTCCCTTCACATCCTCGCTGAGTGCTTTGGAGAGCATCTCGGAGGAGATGGCCGCATCGGTGGTGATGAACAGCAGCATGGTGGCCATGTTCGGGTTGATCATACCGCTTCCTTTGGCGATGGCACCCAGATGACAGGTGACGCCGGACAGCTCGAACTCAACAGCCTGCTGCTTGTTGTAGGTGTCGGTGGTCATGATGGCGGTAGCAGCGGAAGAGGAAGCCTTCTCGCCGTAGGCCAGGGCCTTCACAGCCTCCGGAATACCGCGGCGGAAGGGATCCAGGCTCATGGCCTGACCGATGACGCCGGTGGAGTTGATCAGGATATCTTCGGTGGCCAGACCCAGCTCGGCGGCGGTCATGGCGCAGACATCCTTGGCCAACTGTACTCCGCCGGGAGCACAGGTGTTGGCATTGCCGCTGTTGGTGATGATGGCCTGAGCTTTGCCGTCTGCCAGATGGAGACGGTTGACCGTGATCGGTGCGCCGTAGACCTTGTTGGTGGTGTAGACGCCGGCTGCGGTGCAGCTGACATCACTGACGATCAGTGCCAGATCGGATTTTGTATGGTTCGGGCGAATGCCGCAGTGAACACCGCTGGCCTTGAAGCCCTTTGCGGCACAGACGCCGCCGTTGATTTTTTTCATTTATTTTTCCTCCAAAATTAGGACGGGTCACGAGGGATCCTCCCGCAAGCGGGTCCCTCCTCATGACG
>JAUNDD010000012.1 GCA_030526245.1 Lachnospiraceae bacterium
GCATCCCGCCGCTTTCGCAGCTCACTGCCGGCTCCACTGCTTATTCACAGCCCGGCATCCCGCCGCTTTCGCAGCTCACCGTCCGCTTCCAGCTCTCTGCCGGATCCACTGCTCATTCGCAGCCCAGCGTTCCGTTCGACAGATGCAGTACTCTGTCCCGGATCTCCTGGGTACGCCCCTGGTTCCAGTACTGGGTACCGATGTAGCCACAGGTACGGCGTGCCACACTCATACGGCTCTGATCCGTGTTGCCGCAGTTCGGGCATTTCCAGATCAGCTTGCCGGCCCGATCCTCCTCGATCTGGATCTCGCCGTCGTAACCGCAGCACTCGCAGTAGTCGCTCTTGGTGTTCAGCTCCGCATACATGATGTTCTCGTAGATGAACTTCATCACGCTCAGGACAGCCGGGATATTGTTCTGCATATTCGGCACTTCCACATAGCTGATGGCTCCGCCCGGAGATACCTTCTGGAAATCCGCTTCAAACTTCAGCTTGCTGAAAGCGTCGATCTCCTCGGATACATGTACATGATAGCTGTTGGTAATATAGTTCTTATCCGTAACACCTTCGATGATGCCGAAGCGCTTCTGCAGACTCTTGGCAAATTTGTAGGTGGTGGATTCCAGCGGCGTACCGTATACAGAATAGCTGATATTCTCCGCTTCCTTCCACTCCTGACACTTGTCATTGAGGCGCTGCATCACCTTCAGTGCAAATTCCTTGCCCTCCGGATCCGTGTGGGACTTGCCCAGCATGCGGACGCACATCTCGTACAGGCCGGCATAGCCCAGGGAGATGGTGGAGTAGCCGTTGAACAGCAGCGGATCGATGACCTCGCCCGGCTTCAGACGAGCCAGAGCTCCGTTCTGCCACAGAATCGGCGCCACGTCCGACGGAGTGCCCAGCAGACGCTCATGGCGGCAGCGCAGTGCCCGATGACACAGCTCCAGGCGTTCCTCCAGCAGTTCCCAGAACAGATCCATATCACCCTCGGCGCTGCAGGCTACATCCACCAGATTGATGGTGACCACGCCCTGGTTGAAGCGGCCGTAGAATTTATAGGAACCATCCGGGTTCTTCTGGGTATCCTCTGCCGTCAGGAAAGAACGGCAGCCCATGCAGGTGTATACATTGCCCTTTTTCAGCTCCTTCATAACCTTGGCGGAAATATAATCCGGCACCATTCTCTTGGCGGTACACCTGGCGGCCTGCTCGGTCAGATACCAGTACTTGCTGTCTTCCGTGATATTATCCTCATCCAGCACGTAGATCAGCTTCGGGAAAGCCGGCGTGATCCATACGCCCTTCTGATTTTTAACACCCTGCATACGCTGACGCAGTACTTCCTCGATGATGGCTGCCAGGTCCTCACGGGTCTGTCCCTCCGGCACCTCATCCAGATACATGAACATGGTCACGAAGGGAGCCTGTCCGTTACAGGTCATCAGTGTGATCAGCTGGTACTGAATGGTCTGGATACCGTTGCGGATCTCTTCCTTCAGACGCATCTCGGTGGTCTGACGGATGATGTTCTCATCCAGGGACTCACCGCAGGCGGTGCGCTCTGCGATCACGGCCTTGCGGATCTTCTTGCGGCTGACATCCACGAAGGGAGCCAGATGAGCCAGCGAGAAGGACTGTCCGCCGTACTGATTGCTGGCTACCTGCGCCACGATCTGGGTGGTGACATTGCAGGCCGTGAAAAAGCTGTGAGGCTTTTCGATCATGGTCTGGCTGATCACCGTACCGTTCTGCAGCATATCCTCCAGGTTGATCAGATCACAGTTGTGCTCCTTCTGAGCAAAGTAATCCGTATCATGGAAATGGATAATTCCGTCCTCATGGGCCCGCACGATGTCCTCCGGAAGAAGGATACGCTTGGTCAGGTCACGGCTGACCTCGCCGGCCATGTAGTCACGCTGAGTGCTGTTGATCACCGGGTTCTTGTTGGAGTTTTCCTGCTTTACCTCCTCGTTGGCCTGGTTGATCAGGGAAAGGATTCCGTTGTCCGTGGTATTGGATTTACGGGCCATCTCTCTCTTATAACGGTAACGCACATATTTCTGTGCTACCTCGTAGCCGCGCATCTCCATGATGCCGGTCTCCACCATATCCTGGATATCCTCCACCTGTACGGCGTGGGGGCATTCCTTTACACGGCGGGCCACCGTTTCCGCGATGGCATTGATCTGGTAGTCGTTGAGCATGTGGATATTGTCCACTTCCCGGTTTGCCTTCATGATCGCACTGACGATCTTGGCAATATCGAAGCTGACCTCTTCGCCACTTCGTTTGATTACATTCACATGAAGCATATCAGTCATTTTCTCTATTCTCCCATAAATTGCGCGACGATTTGACGCCAAATATAGTATATCTCAATCAGTCTAACTACAACATTTTGTGCTTCTACATCTTATCGCAGCCCCCTGAAAAAAGATAGCCGTAATTGTACCCTAATTTCCCTCAAATGCGCTGAATGTCAATTGTGCACATTACCAAAAAAGCTCCCGGCCAGCCGGCCGGAAGCTCTTAAATGTCAATTTTGGACACTATATATTGTGCCTTTTTCCATTTAACACAGCATATGCTCCTATATCTAGTCAGCCCCATGCTATGCTTCACCGCGATGAAAAGGCAGATCTGCGGCAGGATCCTGCTGTCAGCGGCAAGCGCCGCCCCCGCAGGTCATGTATACCCGGCCGGCCTGTCTTCGCTCGAACCCGGTCCGGAACCTTATTGCCGCCGACCTAAGACACTACTCTATATATGGGAAATACAGACTGCTGCGATCCTCCCGATCAAACAGACCGTTGTACTGCAGGATCCGGTACCTGCGGATCCATTCCGCCTCCTCGCCGGCCGCATCCTGGTAATGCAGATACTTGCCTTCGCTTTCCGACCAGAAGCCGCGCTGGTTCATGGCCGGGATCACCTGCCGCAGTTTGGAAAGGAACTGATTGTAGGCCGGCATTTCCAGACCGGAGCGCTCCAGGGCAATGGTGGACAGGTAATTCATGGAGGTACAGGCCACCTGGGCCTCCTGGGTATCGTAGTTGGTCCATACGAAGAAGGGAACCGAGAACAGCTGCTCCAGCTCGGTCAGTGTCAGACCGGAGGCACCCTTGCCGTTTAAGCTCTTCACGAAATCATTGGACAGACCCGGATAATGATCTCCAAAGAAGATGATCTCCACCGGACGCTCCTGCTCCCGGAAATAGGTGATCAGGTTCTCCACCGCCCGGTCCGTCTCATGGATCAGGGACAGATACTGGTTGGCATCCTGGAAATAATGGCCGTCCGTCGTGTAGATATCGTGATCAAAATTGTCATAGAGGTTTTTGTAGCCGCCATGGTTCTGCATGGTGATGCTCATAATGAAGAGGTTCTCGTCCTCCTCCATGGCCTCGTACCGGTCGATGATCTTATCAAAGAGCTCCTGGTCCGTGATGTATTCACGCAGGATGTTCTCCTCATCGAAATCACCGGTATCCATAAACCGCAGCTCCGAAAAGCCCATCTTGGGATACACGCTGTTACGGCTCCAGCCGGTCTTGTAATAGGGATGCATCGCCACCGCGGTGTAGCCCTGGTTGATCAGACTGGAAACCAGCGAGGTCTGATTTTTCTGCATGTACTGCTGATAGGGAACGCTGCCTCCCGGCAGGAACGCCATGGTGTTGCCGGTGAGGTACTCCCACTCCGCATTGGGCGTCTTGGCACCATAGACCGAGGTCAGCAGCGAGCCCCGGATCGTGTTATCCACCAGCGAGTCGATGAACGGCGTCACCTCCTCGTTGGTCTGCAGATCACCGATCAGACGGAAATCCGCAAAGGATTCGTCCATGATGGTGATGATCACCGGCTTGACCCCTGCCTCAAAGGCCGCATTGGCCGCCTCGTTAGCTGCCGGCGCACCGCCGGCCTGGGACTGATAGGTCCGCTCCGGCTCTTCCTCCGCCAGCTCCTCCAGGGAAGCAATGGCCTCCCTGGAATACCCGGCCGGCGGTTTCACCTTGCTGTCACGCTTGCTGAGCATGAAGTTGGCCAGGAAACCATTCTTATAGGTACCCTTCAGTTCCCAGGTCTGGGTCACCAGCCGGGAAAGCTTCTTCTCCACCACCGGGGTAAAATGCAGCACCAGCACCAGGGTCAGCACACGCAGCCCGATGCGGCCCACCCAGCTGCGGACCCTGATCTGCACCCGGAAGACCGCGGCGATCACCAGGATCGACAGCAGCAGCCATGTACCACCCTTGGCATCCAGATTGTAGCGGTAGGTCGCCGCCACCGTAGCACCGGTGCCCAGGCTGGTCAGGTCTCCATAGATGATCTCATTTCCGCGGAACTGGTAGACAAAGTAATCTGCCAGCGCCACCACCAGGCACAGGCTGTGCACGATCAGCCAGGTCCAGCGAACGGACAGCAGCACCGTGGCCACCACCAGGTACACGATCAGCACCATCAGCATATTCAGCTCCCAGATGCTGTCCTTGGTCTTTTCCATCAGATCCGGCTCCAGAATGATCGTCTGCAGCGCATACACCGAAAACCAGGCGCCGCCATAAAGCAGACCGGCTCCCGCTGCCACGCCCAGAATACCGTCCAGCCGCAGGGTGGTGGCGGAAAGCAGGGCAAAGGCCACTGCAAAGGCCGGCAGCATCCAGAGCGGATACCGGGTCCAGATCCAGAGTCCCAGGGCGACCGCCGAAGCAATACCGGTGGCCATGCCGGAGCGGCGGTCAAATTTAAAGTTCAGGCCGATGCCCGGCTTTGCACAGGCCAGCTGTCCCCTGGCCCAGCTGCCCGCCATTTGTTTTGTAATCTTCATATTCACCTTCTACTTCTACTTTTTATTCCTGCCTTGTTTTCGGACTAAATCCGAAACGCACCGGCCGCCTTGCGGCGGTTGTCCGGATATTTGCCCGATTTTATATCGGGCCCGTAGGAAATTCCAGACGGAATTTCCTATGAAGATTAAAGTGTCAAAAGTATGATTGCGTGTCATTAAGTCACATCTCCACTTTCATGCAAGCATGAAGTGGAGAGTGACTTTTGACACTTTAATCCTATGTAACAAAAAGAAAACGATGCCTTCGCACCGTTTTCCCATTATAGTCACTGCTTAAATTCTGCGCAATAGTTTTCCAACGCATTTCACAGACAATTCACTCTACCAGGGAGAGGGCCGCTTCCTTCTTAAATCCATCCGCCAGATCAAAGGCAGCCACGAATTCAGTCCCTGCCACATACAGATGTTCGCCGCTGTACAGTCCCCGCACCTGACTTTCGTAGCGATAATCGCTGCTGTTAAAGCCATCCGTATACAGATCATAGAGCAGTTCGCAGACAAAGCCCTGCTCCGGTGTCCAGGAGTATACAAAGTACCGGTTATCTCCAAAGAAACCGATCAGGTTCTTTCCCGCATCCGCCAGGATCATCTTGTAATTGCTGACTGCTTCACAGTAAGTCATGCCCCGGATCACAGTCCGGTCGATCTCTGTTACGTTCCCCGGATCGCTCACATCAAACATGGACAGCTTGACGCCGGTGACGACTCCGGTCTCCGGATCGCTCTCAAAGCCCATGCCCAGCAGTCGTCCCTCTCCGTAGGGATGCAGATAGCTGGAAAAGCCGGTAACACTCAGCTCACCCAGGAGCTTCGGCGAGGCCGGATCCGACAGATCCACCGCGAACAGCGGATCCGTGTTCTGATAGGTCACAAAATAGGCCGTATCTCCAAAGAAACGGGCAGACCGGATCTCCTCATTTTTAGCGATCCCCTGCAGTGAGGACACCCGTCCCAGCTGTTCATCCAGAATAAAGAGTGCATTATGCCGGGTCCAGTAGTCGTCATCATAATAGTCCAGTCCCACCAGGTCCGCCAGCATGCTCTTGATGGCGCCGCCCACGGAGCCAAAATAGGTGGTCAGCACCCGCACATGGCCGTCGTATTCATCGATGGAGAAGCTGTCGTTCACATACCCCTTCAGACGGGTCGCTGCCACCGGCTCGATCCGTCCATCCTCCCAGGCAAACCGGGCCAGCTCCGTGCTCTCATAGCAGGTTTCCCGGTTGGTGTTCATCACATACAGGCTGTTTTCCGTTGCATAGAACTGATCCGCTCCGGAAACGAAGGCCTTTGCATCCACCGTCTTCGCCGGCTCCTTTGTATCGATGCCCGACACCACCAGATAGGACCGGGAGGTCACCGTATCCGGCAGCACCATGCTCTCCGGCTCCAGCCGCTGCCCGCCGGCATAGACCGACAGATCGCTCTCCTCCAGGCTGTCCCCCAGCATGGGCTCGGCTTCGGAGAACAGATAGATCACATCCCCCACCTTCCGGGCCTGCAGATAAGCGCCGTCCTGGTGATAGCTTCCCAGCAGCTTCGGGTTCTCGATGTCCGAGATGTCCAGTGTCAGCACGATGGTCTCCTGCATAAACCGCCAGGTCTCGTCCATCTGTGCCATGGTCATATATCCGGATACGCTCTGGGTGCAGAGAATGCTCAGCCGGTCACCGTCCACAAACATCTCCCGGGCCTCGTGCTCCCAGTAGGGATCCGCCGAATAATCCGAAATGCCGCCCCGGTGGAGGGTCTCCTCAAAGGAACAGTCATATTCTGCAACCGGTCGGCTGTCCGCGCCCTCGGCGGATACGATGCGCAGACTGCCATCCGGACTCAGGATATAGATATATTTCCCGTCCGTCCGGATCAGATCCGCCTCATCCACCTTCGCATCCCGGGTGTTGACCTGGGAGTGATCTGTATTCCCGGACTCCGGTGTCACGGACTTGGTCATGGCTCCCGAGGCGGATACCCCCGCATCGGAGGTTTCATACAGCACCATTTCATCTTCCAGAATCTGGATGCCCCGGCCGTAATTTCGCCGGGTCTTCATCAGCACATCGTAGATTTCTTTCTCATCTTTGGCGTAACGGATCCGCTTCATCTGCACCGCGCCTTCGGCCATTGCTTCATCCGACTCCTCCGTCACCGCTTCCCCGTTTTCCGTCAGCTCCGGCTGAAACACTTCTGTCATCGGCTCCGCCGATACGCACGCTGCGGACAGGAGCATCGTCCCTGCCAGCAAAGCCGCTCCGATCTGTTTTTTCCGCATCATATATCCATCCCCTCCTGCCTATCTCCCGCAGCACCGTCCCCTGCCTTTTTCTCCAGCAGGCAGCCCGCGGCTGCATGACTGTTTCCCATGCATTCAATGAACTCCCGCTCCTGCCACCTTATCTCCCATGGCAGATCAGCCGAGTCCCCGTATCTACGCCCCCTATTATAGAAGTCAAAAATGCGGAAACCCGCCAGAGTTTCCGCAATGTTTTCTTAAGTCTCACTTTTATTGAGCAGCTCTCACGCCATTTTCTCTTTCAGCCAGCAGCCGGAGGCAATCCTTAACTCTCACGCCATCCCGCCGGGATGTGGTTCTTCAGAGTCTGCCCGGTCAGCTTTCCCCAGCCCACCGGCCAGGCTCCGGCACATACCAGATACCATCCGTTGCCCCGTTCCTCCTGAACCTGGATGCTTTCGCCCCGCATAAAGGCCGCCAGCCGATCATCCGCTGTGTCCAGGCAGACCGTGCGCTCCAGATCCTCCCGGCTCAGCGACAAGGCCAGTGCCTGGGATGGTTCAAACCGGTTCTTCTTCAACTCGCCAAGATACAGCCCGTTGCGCAGGAAGGGAATCCCCTTGACCCGGGCGGTACGCTCCGGTGTCAGATAGACCTGCCCCTGACGGATCTGCAGCGTGGGCTGGGTGTCCGAATTAGCCAGGCCACAGTCCCGCTGACTGCCCCGCAGTTCCGGGAAACAGGCCGGCTGCAGACCGATCTGCTCCGCGAAGGCTTCCAGCAAAGCCAGATCCTCCTTCCCGGCAGCCGGCGTTTCATTCCGGCCCTTTCCTTTTCCGCGATCCCGGCCTCTGGCCTTTTTTCCGCCCCGTCCACCGGAGCGTTCCTCTGCCGGCTGCCGGCTCTCTTCCGCCGGGCCCGACCAGCGAAGGGCCGCCAGTCCGGTCTCCGTCAGCTCGCCATCCTTCTGCAGCAGTGCCAGGAAATGACCTTCGCCGCCGATACGATGCGGCCAAAGGCGCACACACAGATCCATTCCCTGCACGCCCCCGGCAAAGCCTTCCCGGGCCGGGATCGGCAGCAGCTTCATCTGCGGACGCTCCCGCAGGAGATGGGCGATCACCTCTTCATTTTCCTTCACGGAAAAGGTACAGGTGGAATAGAGCATCTGACCGCCCGGACAGAGCAGATCCGCCGCGTGAAGAATCAGCTCCTTCTGCAGCGCCGCACACTCGTCCTCCTTCTGGGGATACCAGGCCCGGATACAGTCCTCATCCTTGCGGAACATGCCCGAACCGCTGCAGGGTGCATCCAGCAGCACCCGGTCGAAATATCCGGGAAACTCCGCTGCCAGCTGATCCACCTGGGTATTGGTAACAAAGGCGTTGGTCACCCCGAACAGCTCCAGATTGCGCAGCAACGCCCTGGCCCGGCTGGCACTGATGTCGTTGGCCAGCAGCAGGCCCTCGCCCTTCAGTTTGGCTCCCAGGGCCGTTGCCTTTCCGCCCGGAGCGGCACACAGATCCGCCACCCGATGGCCCGGCTGTACATCCAGCACATCCGCCGGTGTCATGGCACTGGGTTCCTGAAGATAATAGAGTCCGGCCCGGTAGAAGGGATGCCTGGAAGGCGCATCCTGCTGCTCATAGTAGCAGCCGGTGCCGACCCAGGGTACCGGCGTCAGATGGAAGCCCGCGGCTTCCTCCAGCGTATCCACCGTCACCTTCAGCGGATTGATGCGAAGGGCAAACCGCCGGGGCTCCTCGTAGGATGCCAGAAATGCATCATATTCCGCCCCCAGCAGCTGCTTCATCTCCTCGACAAAGGCTGCCGGCAGTTCTCTACTTGCCATGTTCTTCCTCCCCCTCGTCCCAGCGATGGCGGTGAAGCTCACCTGCCTGCTGCAGACCGGCAAAATCGTTCTGGCGCAGCGCCTCGTACAGCACGATGGCCGCCGCATTGGACAGGTTCAGCGAACGGATCTCGTCCATCATGGGAATGCGGATGCATCGCTCCGGATGGGCCATCAAAAGCTCCTCCGGAATCCCCGCACTCTCCTTGCCAAACATAATGTAATCCTCCGGACCGAAGGTGACCTCCGTGTAACACTGCCTTGCCTTGGTGGTGGCCATCCAGATCACCGCCCCCGGATGGGCCTGCTCAAACTCCTGATAATCTCTCCAGCACTGTACATCCAGATGCTCCCAGTAGTCCATACCGGCCCGCTTCAGGTGCTTTTCGTTTAAGGAAAAGCCCAGCGGTTCGATCAGATGGAGCTTCGTTCCCGTCGCGTAGCAGGTCCGCCCGATGTTGCCGGTGTTGGCCGGGATCTCCGGTTCAAGTAATACGATATTCATCCGTGTCCGCTTCACACCTTTCTGTGTCTGGCCACGAACCGTCCCAGTCTTTCCATGGCCTTTTTCAGCTGTTCCACCGAATAAGCATAGGAAATACGAACATATCCTTCGCCGCAGTCACCAAACGCGGTACCCGGCACCACCGCCACCCGTTCCTCCTGGAGCAGCTTGGTGGCAAACTCGTCACTGGTCATGCCAAACTCCTTGATGCAGGGGAACATATAGAAGGCGCCAAAGGGCTCAAAGCAGGGCAGACCCATCTGCTCAAAGGCGTACATCAGATAACGGCGTCTCTGGTTGTAGGCGTCGCGCATCTTGCGCACCTCATCCTGGCAGTCGCGCAGAGCCACCACCGCCGCATACTGGCTGTTGGTGGGCGCACACATGATGCAGTACTGATGGATCTTCACCATCTGCTGCACAATGGCGGCCGGTCCGCAGACGTAGCCCAGACGCCAGCCGGTCATGGCATAGGCCTTGGAGAAGCCGTCGATGAGGATCGTCCGCTCCCGCATGCCCGGCAGGGAGGAAATGCTCACATGGGGCTCCTCCGTGTAGACCAGCGAGGAATAGATCTCATCGCTGACCACATACAGATCCTTTTCGATGACCACCTTGGCGATGGCCTCCAGATCCTCTCTCTCCAGGATCGATCCGCAGGGATTGTTCGGGAAGGGCAGGATCAGCAGCTTGGTCTTGTCCGTCACCGCATCCAGAACCTCCTGAGCCGTCAGACGGAAATTGTTCTCTTCCTTCAGTTCAATGGTCACCGGCACGCCGCCAGCCAGCGTGATACAGGGAGTGTAGGCCACATAGGAGGGCTGGGGAACCAGCACCTCATCCCCGGGATTGAGCATGGCACGGCAGGCCAGATCGATGCCTTCACTGCCTCCAACGGTCACAAACACCTCGGAGACCGGGTCATAGGAAACGCCCAGCCGCTGTTTCACATTGATGGAGATCTGCTCACGCAGCTCCTTCAGACCGGAATTGGATGTATAAAATGTCTTGCCGCGTTCCAGGGTGTAAATACCCTCGTCCCGCACAGCCCAGGGTGTGTCAAAATCCGGCTCACCCACGCCCAGCGAGATCACATCGTCCATCTCGCTGACGATGTCAAAAAACTTCCGGATGCCGGAGGGCTGCAGAGCTACGGCTTTATCTGATAATGGGTTTCTCACGTGAGCATCATCCTTTCATCTTTTTCCTTCTTGTCCATGATGGTTCCTTCGGCCTTATACTTCTTCAGGATAAAGTGAGTGGAAGTACTGATGACCGTATCCAGAGAAGCCAGCTTGCTGTTCACAAAGGAAGAAACCTCCCGCAGCGTCTTGCCCTCCAGGATGACCATCAGGTCATAGCCGCCGGAGATCAGGTATACCGACCGCACCTCCGGATAGTTGTAGATCCGCTCGGCGATGCTGTCAAAGCCCATATCTCTCTGGGGCGTTACCCGGACCTCGATCAGAGCCGTTACCTTTTCGGCATCCGTCTTGTCCCAGTTGATCACCGTGCTGTAGCCACAGATGACCTGCTCCTCTTCCATCTGACGGATCTCCGCCTCGATGACCTCGCGGCTCGCGCCCAGCATGATGGCCAGCTCATCCAAATCGATCCTGCTGTTTCTTTCCAGGAAGGTTAAAATCTGATCTCGCATAATACTCTCCATTCCTTGTCGTTGCTTAAATCATCCCTTAAAAGGTTAAGATATCAAAAAAGGGATCACGTATCATTCAGTCACACTCCACTTCATGCAGGCATGAAGCGGAAAGGGGCTTTTAACACTCTGATCCATAAAATCCAAAAACAAAAAGCAGGATCAGGGCCGGATCTGTGCCCCCTGGACCAGCCGGTCCAGTTCCTCCTGCTGAGGTTTTTCCAGATATCGGGTCTCTTCGCCGTTGTGGACCACCACGGCCTTCGCCGTCACATGGCCGATCACCGCGGCATTCTCGCCAGCCTCCAGCAATCGCCGGCACAGCTCCTTTGGCTGATCCGTGATCAGGAGCACCGCCCCCTGCCCGTTTAAACGGTAGGGATGCACTCCCAGCACCTCGCAGACCTCCACGACCTCCTGCTCCATGGGCATCGCCCGCAGATCCAGTTCCAGTCCCAGTCCTGTCCTCGCCGCCAGATCCCAAAGCGCTTCAAAAACGCCGCCCTGAGCCACCGGCTGCATCGCCCGGATCAGGGTATCCGCCGTCGGTTCCCCGATCATCCGGCGAAGGGCCCGCAGCTGCAGCCGCTCCATCCAGCCTGCCGTTTCGGAGATCATCCGTCCCGGAAGCCGGCGCTTCAACGCCTCCTGCCGGCTCTGACACAGCCGCGCCGTGCCGCCCAGTCCCGGAGTTCCCGCCATCACAAGCGCCATCTCCTCCCGGACCGCTCTCGTTTCCTCCGGCCGGACCGCCGGACTCTCACCCAGGCAGACCGCTGTGAATACCGGCCGGTTCACCGCATCACTGACCTGACAGAGCACCTCTGTCACCACAGCCTCCCAGCTGCTCACCACCCGGGCGATCTCCTCCATCAGACTTCGCAGCTCCTCCTCGGAGCAGGCCGTCGGCAGCATCAGACTCAGATCAAACCGCGCCGGCACTGCCCCGCCGGCCAGCACCAGCGCGGCCGCCTCCGCCAGAAGCATGTCCGGCGTGCGGTCCAGCTCACCGCCCAGGGTGCCCAGGCTGTTTCCCTGCCGCCAGATCCCGGTCCGGGACTTTGCCGGATATTCCGGCTTATACACGCCGGCTCTTTGCAGCACCCGCTGCACGCTTCGCTGCATCACCGCCGGCGTCAGTTTTCCTGTTATCATATCCATCCGTCTCCTGCATCCTGCCGCTGCCGCGATCCGCCAAAGCTCCGCCCGACGCATCACAGCCTGACACGGCCCCCGTGTCCGATCAGTACACCATCACAGGCTCGTCGTAATCGCCGCTGCCCGGATCCGTCCACACCTGACCTGCCTCCGGCGTCTGCGCCGGCGCGTCCGTCTGGGGCTGGTTCTGGTAGGTGGCCGCCTGGGCAATCACCGTCTGCACCTGGGAGATATCTCCGCTGGCGATGGCCGTATTGATGGCCTGGGACAGTGCCGGATACTCCGTGGCGATACCCACATCGTAGATTGTACCCACGGCATTGTAGTAGCTGGTGTTGATCTGCACACAATCACTCCACACGCCGTCGTAATAGATGTTCTTCCACAGCTCCGCCGTATAGCCCGTATGGGGACTCTGGGTCTGGTTGATGTAGCCTACCGGCTGGGAAGAGTTGGCGATGATCTTAGCCGCCGAAGGTTCCACAGTCTGGATCGTTCGGCTTTCAAAATCGATGGAACGATTGGAGGGGCGGGTCTCATGTCCGTAGATGATAAAGGACAGCTGACCTGCGTAGGCGTAGCCCACGATATACACCGGATCCTCCAGATTGTTATAGAAGGCAAAATCCATCACGCCTTCGGCGATGGCCGCATCCTTGGACAGATCCACATAGCTGACCACCATGGTGTGGTTAGACCTTGCGATCACCTCCAGCTCCGATTTGAGCACCGCATTATATAAGGTGGTGGATACCTGGCAGATACCGCCGCCATAGGAATCCACGACCCGGTTCTCCTCGTAGGAGGGAGCCGGCTCATAGCCGTTTTCCGCGGTAAAGGGAACCACCGCATCCGTCACCGAGAAGGACTCCCCCGGATACAGAAGGGTTCCGCTGATCTTCCGGCAGCCGTTTTCCACATTGGTGGCACGGGCATAGCTGGAAGAAGAATAGTCCGTGGTCGCCTGGCCCAGCACGTCGCTGATCACCGCCAGCTGCTCATAGGTGACATCCGGGCTGACCCGGTCCACCGGCAGCTCCAGGGAGATCTCACTGTGGCCGTCCCAGTCCTCGATGGTGGACTTGAGCAGACTCACCGCCTGCTCCTGATTCAGCGTGATTCCGTCCGTTCCGCCCTCTACCCCGGGCTTTAATTCATCCGTGGTATAGATGGTGGCATTCACCGGCTCCGTATTGTAAGCCGAAAGGCCGGATACATAGCTTGTCACAGCCGTATCACTGAGCACATATTCCAGGCTGAAGGCCTTGCTCTCATGGGTCAGGTCCGCCTGATCCTTATAGCGCTGAACGATATTGCCCGATGCGCCCAGGTTCATAGCCTCCGTCACGATACCGGAGTTGCTCCACTGGAGTCCCAGATCCCCGAAGGTACAGGTCAGGTCATTGTCCCCCACCCGGATCGACAGCGTCTCGCCGCGCAGCGACGTGATCTTATCCGTGATCAGTGTTTTCACTTCCTCCCGGGTCATGCCGCCAACATCCATGCCATCGATGGTCACGCCGCTGCTCACCGTGCGTACAGCAGCCGAAGCCGTCATACAGAAGGTTCCCAGCGAAGCCGCCAGCACGCCCAGCACAGCCAGGCCTCTGCACATATTCCGTTTTTTCATGATCGTTTGATTTCCATTACATCAGAGCGCTGACGATGGGGGTAATCACCATGGCAGCTACCAGAATGATCACGATCACCGCTGCAATTGTCTGAGTCTTCTTGTTCTTCTTATAGTTCTTCATAATTTTCCTTTCTTTGGGCAGACCGATGCGGTTGCTCCCGCAGACAGGTTCCTGCTTCGGAGCAATCCCGGAACTTCCTCTGTCCTCTGCCCTTTCGGCTTATTTTTGCGGCTGACCGCCGCCCGAATAATATCCCAATTCTACGACAGCCCCCGAAATTTCTCAAGCAATCCGGTCAATTATTCACAAATTCCGAAAATTCTTCGGCGTTGATCCGGCAGCACCGTACATTTCCCGTTACCGGGTCCCGGTTCCGGTAGTCAAAAAGCTCATATCCGGTCACGCTGCCTTTGGAGATGACCTGCTCCAGGTGCGTCATCCGGGCGAGAACAGCCCCCCGGACTCCCTCGTGATCCGGCAGATACCGGCGCTTTCGCTCTTCCGCTTCATAAAAAGCCCGCCGCTGCAGGCGCCAGGTCTCGGTCTCGGCCGGCGCCCAGTCCGGTCTGGACTTGGCATTCTCCCGCAGATACAGATCCCGCAGCAGAAGCTGATCCCACAGCGCCCGTTCCGCCTCGTCCGGCACCCGTTCCCGGATAAATCCCCGCAGGATCCGGAAGCGGCCGTCCCGGGACTGGGCCTGCCCCGCCAGTCCCAGCTGCTCGTAGTAGGCAGCCAGTGCTTCATACATTCCCAGCGGATCGGCAAAGAGCTCCTCCAGACGACGGATGGTATGGGTAAACTGCCCGCTGTTGTAGTAGACCTCCAGCATCTCCTCCGCGTCCTTCAATGCAAACAGATCCTCACCGCTCATCCAGGCCGTGGAAAGCACCTCGTAAGGAGCCTCCCGCCGGCTCTTCATTCCGTAAAGCTCGGCCCTGGCCCGCAGGGGCGAGCCCTTCAGCAGCTTTAAAAAGCCAAGCTGCAGTTCATGGGGATGCCAGCTGTACACCGTCCGGAAGGACTCCCGGAAGCTGTCCATATCCTCATAGGGAAGGCCGGCGATCAGGTCCAGGTGCACATGCATACGCCCGCTGGCGATCAGCCGCCGGGCCGCTTCCCGGATCCGGGTCAGATCCGGATTGCGCTGTACCTCCCGGAGTGTCACGGGATTGGCCGACTGCACACCGATCTCCACCTGGATCAGCCCCGGCCGCATGGTCTCCAGAATCTGCAGATCCTCCTCCTGCAGCAGGTTGGCCTCCAGCTCAAAATGGAAATTGGTCACGCCGTTGTCATGATCCCGGATATAGGTCCAGATCGGCCGGGCATGCCCGGGCCGGCAGTTGAAGGTGCGGTCCACCATCTTGACCTGTGGGACCCTTCGGTCCAGAAAGCTCTGGATCTCCGGCAGCACCAGCTCCAGCGGACGAAGCCGGATTCCCTTCTCTACCGACGAAAGACAGTAGCTGCAGGAAAAGGGGCAGCCGCGGCTGGTCTCGTAATACAGGATCCGGCGGCCGTAGGGCTCCAGATCCTCATAAATAAAGGGCAGCCGTGCCAGATCCACCGGCTCCCCGGGTGCGTTCACGCGAATCTGTTCCTGCCGCCGGGGCTCTTCGCAACGTTTCAGGCGGTCTGACCCGGTTTCTTCGCAGAGGTTTTGATGATCCGCTCCGGCTCTTTCCATCGCATCCCCCGGCTCCATTTGCTCCACCGGCTCGCGGTAGGTTATCCCCGGAACCGCTTCCAGTGTCCCTCCGCTTTCGTAAGCCGTCAGCAGCCGCAGAAAGATCTCCTCGCCTTCTCCCCGCATGATGCCGGAGATCCAGCGGTGTTCTTTCAGGAAGTCTTCCGTCTCAAAGCTCACCTCCGGGCCACCCAGCCAGATCTTTGTGTCCGGCAGCAGGGTATGCAGAGCCTCGGCCGTCTCCAGCACCATCCGAATATTCCATATATAACAGGAAAAAGCCAGAAGATCCGGCTTTTCCCGATAGATCCGGCGAAGGATCTCCTCGCCGGGTTCATTGATTGTAAATTCCAGTATCCGTATGTCGTCGGCCCCGGCATACCCGCCGGCCCTGGCATAGGCCTTCAGGCAATGCAGCGCCGAATTCACATGGATATACCTGGCATTCAGGGCAGCTAAAACGATCTTCATCGATTACAGGACCATCTTGGCAGCACCGCAGATGCCCGCATCATTGCCCAGAGTCGCCAGTGCAAAGCGGCAGGCTCTGCAGGGAGAGAAGGTCTGCTTGTAGAAATGCTTTTCCACAAACTCCAGCAGGATCGGGCCGGCCTTGGAAACGCCGCCGCCGATAACGATGACCTCCGGATCCACCACATTGGCAATACCCGCCAGGGCCTCGCCCAGATATTTTCCGAACCGCTCCGCCACACGGATCGCCAGCGGATCGCCTTCCTTTACACAGTCAAATACAGACTTGGCGGAAATGTTCCGCTTTCTCAGCGGGCTGTCCTCGGTGGAAGAGGCCAGCTCCTCTCTGGCCAGACGGGCAATACCGGTGGCTGAAGCCACCTGCTCCAGACAGCCGTAGTTTCCGCAATTGCAGGCCTCCGTCATCGCATCCTCCACATGGATGTGGCCGATCTCGCCGCCGGCACCGTGGGAGCCGGTGAGGATCTTGCCTCCGATGATGATACCGCCGCCAACGCCGGTGCCCAGTGTCACCAGTACCACGTTTCTGGCGCCTTCGCCGCCGCCCTTCCACATTTCACCCAGGGCTGCTACGTTGGCGTCGTTGCCGGCCCTGGCCGGAAGTCCGGTCATGCGCTCCATCTCGTAAACGATGCGTACATGGCCCCAGTGGATGTTGACCGCCACTTCTACCTCGCCGTTTTCATCCACCGGTCCCGGAATGCCGATACCGATGCCGGCCACGTCATTCTTATCGATTTTTTTCTCTTCGATCTTATCCAGCACAGCCCTGGCACAGTCCGGAAGGATCTGCTCACCGTTATTCTCACTGCGGGTCGGGATCTCCCACTTGTCCAGGATCTCGCCATCCGCCGAGAACAGGCCCATCTTGATCGTTGTACCGCCCACATCAATTCCAAATGCATACTTCTTCATAATCTATTTTCCTCCCGGCCGCTTCCAGGGCCGTTTCTTTTTCTCTGTTTACTCCTGACTCTTGTTCATGTTGCGCATCAGGCCGTTCTGTACCCGCTCATACAGCTCTCTGGCTGCATTGTAACCCATCTTCTTCTGACGATGGTTGACCGCCGCGGATTCTACGATGACCGCCAGATTTCGACCCGGACGGATCGGCAGCGAATGGCAGACCACCTTGTTGCCCAGATACTCGGTATATTCCTCCTCCAGGCCCAGACGGTCGTACTCCTTCTCGCGGTCCCACTCCTCCAGCTTGATGACCAGATCGATGGTGCCGGTATCCTTAACCGACTCGACACCGAACAGAGTCTTCACATTGATGATGCCGATACCGCGCAGCTCGATGAAGTGACGGGTGATATCCGGCGCTGTTCCAACCAGCGTATCGTCACTGACCTTGCGGATCTCCACCACGTCATCGGTGATCAGACGGTGTCCGCGCTTGATCAGCTCCAGCGCCGCCTCCGACTTACCGATACCGCTCTCACCCGTGATCAGGATACCTTCACCGTAAACGTCCACCAGAACGCCGTGGATCGAAATGCAGGGCGCCAGCTCCACGTTCAGCCAGCGAATGACCTCCGCCATAAACGGCGAAGTGGCCTTTTTCGTGATAAAGATCGGCACATCATACTTTCGTGCCAGCTCCTTCATGTCCTCATCCGGCGCGATCTGCGTCGTATAGATCAGACACGGCACCTGATAAGACAGGAGCTTTTCATAGATCGGCACCTTCACCTCTCTGGGAAGTCCCTCCAGATAGGTCCATTCCACGAAACCGATGATCTGCAGACGCTCTGCATCAAAGTGTTCAAAGTAGCCGGTCAGCTGAAGAGCCGGTCGGTTGACCTCTGTTGTGATGATCTTTCTATTGGAAAGATCCATATCCGGAAATACGCTCTCGAGCTTCATTTTTTCCACAAGTTTTGTTAGCGCTACGCTGCTTGCCATACGCGTCCTCCATCCTATACCTGACTGCGATTATCCGAAATCCCCAAAGCCCTGACGCTTTTTAATCCACACGCCACAGGGGATCGAACCGACTGAACTGCCCTGATCATCATGGCAACTCGCCCAGTACATACGCTTCTAAGTTAGCATATTTTCGTCATTTTGTCGATGAAAGAATCTGTACACCGACTCGGCGCTGCGGCTGTCCATGGAGGGAATCGCCGCCAGCTGATCCACCGAAGCCTTCCTCAGCTCGTCCATGGAGGCAAAGGCCCGCATCAGCGCCTTGCGCCGGGCCGGACCGATGCCCGGGATGTCATCCAGCACGGAATGTACCTGCTCTTTGGTGCGCCGGCTGCGATGATACTCAATGGCAAACCGGTGCGCCTCATCCTGCACCCGGGTGATCAGCTTAAAGCCCTCGGACCGGGTGTCGATGGGCAGCTCCTCGTCCCGGAAATACAGACCTCTGGTCCGGTGATGATCGTCCTTGACCATACCGCACACCGGAATGTCCAGCCCCAGACTTTCCAGCACCTCCTGGGCCACATGCACCTGGCCCTTGCCGCCGTCCATCATGATCAGATCCGGGAACACGGAAAAGCTGCCAAACTCCTCCATATCCTTCAGCTTCTCCCGTTCCTCCAGGCCGTGGGAGAAGCGCCTGGTCAGCACCTCCCGCATACTGGCGTAGTCATCCACCCCCTGGATCGTCCGCAGCCGGAACTTGCGGTAATCGCTGTTCTTTGGCTTTCCCTTTTCAAAGACCACCATGGAGCCTACGGACTCAAAGCCGCTGATATGGGAGATATCGAAGGCCTCCACACGCCGGATCTGGCCCAGCCCCAGCCAGTCGGCAATCTCCTTCATGGCCCCGATGGTCCGGCCCTCCTCCCGCTTGATCCGCTCGCGGTCATGCCGCAGCACGATGTCCGCATTGGCGTGAGCCATTTCAATAAGCTTTTCCTTGGTACCGCGCCGTGGCACGCTGATGGTGACCTTGCTGCCCCGCCGGCTGCTCAGCCACTCCGCCAGCAGCTCCTGGTCCGCCGCCTCTGCCTCCAGCATCAGTTCCTTCGGCACATAGGGCGTGCCCGCGTAGAACTGCTTGATAAAGCTGGACAGGACCTCGCCCATGGGTTCCCCCATGCCGATTCGTACCCAGAAATGCTCCCGGCCGATGAGCTTGCCGTCCCGGATGAAGAACACCTGCACAATGGCATCCGTTCCCTCCGCGGCCATGGCCAGCACATCCTTGTCCTCCCCGTCGCCGTGAGTGATCTTCTGGCGCTGGGCGATCTGCCGGGCGCTGGTGAGCAGATCCCGCCAGGTGGCCGCCGCCTCAAACTCCATGGCCGCGGAGGCCTCCAGCATCCTCTCCTCCAGCATCCGGAAGATCGGTTCATAGTGTCCATCCAGAAACTCCATGGCCTGCTCCACGCTGCGGCGATACTCCTCCCGGGAGATCAGGCCCTGGCAGGGGGCATCGCACTGCTTGATGTGATAGTTCAGGCAGGGCCGTCCGGATCCGATCTCAGCCGGCAGCTTCCGGCTGCAGGACCGGATCTTATACAGCCGGCGGATGAAATCGATCATATCCCGCACAGCCAGAGCGCTGGTGTAGGGGCCATAATACTTCGCCTTGTCCTTGAGCATCCGCCGGGTCAGAAAAATCCGGGGGTAATCCTCCCCCACCGTCACCTTGATAAAAGGATAGGTCTTGTCATCCTTCAGCATGGTGTTGTACCGGGGCGAATGCTCCTTGATCAGGTTATTCTCCAGTACCAGCGCCTCCAGCTCCGTATCCGTCACGATATACTCAAACCGGCGGATCTTCGTCACCATCTGTTCGATCTTCGGTCCCTTGTTCCGGCTCTTCTGGAAATACTGCCGCACCCGGTTCTTCAGGCTCACTGCCTTGCCCACATAAATGATGGCATCCTTTTCGTCGTGCATGATATACACGCCCGGCCGGGCCGGCAGCTTCTTCAGCTCCTCCTCGATATGAAATCCGAAGCAGTTTTCCGCCGGGACCTCACCGGCAGTCTGACACTCAGGCGGAAGCTGGTTTTCTGCTTCCCTTTGCTTTTTCTCTTCCCCCAAGGTTTTCCTCCTTATTTTCGGTTATGATGTCGAAAGCCGGCACCAGGGTGCCGGCTTCACGCTTAAAACAAAATGTTTTTCATCAATCACTCAACGCTTTAATCGGATTCCGGTTACCGCTTCCTGCGAAGCCGAAACCGATATTACAGTGCACGCAGTGAGCTGCAACAAACCGATCAATACTTATAACTGTCTGCTCTGCACACGGCTGCTGCGTGCTCCTTGTGAAAGACCTTTTCGCAGAACATCTGCACCGCCACGGCCGTCAGCACGCCCATGGACACATCCACCACCGAATGCTGCTTTAAAAACATGGTGGACAGCACGATCAGGATCGTCAGTGTTACGATGGCCCCCTTGGCCACGTTGCGGCCTCGCATCCTTTCACTGCTCAGAAAAGCAAACATCAGTGCCAGCGAATTATATACATGGATGCTTGGCAGCACATTTGTGGGCGTATCCGTCGCATAGAGCTGACGCACCATATCCACAAACATATTCTCTCTGGCAAACACCTCCGGACGAAGGTCCTGCATATTGGGCCATACGCAGCTGACGATCAGAAACAGCGTCATGCCGATGGCCAGGACCGAAGAGAGCTGGTAGTATTCCCGCTTGCTGCCGCTGCAGAAGACGAACCAGCAGATCCCCAGTGCCATATACAGAAACCAGAGCGTATACGGAATGATAAAGTACTCGCAGAACGGGATCATGTCATCGATCGCGCTGTGCAGCACATGATAATGCCGATGGCCTGCGTTCTCCAGGATCATAAAGCCTACCATGTAAAACATCATGTAGAACACGATCCAGAGCCCATGCCTGTACCGGCGGTAAAACTCCACCGGATATCGGCTCCATTTCTTTTTATTCATAGTCACCTCGCTTGTGTGACACGCAGGCGGTTACGGTTTCCGCTTTATTCTGCCGCCTTAAGCCTCACCGCCAGCGCTGCCCGAGTCTGCCTGCGCAGCATCCGCTTCCGTCTCAGCCTGAGCTTCAGTCTCTGTCTGAGCCGGTGGTTCTTCCGCTTCCTGAATCGGCCACCTGGGTCTGAACCTCTTCCTGGGCCGATGCCGGAGTCGAAACCTCTGTCTCCGCCTGGGCCGGTGCAGGAGTCGGAACCTCTGTCTCCGCCTCAGTCTGTGTCTGCGCCTGGGTATCCGGCAGGATGATCACATCCGGCGTCGCAGGTTTCTCAAAGATCCGGCTGGTGGCCGCCGGCTTCTCCTCCTCCAGGCCCTCACACTCCCGGAAGATGTCCATAAACTCCTTGCCTGTGATGGTCTCCTTCTCGATCAGGAAGGCGGCGATTCGATCCAGCGTACCTCTGTGATCCGTCAGCAGCTGCTTGGCCTCCTCATAGGATGCCTTCAGCATATCCATGACCTCGGTATCGATATCTGCCTGGGTCCGCTCCGAGCAGTTAGCCACAGCCCGGCCGTCCAGATACTGACCGGAGATCCGCTCCAGGCCGATCAGACCGAACCGTTTGGACATACCGTACTGGGTCACCATGGCTCTGGCGATCTGGGTGGCCTTTTCAATATCGTTGGCTGCACCTGTGGTCACGGTATCAAAGACCACTTCCTCTGCGGCACGGCCGGCCACATATTCCACCAGCATGGCACGCAGTTCTTTCTCCGTATTCAGGAATTTCTCCTGCTCCGGCACGTTCATAACGTAGCCCAGGGCGCCCATGGTTCTGGGCACGATGGTGATCTTCTGAACCGGCTCGGAATGCTTCTGGAGAGCGCTGACCAACGCATGTCCCACCTCGTGATAGGACACGATGCTGCGCTCCTCCTTGCTGAGGATACGGTCCTTCTTTTCCTTACCTACCAGAACGACCTCCACTGCTTCAAACAGATCCTTCTGGGAGATGGCCTTGCGGCCCTTCTTAACAGCCAGAATGGCTGCCTCGTTGATCATATTGGCCAGGTCCGAACCTACGGCACCAGAGGTGGCCAGGGCAATACCCTCCAGATCCACGGTCTCGTCCATCTTCACCCGACGGGAATGCACCTTCAGGATGTCCGTTCTGCCCTTCAGATCCGGCTTGTCTACGATAACGCGGCGGTCGAAACGCCCCGGACGAAGCAGTGCCTTATCCAGGATCTCCGGACGGTTGGTGGCGCCCAGCAGCAGGATGGCCTTGGAGGCATCGAAGCCGTCCATCTCAGCCAGCAGCTGGTTCAGGGTCTGCTCACGCTCGTCGTTGCCGCCAAACTGGGTATCGCGGCTCTTACCGATGGCATCGATCTCATCGATGAAAATGATACAGGGTGCATTTTTTCTGGCTTCTTCAAACAGGTCACGCACACGGGACGCACCCACACCTACGAACATCTCCACAAATTCCGAACCGGACAGGGAGAAGAAGGGGCAATGCGCCTCGCCGGCTACCGCCCGGGCCAGCAGTGTCTTACCGGTTCCGGGAGGGCCCACCAGCAGCGCGCCCTTGGGCAGCTTGGCACCGATCTCGGTATATTTTTCCGGATGCTCCAGGAAATCCACGCACTCCTGCAGTGATTCCTTGGCTTCATCCTGACCGGCCACATCCTTAAAGGTAACGCCGGTCTCCTTCTGCATATACATCTTGGCCTTGCTCTTGCCAACGCCCATCATGCCGCCGCCACCGGACATCTTGCGCATCAGGAAGCCCATCAGGATCCAGATGAAGATCAGCGGTAGGAAGGACAGCAGGATATTCAGGATAAGATCCGTGGTGGTATCCGGGATCTCTTCCCGGAAGGTGATGCCGGCCTGGGAAAGTCGCTCCACCAGATACGGATCGTAGACCCGGCCGGTGTAGTAGCCGATCTGTACCCCTCTGCCTGCCAGCGGCTGGGTCTTCGGTGTGATCACCAGACGGCTGCTCTCGATCTCCACCTCTTCCACCAGTCCCTGATCAAGCATGGTCAGAAACTCGTTGTAGGAGATCTCCTTGGACGTGCTGTCCTTGACACGGTTGTTGACGAAGCTCATAACGAACAGGACGACCAATGTCACCATCAGGAACATCAGCACCATGGAATGGTTCTTGTTGTTCCGATTGTTGTTATTGCCGCGGTTGTTGTTCCCGCCGCCCCGTTCAGGACCTCTGTTTTGCTGATTATTATCCATATAACCAATTACCTCTTGTTCTTTCACTTAATGGTTACGTTAGAGTATAATTCTTTTTCACCCTTTTTATCAATAGCCATCTCTTTTCATAACAGGAAAAAAACCTAAATTTATTATTAAAAAAGCCGACGGATGCTGCTGCATCCTGTCGGCCAAGTACTCTGAAATCTTAATCCATCACGGGAACACTCTTTTTCATCTCCGCAAAGGTCTTTATGATCTGCACCGCTCCGTCATAGCCCACCGCACTGCTGTCAATGCTGAGCATATAGCTGGAGGCTGCGCCCCACTGGCGGTCCGTCTGGAAGTTGTAATAGCTGGAACGTTTCTTGTCCGCCTTGGTCACCATATCCCGGGCTGCCTGGAAGGAAACACCTTCAAACTCGGCCACACGCTGGGCACGCACCTCCAGCGGTGCATGGATAAACACGGAGACCAGTCCCGGCTCATCGCGCAGGATGTAATCCGCCGCACGGCCCACGATGATGCTGCTGCCCTGATCCTTCAGATTTCGGATCGTGTCAAACTGAGCCTGATAGACCTGCTGGTTTAAGGACGCACCGGCATAATTCATAGCCGGATAGACATCCATCACGATGGAATACAGCAGCGAGCTGGTGGGCTTTTCATCGTACGCTTCCAGCACCGTCTCCGCAATGCCGCTTTCCTTCGCCTGCATTTTCAACAGCTCTTTATCATAGATCGGGATATTCAGCTCCTTGGACAGTCTCCGCGCGATCTCGTGTCCACCGCTGCCGAACTGACGTCCAATGGCGATCAGCAAATTCTTTTTCATGCCTTGAGTCCTCCATTTCTGTTAAAGCTGTCTGTATTCTATCAGATTTTCTGCATTTTTTCAACAAAATCCACAAAAATCGATAGCATGGCCGGATCGTGGGTTATCGTTCACGCAGTGAGCTGCAACGGTCCTAAATCCATTCCAAATTGCCTCCGCCTGATGAGTGCTATCCTGCTCGCTTCGCGAATGCGATCTGCGGCAATGGAATTTTGGCCTGCAACCCGCTCAGACCAGATGCTCATACTGCTCCACATTGCTGTCTGCAAATCCCGGCAGGGTCTCATAGACATGCAGGGCCATATCCAGCAGCGGCAGCACCATGGCTGCACCGGTGGCTTCACCCAGATGCATCCCCGCAAACAGGATGGGCTCCAGTCCCAGCTCCTTTGTGATCATGGCACCCACCGGCTCGGCGGTGCTGTGGGAGGGCAGCATATAATCCTTCGCGGCAGGACAGATCCGTGATGCCAGCACCGCGGCGATACCGGAGATCGCCCCGTCGATCATGGCCGGGAGTCCGACACTGGCGGCTCCCAGATACAGACCGGTCATGCCCGCAATATCCAGGCCGCCCACTTTAGCCAGAATATCCACCGGATCGGATGCATCCGGCGCGTTCACCCGGAGCGCCTGCCGGATCACCTCTTTTTTGCGGCGGAGTCCCTCACCGGAAAGCCCGGCACCCCGGCCGGTGGTCTGTTCCGGATCCTGATCGAACATCACGCAGGCGCAGGCCGAGGAGGTGGTGGTGTTGGCGATGCCCATCTCACCCACCATGATCAGCTCATAGCCCTCTTCCTTCAGCTCCCTTGCTGTCTCGGCTCCCACCAGAATGGCCCGAATGCATTCATCCCTGGTCATGGCCGGTTCCTTCGCAATATTGCCCGTGCCCCGGCGGATCACCCGCACACGCACACCGGGGTGCGCGGCCGGTGTCTTCATGCCGATATCGATGGGCACCACCTCGGCCCCCAGCTTCTGACTCATGACACAGACACTGCTCTTTCTCTCGCCCATGTTTTCCAGGACCTGGGTAGTCACCTCCGGTCCGCACTGGCTGACGCCCTCTTCCACCACACCGTTGTCGGCGCCCATGATCACCACGGCCCGTTTCGCAATGGAGGGGTGTACCTGCCCGGTCATGCCCGCCAGGCGTACCACCATCTCTTCCAGATATCCAAAGCCCCGAAGCGGCTTGCAGCGGGTATCCCAGAAATCCCAGCTTTGTTTCTCGATCTCCTGATCCGCCGGCCGGATCTGCTCCGTCAGCGCTTTGATTCGGTTATCCAATTCCATCCTGCTCATCTTACCTTCTCTATGTTTCGACGCCCTGCGCACAAGGCACATCGGATCTCATCCAGGCAACGCCGTCTCTCCCTTATTCTTATTATCAGCAATAACAGAAACGCATGCCGCAGCAGCCGTTGCAGAGCATATTGGCGATGCAAAGCCGCATGCACCAGTCACCCTCGCAGCCCATGGGACTGCCGTATTCCGTGCCCATGTTCTGATACCACATGCCGCCGCCCTGGATCTGCTGCATCAGCGCCTGATACTGCAGGTTGTTCGGCTCCATGTTCACCGCCGTCTGGGCCTGTTCCCGAGCCGCCACAGTATTTCCCTGCCCTAAATTAGCCCTGGCGCTTAAGTAATACCACATGGCATCCTTGCGCTCCACCTCCGACAGCGTGCGCATGGCCTCGGCATACATCCGGTTATTGATAAAATTGGCCGCCGCCTGCAGCTTCGGATCCACCTGGGCCTGTGAATAGCCCCCGGTCTGACCATAGCCGTAACCGCCAAACCCGCCGCCATAGCCGCCGAAACCGCCGTAGCCATTGCCGCCATAGGCACCGTTTCCGTAGCCGCCCGCTCCGGTCTGTCCGTAGCCGGCACCGTTTCCATAGCCGCCGGTGTAGCCCGTTTCACGGTCGTGAATGATCTGCTCGTAGGCCTGCTGGACCTCCTTGAACTTTTCCTCCGCCTGCGCCTTGTTGGGGCTGTTCACATTGGCGTCCGGATGATACATCCGGCTCAGCTTGCGATAGGCTTTTTTGATCTCTTCATCGGAAGCTCCCTGCGAAACTCCCAGTACCTCATAAGGATTCTTCATACTTTTCCGTTTCCATTTATTCTTAAGCTGCGCTCCATGCCTCTCTCTGCCTGAAGCGGATCTGTTTTCCGGCATATCCCGCAGCTATTTTTCCTGCTCTCTCAAGGTACTATACGTCACCCACACGCCGGCGTACAGTACATTCCGTAAAATCGATGCATTTTTCACGATAGGCAGCCGCTCAAACCGGACCGCACACTGGGACATGATGTCCGTCAGCACGGTCTCCACCCGCTGCGCGAAGCCCGCCTCATCCTGCCGCTTCCACTCCAGAAGCACATTGTAGCTTCCCTTTTTCTCATCCCGGCGGCAGTCTTCAAAAGCATCCATAATATATATGAATTTCCCCAGAAAGAACCCCATCTCCCGCAGGGTCTCCCCCCACAGGTCGTCCTTCCAGTTGAACATCTCTCCCAGAAAGCGTCCGGTCAGTCCGGACACATAGTCCAAATCCCGGCAGTTCTCCTCCTCGGCCCGGTGCAGTGCCCCGATGGCTTCTTCAATGGCCCGGGCCTGCCGCGGGTACCGCTTCTGCAGCTTCCGATACTCCCTTTGCTGCGTCAGCCCCAGTGCCAGCGCATGAGGCTTTCGCTCATCCCGCCAGTCATCCATGGCCTTCTGGTATCCCAGGAGGATCGTCATGTCCGCCGCATAGGCCGTGGCCTCATCCGTAGTTTCCTTATGGGGCTTTACCGGATGGACCAGACAGCGTTTGTCCCGCACCGTTTCCGGCAGCTCATACAATGCGTTTTCCAGCATCGCCAGAAAGGTCATATCGTAGCTGAGCATCAGTCTCGACAGCTGGCCATGTGCCGCCAGCTCCCGGCAGACGCCGCAGTAAAAGCTTTTGTACAGCTCATATTCCCGGACCTTCAGCTCCCCCGGATTCACGGTCACATACCCAAACATGACTTACTCTCCCTGTCCGTCAGCTTCTCTTAACAAACTCCTCCCGGCATTTCGGGCAGGTGATCACGATCTTGCCCTTTCCCCGGGGAATGCGGATCTTCTGGGAACATTTCGGACAGCGGTAGATGTGATTCTCCTTCCGGTCCGCCAGATTCCGTTTCAGATCCTCCATGGTCCTGCCGGCCGAAGCGCCTGCGGCTCCTGTGCCGGAAAATTTTCCCGTTACCTTATCCTTCAGCTGCAGATACTTTGCATTCTCTGCATAGCGTTTGGCGGTATTGCGGGAGAAGATCCGGAAGTAGGACCAGAGGATGAGCAGCATCACCAGTGTATTGATGAGCGGCACACGAAAGATCAGGTTCACTACCAGAAGCACCAGGATCAGCCCCATCTGAAATCTGGACAGCTCATCGATACCGTAGCGGCCCACCATAAAGTTCTCAAACCAGTTTCTGAATGAATTCATACGTTCCTCCTGCGGCAACAGCCGCGTCAGCCAGATCGGAATCACTTCGATCCGACCTTCCGTTCACGGAGCTTTTGTGCCGTCCTTCGGCTCGAAGCCCCCTGCAGTACCGTCAATTTACTGCGTTTCAAACCGACTGTCAACCGCCGTCACTCAGTTCATACTTTTTTCAGAAATCACCGCGAAGGTGATCACCGCCGCAAAGCCAAGCCCCTCGGCTTCGATCTCAAAATCCGCCTCCATCAGCTGCAGCAGGCTTTCAGCAATGGCCAGTCCCAGGCCGCTGCCCTCCGTCGTCCGGCTGGCATCTCCCCGGGTAAAGCGCTCCTTCAGTTCCTCCCCGCTGACGGTGATCGGCACCGCCGACGTATTCTCCAGACGGATCACCGCCCGGCCGTTCATCACTTCCATGCCGGCGCAGATGGGCGTATCCTCTTTGGCATACTTGCAGATATTCCCCAGCAGGTTTTCAAAGACCCGCCAGAGCTGGGCACCGTCCGCCCGGATCATCACCGCCTGCTCCGGCAGCGACAGCCGGCAGGTCAGTCTCTTTTCCTCAAACCGGTCCTCAAACTCACCGCAGGCCTGCTGCAGCAGAAGCCGCACGTCCAGGATGATGGGGCGCAGCTCCACGTTGCCGGAGCTTAACCGGCTGACCTCCAGCAGATCCTCCGTCAGCCGCTTCAGCCGCTGGGATTTCTGGTCCAGGATCTCCACGTACTCCCGAACCTTTTCGTTCTCAATCTTTTCCCGCTTCAAAAGTCCCACGTAATTTACGATGGAGGTCAGCGGTGTCTTCAGGTCATGGGACACATTTGTGATCAGCTCTGCCTTGAGCCGCTCATTCTTCAGCATGGAATCCACCGCCTTCTGGAGGCCGTCACCCATCTCGTTCACCGCCTCCGCCATTTCCCGGCTCTCACCGGTCAGGGCATCCGTCCGGATCCTGTATTCCAGCTTTCCCTTGGAGATCTGGCCCAGGCCTTCCCGCACGGTCTGTGAACCCACCACATCCCGCATCAGATACAGCAGCGCCGCCAGATTCAGAATCACGGTCATGACCCCGCCCAGGGTTCCGCCCAGGAACAGGAAGAAGGTGTTGCAGATAATAAAGCCAAGGTAGATGACCATCAGCTTATAGGAGCTCTTCTTGGCGCTGTACACCTGCCTGGTGCCTAGCAGAACGCTGCGGACAATGCTGTTAGCCCATAACGTTTTGGCCTTAAAACGGCGCAGCAGGCTGGTTCCTGCATTAAAGAGGATCCAGTATTCCACCACGCCCAGCAGAGGATACATCACCTGCACCCGCTGCTGGGTATCCCGCCAGATCTCCCGGCCCACGCTCTGACCGCCGGTCCACCAGATGGTGGCCAGCATCAGGCAAAGTCCCGCCGCGATCTCCGTGGGCATCTCATCAAAATCCGTCAGGCGCACCGGTGCCTTCTTTTCCGTTCGGCCCGCCGTCACCACGCTGATTCCTGCCAGCAGCAGAAGGAGCACCAGCGTCAGGCCGGCCATCACCACGGTGGTGATAAGCAGCGGCTCTCTCTGCTGATAATCGTTATACCGCATCCGCAGCCGGTCTCCGATGGGGAAGCCCAGGCGCACCGCGATCAGAATGTTCTCACCGTTGCTGATAAAGCGGGACTGCATAAAGTAGGCCGCCGCTTTTTCATCCAGCACATAGTTCGGATCCGCCGTCATGATGTTGAACCGGCGCTCTCCCACATACAGAAAGCTTAAGGCCGGCTCCTCCTCCACAGCCCGGATAGCCGACTTTAAACTGGTACCGCCGATGTTGGTGTAACGCTGCTTGGTCTGGGGATTTTCAATAAAGTAGGCCACATTGCTGGGGGCATGTGGATCCGCCTCCTCCGTCTTCTCGGACTGGTAATCCTGAAAACGGCTGCGGATATCCAGACTGGTCTCGCAAAGGAGCCGGTAATCCGAGATCAGCTCCAGGCCCATGTTGGGGGAGATCGACGCCAGCGATGCCAGGCTCATGCCCGACTGGGGCAGCACGATCTCCAGCTGATCCGCTTCCTCCGCCAGCTTTTCTCCGGCCTTGCTGTCGGAGCCCAGCCGGTCACTGATCTTTAAGATCCGGTCCAGCATCCGTCCAGCCCCATCCTCGGCAAACACCAGCAGCTGATCGATGGTATAGGTGGTATTCAGGTTGTTGCCGGCCTCATCCAGCTGACCGGAAGCATAGGTCCGGATATCGATGGGCCGACTTCCGTTGTACTCTCCGTTCACCTCAAACAGCTGACGGTTGCGCTCCCAGTCGATCTTTTCCCGCACGATCTGCTCCACCGACCGGTAGAACAGCTCCGTCTGCTCAAAGCTGCTTCCCACATCGCTCAGGTTCACATTCTCATCCGACCAGTATCGAAGTCCCAGCACACATAAAACAAGAAGGCCTGCAAGCAGGCCCTGAATAAAACAGCTGACGATTTTCGTACTTTGCTTATACCAGAATTTTCCACGCATGGCAGTCCCCGTCAGTCAATGCTCTCGATCTTGTAACCGATTCCCCACATGACCTTCAGATAGCGCGGATTCTTCGGATCGATCTCGATCTTCTCGCGAATGTGACGGATATGCACGGTCACGGTATTATCTGCAAAAAAGGCTTCTTCCTTCCAGATCTTTTCATAGATCTGATCGATGGAGTACACCTTGCCCTTGTTCTGGATCAGGAACAGCAGGATGTTGTACTCGATTCGGGTCAGCTTCACGGGTTCCCCGTCCACCGTGACCTCCTTGCGGTCATCGTTGACCACAAGGCCGCCGGTGTGATACACGTGCTCCTGCTCTTCCTCCTGGATCGTTCCAAGCGAGGTATACCGGCGCAGCTGGGATTTGACACGGGCCACCAGCTCCAGCGGATTGAAGGGCTTGGTCACATAGTCATCTGCTCCCACATTCAGTCCCAGAATCTTGTCCGAATCCTGAGATTTTGCCGACAGGATGATGATCGGAATACTGCTCTCCTTACGGATCTGCAGGGTGGTATGGATTCCGTCCAGCTCCGGCATCATCAGATCCAGAATGATCAGATGCACGGTTTCCTTATTTAATACATCCAGCGCCTGCTTTCCGTTATAGGCCTTCAGAACCTGATAGCCCTCCTGCTGCAGGTAGATCTCGATCGACTCAACGATCTCTTTATCGTCATCACATACAAGAATGTTATACATGCGCTTCCTCTCTTTCTTCATTTCGACGACGCCGCGGATCCGCCGGACGGACCTTCTATCCGTCCGTGACCACCTCCGTCTCACCCGGTCCTGCGCCTCCGCTCTCCGTCAGAGCAGAGGTGACAAAAACCGTCACTATGCTTTTAAGTATAAGCTTATTCCCCGATACTGTCCAACGAAAGTAATCTTAAGAAACAGGCCGGCGGGCAACCAGTGTTACGTTACAGTTCACGTAGTGAACTGTAACTGGCCAAAATCCATTCCAAATTGCCTTCGGCAATGGGATTTTGGCCTGCAACCCTCGGGATTTTGCCGCATACGCGGCAAAACACCTCGCGGAATCGAACCGGCTGAACTGTAACAGTGTTACAGCTCACGCAGCGAACTGTAACCAACCAGTCATTGCTTATATGCCACAAAAAGCGTATAATTAACTGACTGTGTTTTACGAAATTTTTATAAATGAAAGGAATATAAACATGGCAGCAACTGAAGTAAAGATGCCTCTTGAACATGAACGCATGTCCGGCATTCTTGTCCATCCGACCTCTTTCCCCTCTCCCTACGGAATCGGTGATCTCGGCCAGGGAGCCTATGATTTCATCGATTTCCTGAAGGAGACCGACCAGCACCTCTGGCAGGTCCTTCCGCTGAGCCCCACCGGCTTCGGTGATTCACCCTACCAGGGCCCCTCGGCCTTTGCCGGTCAGCCGCTGATCATCAGTCCGGATCTTCTGATCAAAAAAGGACTCCTGACCGAGGAAGACGTAGCCGACAATCCCGAGTGGGATCCCCGCAAGGTAGATTACGGCCCGGCCATCGAGTACAAATACACACTGCTACGCAAGGCTTTTGCCGCCTTCCCTCATACACCGGATAAGACCATGCTGGAGGACTTCGAAAAGTTCTGCGAACAGGAGCGCGTCTGGTTGGAGGACTACTGCCTGTTCATGGCTCTGAAAAACGAGCACGAAGGCAAATGCTGGCTGGAATGGGAGGAGGAGACCCGAATCCTCACCGCTGCCGCACGCCGGAAATGGCTGAAGAAGCTGAATGAGGAGATCCGCTTCTGGCAGTTTGTACAGTTCGTATTCGCTCAGCAGTGGGCCGAGCTTCGCGCCTATGCTCATGAGGCGGATGTGAAGATCATCGGCGATATCCCCATCTTCGTTGCGCTGGACAGCTGTGATGTCTGGGCGAACCAGAAGTACTTCCAGCTGGACACCAAGGGCTATCCCACCTGTGTGGCCGGCGTTCCGCCCGATTACTTCAGTGCCACCGGTCAGCTCTGGGGCAACCCGCTCTATGACTGGGATACCCTGAAGGAATACGGCTATGACTGGTGGGTGGAGCGTGTCCGCCATCAGCTTTCCATGGTCGATTATCTGCGTATCGACCACTTCCGCGGCTTCGAAGCCTACTGGGCTGTACCGGCCGACGAGGAAACGGCCATCAACGGCGAGTGGGTCAAGGGTCCCTGTGAGGATCTGTTCAATGCCATCCAGAAACGCCTGGGTGATGATCTTCCGATCTTTGCCGAGGACCTGGGCATTATCACCGCTGAGGTGGAGGAGCTCCGTGACCACTTCAACTTCCCGGGTATGAAGGTGCTGCAGTTCGGCTTCGGTGACATGAACGACGACAACTACATCCCGCACTTTTACAAGAGCTCCAACTGCATCTGCTACACCGGTACCCATGACAACGATACCACCATGGGCTGGTATGCCGAGCAGCCGGAGGTAGTACAGGACCGCATCCGCCGCTACGGCAACACCGACGGCGGCCGCGTCAGCTGGGATTTCATCCGCTTCTGTCTGGGCAGTGTCGCCAAATATGCCATCTTCCCGATCCAGGATCTGCTGTACCTGGGCAGCGAGGACCGCATGAACACACCGGGTGTACCGGCAGCCAACTGGACCTTCCGTTACACCCAGGATATGCTCACCGAGGAGTGCCAGACCTGGTTAAAACTCAACACGGCTCTGTTTGGCCGTAATTGATTGCAGGAGGATGCCATGATTAGAACCATACTTGTGCTTCTTCTGGTCGTCGTGCTTCTGCTTCTTTCCCTGGTCCTGTTTGTGGTCGAAAAGATCGTTGGCCTGTTTTCCAGGCAGGCCAAGGAGTATTCCACACTCCGGATCATACAGGCCTGTATGTGGCTGATCCTGTGGGTATCCGGCGCAAAGGTCCGCATCTATGGAAAGGAAAACCTGCCGCCTAAGGACGAAGCCGTCATGTACGTGATGAACCATCGCAGCTTCTACGATGCCCTGCTTGGTTACATCCTGTTCCCGGCTCCCACCGGTTTCATCGCTAAAAAAGAGCTGGAAAAGGTGCCCATCGTGGGCTTCTGGTTCAAGGAGCTGCACGGCCTGTTCCTGGATCGCAAGGACATTCGCCAGGGCATGACCGTGATCTTAAACGCCATCGAAAACGTAAAGAACGGCCTGTCCATGTGCGTCTGCCCGGAGGGCACCCGCAGCAAGGACGAGGACGAGACCCAGCTGCTCCCCTTCCACGAGGGATCCTTTAAGATCGCTACCAAGTCGGGCTGCCGCATCGTCCCCATCGCCATTACCCACGCCTCCCGTCTGCTGGAGGATCATTTCCCGAAGATCAAGGGAACCGACATTACGATCACCGTCGGCACTCCCATCGATCCCAAGACCCTTTCCAGAGAGGAAAGCAAATTCCTGGGACGTACCACACGGGCCCAGATCGTACAGATGCTGGAGGAAGCCCATAAGAAAGCATAACCAAGGCCCCTGCCGCACAAGTCGGCAGGGGCCTTTCGCTTTTCATTTTTCTGTTGTTCGCTCAAATTGTCTCTACTTCTTTTGGCCAGGGCATCTCCGTGTCATCTAAAGCCACCCCTTCATCTTCAGCCTTCAGGGCTGCATAGTACGCCTCAAGGATATAGTCCTGTATCTGTTCTCTGGTTTCAGAATTGATCGGATGAGCAATGTCTTTATACTCTCCGGTCGCTGTCCTCCGGCTGGGCATGGCGATAAAAACACCCTTCTCGCCTTCGATTACCTTGATGTCATGTACCACAAATTCTTCATCCAGTGTGATGGATACTATGGCCTTCATCTTGCCGTCCCGGGCAATTTTACGAATCCTCACATCTGTAATTTTCATTCAGTACACCTTTTTTGTTTCAACAGAATTGGGAAAACAGCCTCAGGCCAAAATGGCACCGGAGGCTGTTTGATCTGATCACGTTTCACACGGTATGCCACATCCAGGCTACCGTCATGCCACCTGATTTTTCATCACAGATCGTATCTGTCGCTTTCTTCATTCGCGATCACAATGCCGTCCTGTCCAATGTAGGAGCTGTTCGGCTTGATCGTAACATAGCTTTCTACGATGCAGTTTTCCAATGTGACGTTATCTCCCAGATATACACCGTTCAGAACGATGGAATTCTTGATGTGGCAGTTCTCACCGATATAGGTATTCTTAAATACCACAGAACCCTCGACCTCACCATTGACGATACAGCCACTGGAGATCAGACTGTTCTTTACGCTGCTGCCCGGATTGTATTTTGCCGGCGGCAGATCCTCTACCTTGGAATATACATCCGGATACTCTCCGAAGAAATACTGGCGAACTTCCGGTTTCAGGAAGTCCATGTTGGTATTGAAATAAGCGTCTACAGAAGCGATATTGCTCCAGTAGGTATCGATCTTATATCCGTAGATCTTCTTAACATCCTTATAACGGATCAGAACATCACGAACAAAATCATAACGGCACTCCTCACCGGCCTTTTCGATCAGCTCGATGAGCTGCCTGCGGCGGATCACATAGATACCGCAGGAAATGGTGTTGGAGCTGGCTGCCATCGGCTTCTCATCAAACTGAGTGATCCGATCATCCTCGTCCATACGAACCAGACCAAATCTGGATGCGTCATCTCCTTCCGGAAGTGTGCGGCAAACCACCGTCACATCTGCCTTCTTTGCGATATGGTATTCCAGCACCTTGCCGAAATCCATCTTGTATACGCAGTCACCGCTTGCAATCACAACATAGGGCTCATGGCATCTCTTCAGCCACTCCAGGTTCTGGTAGATGGCGTCCGCGGTACCGCGATACCAGTAGCTGTTATCCGGTGTCTGCATCGGCGGGAACAGGAACAGACCGCCCTGTTTACGGCCGAAATCCCACCACTTGGAGGAGTTCAGATGCTCTTCCAGGGAACGGGAATTGTACTGTGTCAGAACAGCTACTCTCTGAATGTGTGAATTCGACATGCTGCTGAGCGCGAAGTCGATACTCCGGTAGCTGCCGGCGATGGGCATAGCCGCGATCGCACGTTTATTGGAAAGTTCCTTCATCCGGTAGCTGTTGCCTCCGGCCAAGATAATACCTACTGCTCTCATCCTACAACACCTGCCTTATCCAAAGTTTCTCCGCTTGCCAGCTCGCCGTCCGGATAATCCTCCGCAACGGTCTCACCGGTGATCGCGGTATTCTTTCCGATCTTGACACCGTCCGGAATGGTGGTGTTCTCGCCCACAACGGCCAGGCCAAAGGAGTAAACGCTCGGCTTAACCTTGTTCGGTACATCCTCGCCAACGCCCATGACAACGTCGTTTCCGATCACACAATCCTCTGCGATGATCGCACGATCGAGAACACAGCCGTCACCGATCTGGGTTCCCTTCATAATGATGGAATCGCGTACGACAGTACCCTTTCCAATCTTGACACCGGCACCGATGACAGAGTTTTCAACGGTTCCGTAGATCTCGGCGGCATCACCGATCAGGCTTCGGGTCACACTGGCCTCTGCCGCGATATACTGCGGCGGAATCAGCTCGTTGGAGGTATAGATCTTCCAGAATTCCTCATACAGATTGAATTCCGGTACGATATCGATCAGCTCCATGTTTGCTTCCCAGTAGGAGCCCAGGGTACCAACATCCTTCCAGTAGCCGTTGTACTCGTAAGCCACCAGCTTCTGGCCCTTATCGAAGCAGTACGGAATGACATGCTTACCAAAGTCGCAGTTCGGCTGCTCAGACAGCGTAACCAGCGCTTCCTTCAGGACCTTCCAGTTGAAGATATAAATACCCATGGAAGCCAGGTTGCTCTTGGGATTTTCCGGTTTCTCCTGGAACTCGGTAATACGTCCGTTGCCATCGGTAACGACGATACCGAAACGGCTTGCTTCCTCTTCCGGAACCGGCATAACAGCGATGCTCACGTCCGCATTGTTGGAGCGATGATAATCCAGCATCACCTCGTAATCCATCTTATAAATGTGGTCACCGGACAGAATCAGAACATAGTCCGGATTGTAGCTTTCCATATAGGCCAGGTTCTGATAAATGGCATTGGCCGTACCGGTATACCATTCTGTCTTGCCAACCTTTTCATACGGCGGAAGTACTGTTACACCACCAACGTTACGGTCCAGATCCCACGGGATACCGATACCGATATGGGTGTTCAGTCGCAGCGGCTGGTACTGGGTCAGTACACCTACCGTGTCTACGCCGGAATTAATACAGTTGCTGAGTGGAAAATCAATGATGCGGTACTTACCGCCAAACGATACAGCCGGCTTAGCAACTTTCGACGTTAACACGCCAAGGCGGCTTCCCTGACCACCTGCCAGCAGCATGGCAATCATTTTCTTTTTGATCACGCTATCACCTCTTACTACGGAATTCTCTTCCTTTTTTTGTTTGCTGGTCACAGCTCACGCAGTGAACTGTAACTGCCTGAACCATAACATTTTCTGCCCTTCCGGCAGCCTTTGTTGCTGAGTGGTTTCATTATAGCACAGCATTTCCGGTTTGTGTAAATTATTTACAATTTTCTTAAATTACGCGTTTCTTTATTGCACTTTTCCACATTTTAATGCATCACCTTCCTACTGCAAGGGAGGGTTTCATCCGTTTTTAACAGTTTGCTATTGTAATTTTAGTTAAAATGTTTAATCCTGTCCCTCTCTTTTCATTTTCCCGGCCGGGTTGTATACTGTGATAAGTGGGTGGATTTTGGCCTTTGCCGCACTTTTGCTCAAGCAGCTCCGACTGCCCATGGCACAGACCATTTCAGAAAATCCGCTTTGGATCAAACCGCAGACCAGTGACCAGGCAGATCACACCCGCCTGATCATTACATATTAATAAGGAGATAACCTGATGCAGTATCAGATCGATTTTAGCCATCCCGTCCATGTCCATTTCATAGGAATCGGCGGCATCAGCATGAGCGGCCTGGCCAGTGTCCTGCTGGGTGCCGGCTTCCCGGTTTCCGGATCGGACGCCAAAGCCTCTGCCCTGACCGACTCTCTGGCACAGGCCGGCGCCCAGATCATGATCGGCCAGTCTGCCGACAATATCCGCGAGGGATACGGTCTGGTGGTCTACACCGCCGCCATCCATCCGGACAATCCGGAGTTTAAAAAGGCTGTGGAGCTGGGAATCCCCATGCTGACCCGGGCCGAGCTGCTGGGCGAGATCATGCATAATTATAACATGTCCGTCGCTGTAGCCGGCACCCATGGCAAAACCACCACCACCTCGATGGTGTCCGCCATTGCCCTGTGCGCCGACCTGGATCCCACCATCTCGGTGGGCGGCATGCTCAATCTGATCGGCGGCAACCTGCGGGTAGGTCATTCCGAGACCTTCATTGCCGAAGCCTGCGAGTACACCAACAGCTTCCTGAGCCTGACGCCGAAGGTGGCCATCATCCTGAACATCGACGCGGATCATCTGGACTTCTTTAAGGATCTGGAGGATATCCGCCGCTCCTTCCGCCTGTTTGCGGAAAGAATTCCGGCTGACGGCACACTGATCATCAACGGCGAGATCGAACGGCTGGAAGAGCTGACAGAAGGTCTGGCCTGCCAGGTCGTTACCTACGGCACACCGGATTCGGACTATCGTCCCGTTCAGGTGGAATATGACGAATCCGGCTTCGGTTCCTTCGAGCTGGTACGCCGGGGCGAAAGCCTGGGACGTTTCCGCCTGCAGGTGCCGGGTGCCCATAACGTCAGCAATGCCTGTGCGGCCATCGCCGTAGGCGAGCTGATGGGCAGCTCCATCGACGCCATCGCCGGCGGACTGCTCTCCTTCGGCGGCACCGCCAGACGCTTTGACCGCAAGGGCGAAAAGAACGGAATCACCATCATCGACGATTACGCACATCATCCCACGGAGATCGCAGCCACACTAAAGGCCGCTGCCAACTATCCCCATCGGGAGATCTGGTGTGCCTTCCAGCCTCACACCTACACAAGAACCGCCGCTTTGATGGACGAATTTGCCCAGGCACTGTCCCTGGCCGATCACCTGGTCCTGGCGGACATCTATGCGGCCCGTGAGGTCAACACCATCGGCGTCACCTCCGGCGATCTGTGCCGCAAGCTGACCGAGGCCGGCGCAGACGCTGTCTATCTGCCCACCTTTGAGCAGATCGTCGACCACTTAAAAGAACACTGCAAACCGGGAGACCTGGTCTTCACCATGGGTGCCGGCGATATTTATCTGGTAGGAGAAAAATTCCTGGCCGAGTAAAGCGCTGGATTCCTTCTATGACAATCGGGTCTACTATCTGGCTTCACCAACTCGATCGAAGCCTGCCGGGCAGATGGATGCCGTATCGAATGCAGCGCCGCTCCATTCGATCGTTTTGACCTTACCTGCAGCCCAAGGGATCTTGCCGCCTGCGCTGCAAAGCCCTTGCGGCATCGAACTGCCCGAGAATAAACTCGTATCATTATAGAAAAGGAATACCTATCCATGAAGCTTCACATACCAGCAGCCGGCGGGTTCACCGTCGTTGAAAACACGTTTATCGACCAGTACATGAGCAGCGCCAACGGCGAGTTCGTCAAGGTATATCTGTACCTGCTCCGGTGCGGAGCCACCGGGCGTGACATATCCGTCTCATCCATTGCGGATTTTTTCGATCACACGGAAAAGGATGTGATGCGGGCGCTGACCTACTGGCAGAAGCAGGGACTTCTGCAGATGAGCACCGACGCAGACGGCTTGCCCGCTGAGCTGACGCTGATCAGTCCGAATGCATCAAAAAGCGGCAGCATCAGCAACAGCACAGTATCGGCAGTCCCCCAGGCAGCTGTCAAAGCACCGGTCACGGAAGACAAAACAGTTGACGCCAATCCATCGTCACCTGTCGTTTCGGTTGAAACTGACTCCCTCGCCTCGCATGCCGCATCGATTACACAACCGCTTTCTACGGGTTCTGTCAAGCCGGATGCTCAACCAGTTCCGGATGTATCTAATACGTTCCGATCTGTTTCTGACCTGCAGCCGAAGCCGGCTTCCCCGGCCAAGGAAATACCCAACAGGCACTCTATCAGTCCGGCCCAGAAAAAGCAGCTGATGGAGGAGGAAAGCATCCAGGAGCTGCTGGCTGTTTACCAGACCTTCCTGCAGCGACCGGCTTCCGCCAAGGAATGCGGCAATATCATGTACTTTGCGCATGAGCTCGGCTTTTCCTTCGAACTCATCGATCATCTGATTGAATTCTGCGTCGCTCAGAAGCAGATCTCCAGCGCCAATTTTATGGAGCACGTAGCCCGGGACTGGTACCAGCATAATATCAGCACCGTGGCCCAGGCCCAGGAATATGAAAATTCCCGCGGCCGGCTCTACTACCGGATCTTCAAGGCTCTGGGCATGAACAACCACTCGCCCATCGATGCCGAGATCGAATTCATGGATCGCTGGCTGCACACCTGGGATATGCCCATGGAGCTGATCGAGCTGGCCTGCGAGCGGACCCTGCTGGCCATTCAGAAACCAAGTCTTTCATATGCCAACGACATTCTGAAAAGATGGCATGAGGGCCAGGTCAAAACAAAGGAAGACGTGACCCGTCTCGATGCTGCCTATGCCGCCGAGCAGGCAAAGGCAAAAGCAGCTGCCGACAATACCAAAGCAGCTGCCGGACGGAACACCACCGCCCCCCGAAAACCCAGCGGTCAGCAGATCGCTGCCCACGAACACAACTGGGATGAACTCACACAGCAGCTGATGCTTGCACAGGAAGGACGATGATCATGGGCCTTACCAATTCCCAATACAACCGCATCATGCGCGAATACAGCGCCCGGCAGCTGAAAGCCAGCCGGGAACTGCAGGCACGCAAGGAAGAGGCCTATCGGGCCATTCCGCTTCTGGGTCAGCTCAGTGCCCAGACAGCCTCCAGCGCTGTTGCTGCGGTACGCTCCTGCCTCTTCGGTCAGGACTGCTCCGTTCCGGATTTTTCCTCCAACGAAAAAAAGCGCCGGTCGGCGCTGGTGGAAGCCGGATATCCGGCGGACTATCTGGAAATGCACTATACCTGCCCGGACTGCCAGGACACCGGTTACATCGGCGGCGAAAAATGCCATTGCTTCCGAAAGCTGGCTCTGGAGCTGTTCTATGAGCAGACCGATCTGGCTGACGATGCGGTGGATTTTTCCCAGTTCTCTCTGGCACATTATCCGGATGAGCCGTTTTCCGCAGCAAATCCCAAGACGATCCGGGAACAGATGGCCGTTGTTTTAGCCGCCTGCCTGCAGTTTGTGCGGGAGTTTGACCACTCCGACAGAAACCTGCTGTTCTTCGGCAAAGCCGGGCTGGGAAAGACTTTTCTGTCACGATGCATCGCAAAGGAGTTGACACAAAGCCTGCATTCTGTTGTATATTATTCATCGCCTGATCTGTTTTCGTTTCTGGCGGACATCACCTTTTCAAAAAAAGGAACGACCCACAGCAGCGATCTGACTTTCATCACCGAATGTGATCTGCTCATCATCGATGATCTTGGTACCGAGCTTACCAACGATTTTGTACGATCCATGCTGTTTAACATTTTGACAGATCGAAAAACTGCCGGAAAGAGCACTCTGATCTCCACCAATCTGGAACCGTCGGAGCTTGCTCCCGTTTATAACGATCGAATTTCTTCCCGTATCACCAGCGGCTTTAAAATGCTCGGTTTTTACGGAAATGACATTCGAAACAGCATCGCTCTGAGCGGGGCAACCCCGCGGACCTGATGCTGATCCCATCAGCCAAAGCCGATTTTATAAGTCGACATACCCGATCTGTCAGCCCGCCGGCCTTCGCCGCCCCTGCGTCAAAGCTTCTCGCGGCAGCACCGCCGGGACTGTCATCTAACCGCAACCACTGACCTCACATATATAAGGAGAACACTATGCAGTCTGCACTGGAAAGCAATCTGGAAAACCTGCCCGTAGGCGATCTTGGCATCGTTGCCACCGAAAGCTGCCAAAGTATCAGCGAAAAGATCGACCGCCACATCGTTGAATGGCGGCGCGGCCGGGATCATGTTCACAGCAGTTCCCCGGACATGGACGACTACTCACGCGATTCCTATCTGATCGAGAGCGCCTGCCCCCGTTTCGGAACCGGCGAAGGCAAGGGTCAGATCTTCAGCTCCGTCCGTGGCGATGACCTGTATATCCTGGTGGATGTCTGCAACCACAGCATCACCTACAAGCTCCGCGGTCTGATCAATCACATGTCTCCGGACGACCACTATCAGGATCTGAAGCGTCTGATCGCCGCCATCGGCGGAAAGGCCAGACGGATCACCGTCATCATGCCTTATCTGTACGAGAGCCGCCAGGACAAGCGCAACGGACGCGAATCTCTGGACTGTGCCATTGCCCTGCAGGAGCTGATCAGCATGGGCGTGGATTCCATCATCACCTTCGATGCCCATGACCCGCGTGTCCAGAACGCCATCCCGCTGCACGGCTTTGAGACCTTCCAGACAGCTTATCAGTTCATCAAGGGCCTGTGCCGTACGGCGCCGGACATCCGCTTTACCCCGGATGAAATGATGGTCATCACCCCGGACGAAGCCGGCATGAAGCGTGCCATCTATATGACCAACGTCCTGGGCGTAGATATGGGTATGTTCTACAAGCGCCGTGACTACACCCGTCTGGTGGGCGGCCGCAACCCCATCGTGGCTCACGAGTTCCTGGGCCGGGATCTCAGCGGCAAGGACTGCATCGTAGTGGATGACATGATCTCCTCCGGCGAAAGCATGCTGGATGTCTGCCGGGAGCTGAAAGCCCGCAACGCCCGCCGGATCTTCATCTGCGCTACCTTCGGCCTGTTCACCAACGGCCTGGAGCGCTTTGACAAGGCCTACGAGGAAGGCATGTTCGATGCCCTCCTCACCACCAACCTGGTCTACCAGACACCGGAGCTGCTGGCCCGTCCTTACTACACCAGCTGCGATATGAGCAAGTATCTGGCGCTGATCATCGATACCATGAACCACGACGGTTCCTTAAGCCAGCTGCTCAACCCGGTGGATCGCATCAACCGTTTCTTCGAGAAGCATCCAGAATTTGTTTCTCACGAGGCTGACAAGAAAACAGAATAATCTGCCTGGATGAATGATCCAGCCATTTCATGACCGCCGCAAGGCGGTCATTGTCGTACATGGCAAAGGCTTCGTCCAGCACCGCTGGAACCCGCTCTCCGCTGACCACCCGGGCCGCCCCGAAGCGGATCGCAAGACTGATCAGCCGCAGGGTTCCGCCGGAAAGCTGCTCCAGCCGCAGTAGCTTTCCATCATCCTCCACGGACCGGACCATCACCTGGCCCTTCTCATCCAGACACACCAGATCATACGCTCCCTTTGTCAGCTGCTCCGTCAGCTGCGATACCGCATCAAAGAACGGCTCACTTAGATCCCGGCTCTGTTCCCGGGACAGCTCCTTCAGCCGCTCCGCCGCCAGCTCCAGTGCCTCTGTTTCCAGCGTATCTCCGGCCACACGGTCCCGCTGCGCATACAGTGCCTCCAGCTGCTCACGCAGCTCCTCTTCTCTGGCTCTGCGCGCTGCCCGTTCCGCTTTCTTAAGCTGCTGCCGGGCCTGATCTTCCTGTCGTCTCAGGGCTGCCCGCGCCTCCAGGGCCTTTCGAACCTCTTCGTCAGGTTTTTGACTGTCATGATACACCGCACTTTCGACAACCTCCGTACGCGTCTGCTTCCGTACCGCCAGCACCACCAAAACCGTCAGAAGTCCAACGGAACATCCTGCCAGCAGGAGGATACGCATCGTTCCGGATATCATCAGAGCGAGTATGCCAGCCAGCAAAGAAGCAACCAGAACAAGTCCCAGAAGCAGATTGCTGCTGTGCTTCAGGAGCTGGTCATCCCGTTCCAAAACCGGCTCCGCCCAAACCATCTCACGCGTTTCTCCAGTCTGCCCGGTATGATCGGATCTCGCAGACATGGTCTCCCGTCGTTCTGCCCCGTCTTGGGCCGAACCGCTTGCATTCCATTCATTCCGGTCAAGGAGCACCGTCGACGGCCCGTGACCCAAAGGAGCTTCCCCCCGAAATCGGTCCATTCCATCGTTTCCCTCCGGTTTCAACAGTGTCTGTCCTGCTGCAAGCTCCGCTTCATCCATCTTCCTGATGAGTGCCAGCGCCTCCCGCTTCTGCTCAATGGTTTCATCCAGCTGCTTCAGCCTCACCCTGCGCTGATTTTCGGCTGCTTTCTTCCGATCCATCAGCCGCTGCAGAGCCTTTTCGGCATCCACCTGCATTTCCCCGGCATGATCCATGCTGGCCAGCGTCGACTGCATCTCCCGAATCAGGCCCTGTTCTGCTTTTTCCTGTCCCTGCCGAATAAAGATGGTCTGAAGGCTCAGCGCCTCCGTCATCCCGTCCAGCCAGCCATCCAGAGCCCTCTGCGGCTCCTCCAGCTCCAGACCGGTCTCCTCATCCACGATCTGAAACGAACGATCGCTGCGGTAAAAGCAGCGCCGGATCCGATAGCACCTGCCCTCATCCTCCACCAGCATTTCGCCGCCAAACAAAGACGGCTCCTCCCAGGGAAGCCGCAGGCTGTATTCATCCATCTTCACTTTGGATCGTCCCGGCTCCAGGCCAAAGAGCATGGCATGCACAAAGGACGCCAGGGTGGATTTCCCCGTTTCGTTTTCTCCGTAGATCAGGTTCAGGCCCGGATTAAACTGCAACCGGTAGTGATCGAAGACACCATACCGCCGTATGTAGATTTCTCGAATAATCATGCTTCCTCCGCTTCCGCCAGCAGGGCCTCCAGGCCATACCAGAGCGCTCTCATCTGCCGTTCATCCTCCGGTGCATCCGCAAAGCTCTCAATATACCGTCCGATCAGCTGCCCTCTATACTGCTGACGCAGCCGCGGCAGATTCAGTGCCGGACGGGTCTCGTCCACCACTTCCAGTACACACCCGGCCCGCTGCAACACTGCCGTGTCACAGGACTGTCCGGGTTTTCGCTCACCCACCAGCCGAATCTGCCAGATATCCCGAGGCCCTGCCTCCTCAATATGCCCCCGCAGCCGATCCAGCAGCGAATAGGTCGTATCTTCCTCACTGCAGCGCAGCTGAGCCCGCCGGTAATTCCGGCAGGCGAGCTCCACAAACTCAGTTCTTACCAGATGTCCGTGTGCCTCCCCGAGGATTACACCATGCCGCCCGGTGTCCGCACAGTCGATCGGCTCCGGGGCTCCCGCATAGCGGGCCTTGCCCGGCACCACCTCGCCGGGTCTGTGGATATGCCCCAGCGCGATGTAGTCAAAGTGGCTGCCTGCCAGCTCACCGGCCGCAAAGGGCATATGCTTCGCATCCCCGCCATGAGCCAGCAAAATGCGTGTCATGGAAGCATCACCCGGCCTTGCTCCTTCCAAAAGCGGCCGCCGATCCTCCTGCGCATAGTAGCTGCGTCCACAGACACGCGCCCCCAGCTCCGGAAATTCCACCGTCTGAAACTCTTTTCCACTTAGACAGGTCACATTGCGGCTCCAACCAAAGCGGGTCATCTCTCCATCCGGATCCAGATGGTCATGGTTACCGGCCACCAGCACGACGCGAATCGGAGCAATTGAAGCCAGAAGATAATCCACCTCCCGCAGCTGCTGCCGCTCCGGCGGCCGATGAAACAGGTCCCCGGCGATCAAAACCAGATCCACCTGCTCCTCCCTGGCCAGCTGCAGGGCTCTTCGAAATGTATCCCAGATCTCTCCGGCACGCTGCTCACTCCAGGGCTGCCCGCTGTCCGGTCTGGCTCCCAGGTGTATATCTGCCATGTGTAAGAATTTCAAGCGCGAACCTCCTTGGATTTGTAAAACATTTGTTCCATATGAGCAGTATAGCACAAGTCCCGACATCCGGCATCCACCTCACAACACCTTGTTCCCAATTCAAATACATGCTATACTCTCCTTGATTTTTCGGGCGATCGCTCACGCTCATCTTCAGGCAGATCTGCCTTCCTGGATGCAGCCTTCTGAGCAAAGCCCATTTGTCTCTTTCGAGACACCATGTATCCATACAGACATTCACAATACTCGCACCAGGAAAGGAGCATTTCACATGGGATTCATCAAAGAATTTAAAGCATTTGTCATGCGCGGCAACGTTGTCGATATGGCAGTCGGTGTCATCATCGGTGGCGCCTTCACCGGTATCGTTAACTCACTGGTAAACGATGTCATCATGCCGGTCATCTCTCTGGCTACCGGAAAGATCGACTTCACCAATCTGTTCATCGCACTGGACGGCGGCAGCTATCCGACTCTGGCCGCTGCACAGGAAGCCGGCGCCTCTGTATTCGCATACGGAAGCTTCATCCAGGCAATCATCTCTTTCCTGCTGATCGCACTGGTACTGTTCTCCGTGATCAAGACCATGAACAAGCTGTCCAAACCGGCCGCTCCGGCTCCGGTTACCACCAAGATCTGCCCGTTCTGCAAGTCTGAAGTAAATAAGGAAGCAACCAAGTGTGCATTCTGCGCTTCCGAGCTGAAGGATTGATCTAATAAAGTTCGTATAGATTTGAACAGACTAAGAGGCACCGCCAGGAGTTTTCCTCCCGCGGTGCCTCTTTTTCCTTTTCTAAGCGACTAACTCACCATTAAATCCCGAGAATGCGCCGCTCATTTTTTCAACCGATCCTGTTAAAACCACCGGAAACCTACCACTCACCCCTACAGCTTTCGCACGTCCCTCAGCGATTTCTTTCACGCTCAGCTCTCTACCTTCAGGTTCTCCACAGCCGCCTTTTCAGCCGCCAGCACCGGTACGTAGGAAGCCATAAACTTCTCAAATCCGGCCACATCCGCTGCATCCGGTGCCAGCGTCTCGCCTTCCTGTCCGGCAAAGACCTTTTCGCCCAGATACTGATCCAGCGTCTCGCCCTCCGCCTTGTTGATCATATAGGAAGCCAGCAGTGCCATACCCCAGGCACCGCCCTCGCCGGCGGTTTCCATAACCGTCACCGGAACGTTCATAGCCGCTGCCATCACGCTCTGTCCTACCCCTTTGGTCTTGAACAGACCGCCGTGTCCCATCAGGCAATCCAACGTCACATGCTCTTCCTGCGTCAGAATGTCCATGCCCATCTTCAAAGTTGCCACTGAAGAGTACAGATGGGTCCGCATAAAGTTGGCCAGACTGAATTTTGCATTGGGCGTACGAACGAACATGGGACGGCCTTCCTCCAGACCACTGATGGGCTCACCGGCAAAGTAGTTATAGGCTACCAGACCGCCGCAGTCCTTATCTCCCTCCAGCGCCTTGTTATACAGCGTGCCGTACAGCTTGTTCATATCCACCGGCATGCCCATCTCCTGCATAAATTCCTTGAACAGGCCGACCCAGGCATTCAGATCCGATGTACAGGTATTGCAGTGAACCATCGCAACCAGGCTTCCGTCCGGTGTGGTTACCATGTCCAGCTCCGGATAAGCCCTGGAAAGGTCCTTCTCCAGAACAGCCATCAGGAATACCGATGTACCTGCCGAAACGTTACCGGTACGCTGCTTAACACTGTTGGTTGCTGCCATACCGGTGCCGGCATCGCCCTCAGCCGGAGCGACCGGAATACCTGCCTGCAGGCTTCCGCTGGTATCCAAAAGGGCGGCACCCTCCGGTGTCAGCACGCCAGCCTGCTCGCCGGCCACCAGTACCTGCGGCAGGATGTCGCGCAGCTTCCAGCCAAACTTCTGATCCGCTACCAGCGCATCGAACTTTTCTACCATGCCCTGGTCGTAATCCTTTTTGCTGCAGTCGATGGGGAACATACCCGAAGCATCACCGATACCCAGGTTCCGATTTCCCGTCAGCTTCCAGGAGATGTATCCAGCCAGCGTGGTCAGATAATCGATGCTGCCCACATGCTCTTCCCCATTCAGGATCGCCTGATACAGATGGGCAATGCTCCAGCGCTGGGGAATGTTGTAGTTGAATTCCTTAAACAGAATCTCCGAAGCCTGTCCCGTAATGGTATTTCTCCAGGTTCTAAACGGAACCAGCAGCTCACCCTTCTGGTCAAAGGCCATGTAGCCGTGCATCATAGCCGAAAAGCCGATGGCACCCACGGTGGTCAGTGTCACATCATACTGCTTTTTGACATCCGCAGCCAGGTCAGCATAGGCCGTCTGCAGTCCGTTCCAGATGGCCTCCAGCGAATAAGTCCAAATCCCCTGATCCAGACTGTTCTCCCACTCATGACTTCCGGATGCGATGGGTGCGTTCTCCGAATCCACCAGCACCGCTTTGATTCTTGTGGAACCGAATTCGATGCCCAGAGCTGTTTTACCCTGGAGCAGGTCTTCTTTTATATTGCTCATATGAATCTCCTTCCATATTTTTTTGCATTTTGTCTATATGAGAGTATATAACTTCCGCGATTCATTCGTCAACATCTCCATAAAATCCTTGTTTTCCATTCCTATAACTAGCGCATTTCCCCTGGCGCTGTATCCATCTTTTTCCAAAAACTATACTTTTTGAAACGCGTGTGCAGAGAAGCAGGCGGCGAACTGTTTCAGTATCCAAAAGCTCGCATTTCAGAGGCGCATTTAGCGGAGGAGAGATCCGCGCCTACGGAGACCAAAATGCGAGGGCCTCACCCCGAGCATTTTATACATGGTCGTAGTTGGCGCTAGCTCGACGGAGCGTTGACAGGAGGAGCCCTCACGAACGCAGTTCGTGACTCTAATGGCTCCGACGTCCTGCCGCCGAGCTAGAGCGAGGGGGCGCAACCAACTCAGCGAGCGTTGGATCTGAACAGGAGCTGCACCTGAACTGTTTCAAAAAGCATATTTTTCGGACAAAAAAGGCTGCCGCACCCATAGGATACGACAGCCCCTTCATTACATATTCAATACATGTGAATTCGCCGTGTGCTCCTCACCTTACTGCTCCCGGAACACAACCTCACCAGTCTCATCATTCATGCTCTCCACGATGGCCAGAGACTCCAGGCGAATGCCTCTCTCACGGATACGCTTGCCACCTTCCTGGAAGCCCTTCTCAACCGCAATACCCACACCTTCAATGGTGGCGCCGGCGCTCTGGATCAGGTCGATCAGACCATCCACGGCGCAGCCGTTGGCCAGGAAATCGTCGATGATCAGGATATGGTCATCCGGGCTTAAGAACTTCTTAGCCACGATAACATCGTAGACTCTCTGATGAGTAAAGGAACGGATCTGGGTGGAGTACATTTCACCATCCAGGTTGATGCTCTTGGCTTTCTTGGCAAATACCACCGGAACATTTCCGAAATGCTGAGCCACCACGCAGGCGATACCGATACCGGATGCTTCGATAGTCAGGATCTTGTTGATGGGACGGCCTTCAAACAGGCGTGCAAATTCCTCGCCCATCTTATTGAAAAGGTCAATATCCATCTGATGATTCAAAAACGCATCTACCTTTAAAACATTTCCCGGTTTAACCACACCAAACTGCCGGATTTTCTCCTCCAGATACTTCATGTCACGTCCTCCTCTGTAAGGCTGCCTTATGCTCACTTTATCATGATATTTTCTGTCTTCATATGCTTCAGATGTCAAAACAGAATTACGGATTGCTTCCAGTCACGTCCACCCTCACACAAGCATGACGCGGCTGTAACTTTTGACACTGTCATAATATGGGAAATTATAGCATTCCGCTTACAACCTGACAAGACTGCGCCATTACTCATACCTGTTATTATATGCTCCCACCGTTCTACACTTATGCACATGATCCAGTGTATCGTACGCCCACACCACTTCAACCTATGCTCATGATCCATGTATCGTATGCACACGCCCCTTCATACAGCACCGTTCCCCTCTTCGACACCGGTTTGTTTCATGCATTTTTCGCATATTTATGCATATTATTCACTTGCAAATGTATATTTATAAATTTTTTCAAATTTCCTCTTGACTATATCCTTTTCGGTTGTATAATAATGCATGTTCATTGAATAACGAACACCCAATGCAAAACAGATATGAACTTCCCGTTCATATTTACATCATAAGGAGGCATCTGACATGAAAAAAGAAGATATCAAAAAAGTGGTTCTGGCTTATTCAGGTGGTCTGGACACGTCCATCATCATCCCGTGGCTGAAGGAAAACTACAACAACTGTGAAGTAATCGCCGTATCCGGTGATGTTGGGCAGGGAACCGAGCTGGATGGTCTGGAAGAAAAAGCTCTTAAAACCGGTGCTTCCAAGCTCTACGTTCTGGATCTGAAAAAAGACTTCGTAGAAAACTACATTTTCCCGACCCTGAAGTTCGGTGCAAAATACGAGGATTACCTGCTGGGAACCAGCTTCGCTCGTCCCTGCATCGCAAAGGCTCTGGCTGACATCGCGATCCAGGAAGGTGCCGATGCGATCTGCCACGGCTGCACCGGTAAGGGTAACGACCAGGTTCGTTTCGAGCTGACTCTGAAGGCATTCTGCCCGGATATGGCGATCATCGCTCCGTGGCGTGAATGGGACATCAAGAGCCGTGACGAGGAGATCGACTACGCCATCGCCCATGAGATCCCGCTGAAGATCAACCGCGAGACCAACTACTCCAAGGATAAGAACCTGTGGCATCTGTCTCATGAAGGTCTGGATCTGGAAGATCCGGCTAACGAGCCGCAGTACAATAAGGAAGGCTTCCTGGAGCTGGGTGTAAGCCCGGAACAGGCTCCGGATACTCCGACCACTGTTACCATCCATTTTGAAAAGGGTATCCCCACCGCTGTTGACGGCGTTGAGCTGGGTGCTGTTGAGCTGGTTGAAAAGCTCAATGAGCTGGGCGGCGCAAACGGCATCGGTCTGCTGGACATCGTAGAAAACCGTCTGGTTGGCATGAAGAGCCGCGGCGTATACGAGACACCGGGCGGAGCGATCCTGTACAAGGCTATCAACGTTCTGGAGACCATCACTCTGGACAAGGAAAGCGCACACTTCAAGGCACAGCTGGCTGCCAAGTATGCAGACATCGTTTACAACGGTCAGTGGTTCACTCCGCTGCGTGAGGCTCTGGATGCCTTCGCTGACAAGCTGGAAGAGACCGTTACCGGTGATGTAACCTTAAAGCTCTACAAGGGCAACATGATCAACGCCGGCGTTACTTCTCCGTACTCCCTCTACGACGAGCAGACTGCTTCCTTCGGTGAGGACGAGGATTACAACCAGGCTGACTCCGCAGGCTTCATCAACCTGTTCGGTCTGTCCATCAAGGAACGCGCTAAGCTGTCCAAGAACTGGCCGGCTATCAACTAAAAATTCAGGCGGACTTTGCCGTCTTTGCATACCTGCTCTGCGGAGCAGGGTGCATGCAGTCACGCGCTTCAGTTCACTCAATGAACTTCCCGAACTGTATCAGTCACGTTCCCTTCGGAACGTGACTTTTCCATATTTCAGAGCAAAGCGCGCCTGGCGGTTCAGCTCAGTACCATATCTTCATCTATTAAACCAGTTCATATAACACTAAGGAGTATCCTATGGCACAATTATGGCAGGGTCGCTTTTCCAAAGCCGTTGACCCGCGAGTAAATGACTTCAATTCCAGTATCCGGTTTGACCAGCGTATGATCATGCAGGACATCCGCGGCTCACTGGCTCACAGCGCAATGCTTGGCCGTCAGGGCATCATCTCCAAGGAAGATGCCGAGGCCATCGCCGAGGGTCTGAAGCAGATCCGTGCAGACCTTACCGAGGGACGTCTGGAGATCGATCCTAATGCGGAAGATGTTCATACCTTTATCGAACAGACCCTGACCGCCCGCATCGGTGATGCCGGCAAGCGTCTTCATACCGGCCGCAGCCGCAACGATCAGGTGGCACTGGATATCCGTCTGACCTTAAAGGATGAATGCCAGGTAATTAAGGAAGATATTCTGGCACTGGCCGAGGCTCTGTCCAGACAGGCTGCGAAAAACATCCATTCCGTTATGCCGGGCTACACCCATCTGCAGCGGGCACAGCCGGTCACCTTCGGCCATCAGCTGATGACCTACGTCTGGATGCTGCTGCGCGACTGCGACCGCTTAAATGATGCCGTTGAACGTATGATGCAGGACTGCCCGCTGGGAAGCGGCGCTCTGGCCGGCACCACCTATCCGCTGGATCGTGATTTCACCGCCGCAGAGCTTGGCTTTGCCGGTCCCTGCCCGAACAGCATCGACGGCGTTTCCGACCGTGACTTCTGTATCGAGCTGGCCAGCGTATTCGCCATCTGCCAGATGCACTTGTCCCGTCTGTGCGAGGAGGTCATCTTCTGGTGCAGCTGGGAATTCAAATTCATTGAGCTGGACGACGCCTTCACCACCGGCAGCAGTATCATGCCGCAGAAGAAGAATCCGGACGTTGCCGAGCTGGTACGCGGCAAGACCGGTCGTGTCTACGGCGATCTGATGACCCTGCTCACCATGATGAAGGGCATCTCTCTTGCCTACGACAAGGATATGCAGGAAGACAAGGAGGCCATGTGGGATGCCATCGACACCCTGCATCTGGGCCTGACCACCCTGGCTCCCATGGTGGATACCATGAAATCTCTTCCGGAGAATATGCGCATGGCTGCCGCCAAAGGCTTTATCAACGCCACCGACTGCGCTGACTATCTGACCAAAAAGGGTATGCCCTTCCGTGATGCCTACAAGCTCACCGGCAGCCTGGTGGCCGAATGCATCGCGCAGGATCGCGTCCTGGAGGACCTTTCCCTGGAAGAATACCGTGCCCACAGCGAGCTGTTCGACGAGGACATCTTTACTGCCATCGATCTGACGGTCTGCTGCGAAGGACGCAAGACCTGGGGCGGCCCCACCGCTTCCAATGTGGAAAAGCAGATCGAACTGGCCACCGAAAAGATCGCAGCCCTGCGCGGCTAAGTTCCGGTATGACAGGAGATATTGAGTTATGAGTAAGAAATTCCGAGTATTTATCGACGGCAGCGCCGGCACCACCGGTCTTCGCATTGCCGAGCGACTGGCACAGCGAAGCGATATCGAGCTTCTGTCCATCGCCGAAGAAGACCGCAAGGACGTGCAGAAGCGCGCCGATGTTATCAACAGCGCCGATCTGGCTTTCCTTTGTCTGCCGGATGACGCCGCCCGCGAGGTGGTTCCTCTCGTCCATGAGGACGTAAAGCTGCTGGATACCTCCACGGCTCACCGCACCAATCCGGCCTGGACCTACGGTTTTCCGGAGCTGAAGGGGCAGCGCGACAAGATCAAAAACGCCTGCCGCGTAGCGGTTCCCGGCTGTCACGCCAGCGGCTTCATCGCCCTGGCTGCCCCCCTGGTACAGGGCGGGCTGATCCCGGCTGACTATCCCTTTACCTGCCACAGCCTCACCGGTTACTCCGGCGGCGGCAAAAAGATGATCGGCCAGTATGAAGAGGAGGGACGTCCGGATGGCTACGACAGCCCCCGCCCCTATGCCCTCTCCCTGCACCACAAGCACCTGCCGGAAATGCAGGCTGTCTGCGGTCTGACAAAGCCGCCGGTCTTCTGCCCCATCGTGGCAGACTACTACAGCGGCATGGAAACGATGATTCCCCTTCACATGGACGGCATCTCCTCCACTCCGGAGCAGATCCACAGCTTCCTGAAGGACTACTACGCCGGCCAGGCACTCATCCGGGTCCATGACCTGAATGAAGTACCCGCCGACGGCACCATCGCTTCCAACACCTGCGGCAGCACCGATCACATGGAGATCTTCGTTACCGCCAGCCCGGACGGTCAGCAGATGATGCTGATCAGCCTGTTCAACAACCTGGGCAAGGGTGCCAGCGGCGCCGCCATCCAGTGCATGAACATCCTGCTGGGCGTTAACGAAACTGAAGGACTGGAGTGAGGAAAAATCGATGTGAACGAAGTTCACATTCGTAATCGATTTTTCCGACGCGTCATGAGGAGGGACCCGCTTGCGGGAGGATCCCTCGTGAC
>JAUNDD010000013.1:0-1513 GCA_030526245.1 Lachnospiraceae bacterium
CAGCCCGGAAGCGGCCACCGAGCAGGCCACCGAAGGTGCTCTCATTTTCGAAGAGCCCGAAAGCGAAGGCGCCATGCGCCACACCCGAGTCACCGATCTGTCCCGCCGGGCCATCTTTGTGGGTGATTCCCGCACAGTAGGGCTGTGGCATGCCATCGATGATTATGGAGACGAATGCATCTATATCGGTGAAAGCGGCGAAGGCTACGACTGGTTCATCGAAACCGGTCTGGACCGTATGGAGGATGCGATCTCGGATAACCCCGGCGTGCCGGTCATCTTTAACCTGGGCGTCAATGACTGCGAAAACATTTCCAATTATATTGCGGTCTACCAGGATCTGATCGCCGCCCAGCCGGATACGCATTTTTACATCATGTCCGTCAACCCGGTCACCGAGGACTCGGTCAACGTACCCAACAGCGACGTGATCCAGTTCAATGAGGTCATGCAGGATGTGTTTGCGGACCGCTACATCGACACCTACCGTCAGATGCTCGAATACGGCTTCGTCAGCCCCGACGGCATCCATTATTCTCAGGCCACCTATCGGGACATTCACAACTATGCCCTGCTGCAGCTGGCCGAATATGAGATGAAAGCATCTTCTCATAACTGAGTTCCGCAGATGACCTCTATCCCGATGAGCGTTTATGCTTTATCTTACGGCGGTCGTTGCCTGTTTACCATTCATACTGTATTTGCCGGCGGCCGCCTGCCTGCTTCAAATTTGAAAGGATACTCTCATGAAAGAACATATCCACACCATCCCGCTGACCGATGCCTTCCAGGAAAATGATGAATGTCCCTTCTGCTTTCTGGAACGCAAGCTGGAGGAGCACACCATCGATTTTGTGCTGGGCCCCGGTGCCTCCTACATGGAGGACGACATCCGGGCCCAGACCGATGCCGCCGGCTTCTGCCGCATGCATTATAAGAAGCTTTACGATTACGGCAACCGGCTGGGCATGGGCCTGATCCTGAAGACCCATTTCAAGAAGCTGAATGAAGAGCTCCGGGAACAGATCCAGGGTTACACGCCCTCCCACACCTCACTGATGAGCCGTTTTAAAAAGATCAAGGCCGGTCCCGATACCTCGGCAAAGCCCGGTCTGGCTTCCTGGGCCGCGTCCCGTGAGGACAGCTGCTACATCTGCAATTTCTACCAGAAGACCTTTGCCCGATATATGGACACCTTTTTCGAGCAGTTTAAAAAGGATACGGCTTTCCGGGAGACCTTCGCCGGCAGCAAGGGCCTTTGCGTACCCCATTTCGGCGATCTGGTCCAGGCCGCTGAAACCCTGCCGGACTCCGACAAGAAGGCCTTTATGGATGTCCTTCTGCCCCTGATGCAGTCCAACATGGAGCGCCTCTATGAGGAGCTGGACTGGTTCTGCGACAAGTTCGATTACCGCAACCGGGATGCAGACTGGAAAAACTCCAGAGATGCCATTCAGCGGGGCATGCAAAAAGCGGCAGGCGGATATCCCGCACTGCCGCCCCATACAGCGGA
>JAUNDD010000013.1:1613-32645 GCA_030526245.1 Lachnospiraceae bacterium
GGGGCATGCAAAAAGCGGCAGGCGGATATCCCGCACTGCCGCCCCATACAGCGGACAGATAGATTCTGCAAATGATAAAGCCTTTCCAGGCGATATGCTTTCGTGTACACATTGGCACGAAACATGGCCGGAAAGGCTTTTCTATATGCTTTTCTTTTCCTTTTACTTTGAAACGCTCTGTTTCAATCTGCATTCAGAGTTGCTGTGTTGTTCTATCCTGTAAACTTGCATATTTACCTGATATCTGAAAGGAACGACACCCCGATGGTTCCCTCCGGCATCGGCACGCCAAAGTTGTCCGCGATGGTGGCGCCCACCGCTGCGAAGCAGGTCCGATCCTTCAGCTGACCGCTGCCCTGCATTCCGGGTGAATAGGCCAGCATGGGCACCATCTCCCTGGTATGATCCGTGCCCTTAAAGGTCGGATCGTTGCCATGGTCTGCGGTGATGATCAGCAGATCCTCCTCCCGCATTTTCTTCAGAAACTCACCCAGCTTTTCGTCAAACCGTTCCAGCTCCTGCGCGTAGCCCTGCACGTTTCTCCTGTGTCCCCACAGCGCATCGAAATCCACCAGGTTGACAAAGCACAGCCCTGTGAAGTCCTGATCCTGGATCTCAATGGTCTGTTCCATTCCATGCACACTACTCTGGGATTTATTACTCTGCGTAATACCCTCGCCATCGAAGATATCCCGGATCTTGCCGACGCTGATCACCTCCAGCCCTGCTGCCTTCAGCGCATCCAGCACGGTCCTGCCGTTGGGCTTTAAGGCATAATCATGTCGATTGGCTGTCCGTTTGAACTCACCCTTCTTTTTTCCCACATAGGGCCGGGCGATGACCCGACCCACCTTCCATTCGTCCCGCATGGTCAGTTCCCGTGCGATCTCACAGCAGCGATACAGTTCATCTAAACCGAAGGTCTCCTCGTTGCCGCAGATCTGCAGAACCGAGTCGGCGGAGGTATACACGATCATATCCCCCGTGGCGATCTCCTGCTCCGCCAGCTCATCCAGGATCTCCGTGCCGCTGGCCGATTTGTTTCCGATGATCTTTCGTCCGGTCCGGCGGCTGAGTTCATCCAGCAGTTCCTGCGGGAAGCCATGCTCAGTAAAGGTCTGGAAGGGCTGGGTGATATGCAGTCCCATCAGCTCCCAGTGTCCGGTCATGGTATCCTTGCCGGCACTGGCTTCCAGCATCCTTGCCTGATAGCCAACCACCTCACCGGTGTAATCCACATGCTTCAGGGGATGCAGCCGTCCCAGGCCCAGCCGGGCCAGATTGGGGATCTTAAAATCCGGTGTCTCCTCATCGATATGTCCGCAGGTATCGCAGCCCTCATCATCGTACTTTGCCGCATCCGGCATGGCTCCTATACCAAAAGAGTCGATCACGATGGTAAATATTCTTTTATATTTTCCCATACCTATCACCTCAGATGCTTGCTTCCAGTGCCACCTTCATCATGTCTGTAAAGGCCGTCTGCCGTTCCTGCGCCGAAGCCTCCTCCCCGGTAGGGAAGGTATCCGAAATCGTCAGCAGGCAGGCTGCCTTTTTCCCAAGCACCCGGGCATTGTGGAACAGGGCAAAGCTCTCCATCTCAACGCAGTCACACTGATGCTTGCGATGGATCTCCCGGTAATCATCCACCGTGCTTTCTGCATAAAATACATCGGAAGAATGCACCTTGACCGGGGTCACCTTCACGCCGATCGTTTCAGCGGTCTCCAGGATCCGCTGATTCAATTCCGCATCCGGATAGATCGTGTCTCCTTCAAATCCGTTCTGGGTACGGGCATAGCTGGACTGACTCCAGGCGCTTTCCGCCAGCACCACATCCTTTACCTTCAGCCCGGTCACGTAGGAGCCGGAGGAACCGATTCGAATGATCTGCTCGACCCCGTACTGTGAAAACAGTTCGTAGGAGTAGATGCCCATGGACGGCATTCCCATGCCGCTGGCCATGACCGTCACCTCTTCTCCCTTATAGGTTCCGGTGAAGGCATACATGCCGCGCACTTCATTCACCAGCTTCACATTCTCCAGAAATGTTTCTGCAATGAATTTTGCGCGAAGCGGATCGCCGGGCATCAGTACCTTCTTTGCAATGTCTCCCATTTTTGCCTGATTGTGCGGTGTTGCCATCCTGTACCTCCTGTCTTCTTACATATTATTCCAAGTCGATTTTCAGCTCGTCTGACCTCAGTCAAAACTGGTTGGCTTCCTTTCTCGAAACCCATTTCATGTTTTTCCATCCAAGCTTTCGAATTCGGTTCGGCCTGTCAAGGACAGAGCTATTGAGATGAACCTGACCTGTTTGGCCCCAGCCATCCTGCACGTCCTACAGCTCGCACCACATTTCATGCCAGCTCTCGCCGCCCCAGGTGGACTCCGACTCACCCCGATCCTCAAAACCAAAGGAGGCATACATCGAAACCTTCTCCGGCACGCAGGTCAGGATCGCCCGTTTCTTGCCCTGTTTTTTCTGCCAGGCCAGGAATTCCTGCATCATAGCCCGGGCAATGCCCTGATGACGATATTCCGGAAGCACCGACACGCTGCAGATCATCACGTTTTTTCCGTGCGGATCGTGCAGGCTGGTGTCCGTGAAAAGCTCATCCCGCAGGGTATCCTCATTGGTGCACAGTGCGTTGATGAAACCGATCATATGTCCGCGGCTCTGCTCCACCGCCACCAGAAATGAATCCGAGGCCATGGCCACACGCTCTTTCATGATCGGCAGCGTACAGGCTTCACTGGGCGGGAAACAGATCTCTTCGATAGCGGCCGCTGCCATCGCTTCTTCCGGATGAACCGGTCTCAGAGCATACTTCATAGGGCCTCCTTCCTGCGCGACATAGGTCGGCTTGCTGCTGAATTCTCGCGAGCAGACTTTCCGTCAAACACGTTTGTCATCCTTTCACTGTCTGACCAAAAGCCTGTCCTTTGTTTACTTCGTATTATAATTTTACATCCTCAAGACCAGGTGTACAACCACAAAAAGGCGCCCCCTTAGGGACGCCCTCGCCTGTTGTTTCCGGCCCATGCCGGTATCTTGATCTGTTTCACCGTCTTTTCGCAATTCGCTCCCCGGGCGGTTCATCACATCATCTTTTTGTAGACAGCACTGACCGGCTGGTAAAGGATTGCTACCGCGATCAGCATAAAGCCTGCATTGATCAGCACCGCCGGAATGGATGCCAGGGAACCGGCCATGGCTGCGGTCACGCCGCTGCCCATCACAACCATTTTGATCGTACCGGCGATGAACTCGATGAGCACATGCACAACGGCATAAACGAATGCACTGATCATGGCTGCCGGATACTCTTTCCTGCGGTCACCGTTATTCTTCTTCATCAGCAACGCAAATACCGCACCGGTGATCAGCGCCTTGACAACGGTTTCTGCAAACACCTGCGGGATCTCGGCCGCAAAGCCATTGAGCAGGTCAAAGATGATCAGTCCCAGAGTTCCCGAAACCGCGCCGCGCTTTCCGCCCTGCAGCAATACACCCATCACAACAAAAATGTGTCCGAAGTGAACGAACGGGGTGCCCACTGCTGCCGGCATGGGAATTCTGAATACCTGAATACCCAGGTAGGTGATGGCTGCAAAAAAGGCCGTGACCACCAGGGCCTTTACTTTCTGATCCGGTGTGCTTACAGCCGCTGCTGTCTGATTTTCATAGCTCATTTTGTTTCCCTCCTTTTTCAGAGATCGCTGCTTTTCGGACGATATCTTTTCATTTCGATCATCGTTTTGGTTTACCGTGCTGTGCCTCGAGTATATTATTCATTTCGATCATCATATATGTTTACAGTGCTATGCCTCGAGTATATGGTTCTTCTAAAGCAAATGAATGAAACCAGAAGTCTCTCTGATTCGTAAGCTTCAGCACCAAAGCAACTTTCTTAAAGGGGATTATAGAGCAATCTGGATATAAATAAAGGTTCAGTTTTTAACTTTTTTACAAGGTCAGACAACTTAAACTTCTGTCACTAAGTCACAAAAAGCCCGCACAGCAGGATTCTCCTGCCGCGCGGGCTGTCTTTCAGTTTCCCATAAACATAACGCCTGAAGTCATCCGGAACAGGTTCCTGCTCCCAAATCGGAATCTGTCCGATCCGCCTCGTTGCCGGCTTTCACGAACATCCATCATCCTATAAAAGTGAAAACGGAATATACTCCAGTGTCACAAACCCTTCTTCATGAGCTCCGATGATATCCCAGGCCTGTTCCTCGCTGATTGGCGTATCGTTGGACGTATCCCAGTCTTCGTCCTTCGCCAGGAACCAGGGATGCTCCTCGTCGGCCATAAAGTCGGCTACCACCGCCTCCACGATCTTGAACTCACCGTTTTCCAGTACGCCGTAATGCCAGGCAGACAATGCTGCGCTGGAAGAACCAACATGGGCAATGCTCCAGCTCTCCTCCTGTGTTCTCTCTACAAAGTAACGGTTGCGCTCGGCGCTGAAGAACAGATGCTTCACGTTTCCATCCGGCGCCGTGAAAGCGTCGAAGACCACCTGGTCATCGCCAGCTGTTTCTCCGATCAGCAGTTCATAGCGTCCGTCCCCGTCCAGGTCCTCAAAGGTGAAGCCTACCTTTTCCAGCCCCTGTCCATCCTCACTGTAGTAATACACCAGCGGGCTCAGATCCTGCTCGTAGCAGGTTCCAATACTCCAGTTTGCCTCCAGAGCCTCTCGATACATTTCCAGCACCGGCGCGTAGACCTCGTTAATGTAGTAGCTGAAGGCATCTCCTTCGTATTCGTAATCATCTTCCGTTTCATCCAGAGACGCCTCTGCCGTCATTGAAAAAGCTGCCAGCGGCATCGCTCCGGCCAGTATCGATAGCCAATATTTCATTCTGGACATATCCGCCCTCCTGTCTTTAACCTCGCATTTAAGCTTCGTCCTTCGTGTGGAGTCTGCACCGTTTCAGTCAACTCCATTGTATCAGCCCAGGCGTGCATCAACCCAAAGCATTTGTTAATTCTTTCTTAGAGTCAAAACTTCTTCCGGGTTTTCCCTTTCTCGAGACCGTTTACCGTATATGATTAAAGTGTCAAAAGTATGATTACGGATCTGCTCAGTCGCTTATGCCCTGATCTGCTGCGCTGCTCACGCCCGGATCACTGCCGCGCTGCCGCCGCTGCTTTGCTTGGTCACCTCGATCCGTCTGGTCAGCTGTCCCTTTACCTCCTCCACATGGGAGATGATTCCGATCAGACGCCGGCCGTTTTCTGCCGTATCGATCAGCTCGTCCATGGCCAGGTTCAGGAAGCTGCTGCTTAAGGAGCCGAAGCCCTCGTCCACAAACATGGTATCCAGCCGCACCGCCGAGGAGGCGCTGGCCTGAATGGTGTCGGACATGCCCAGTGCCAGCGAAAGGGCTGCCAGGAATCCCTCACCGCCGGAAAGGGTGGACACCTCCCGCACGGTTCCGTTGTAATGGTCGATCACGTCCAGCTCCAGTCCCGTCTGCCCCCGGGTCGCGCCATCCTCCACCGGACGGCGTTTCAGCTCGTACTGTTCCCGGGACATATGCAGCAGCCGCTGGTTGGCATGGGCTAAGATCCGGTCAAACAGCGCCATCTGGGCATAGGTCTCCAGAGAGATGCGCGCCTGCCCGGACACCTGTCCCGAAGCCGTGTTGGCCACCCGGCTCATCATGCGGTATTCCCGCTCCAGCTGCACAGCTGCTTCGGCCTTTTGAGCCAGTGACTCCTGGCAGCTTCGATTACTCTGCATGCGGCTGAAGCTCTCCTTCTCCGCTTTGTCCCTGCCGCTTAAGATCTGGCCGGTCTCCTGCAGCCGGCTGGTCAGCTGTTCCAGATCACTCACCGGCGCATCCGCCAGCTGCTCGGTCAGCGTCTGAATCTGTCCGGCCAGGGCCGAGAGCTTCTGCCGAATCTGCTGCAGCTGCTCCTGTGCGGCCGTCACCGTCTTATTCCAGCCTTTGATCCGGTTTTCATGACCGGCAATGCAGGACCGTGCCTCTTCCTCTGTTGGATAGCGAAGCTTCTGTGTCAGTTCCCGGAGCTGCTTTTCCAGTTGATGGGCAAGCTGCAGCTGCTCCGCCCGAATGCGGCTGCTCTGCTCCCGGATGCGGCTGCCCTGTTCCTTTTCTTCCTCCAGTGCCAGCAGCCGCTGCCGGATCTGTTCCACTCTCCGTTCATCGGCCCGGGCTTCCTGCAAAAGGCGGCTCTGCCGGCTTTCCTCCTGCTGATGCCGGGTTCTGCGTTCATTCAGCTTCGCGATCGACCAGTTCGGCGGCATCAGCCCTTCCGCCGCCTCCAGCACCTGCTCCCGAAGCCCCTCCAGGCGCACTTTGGCTCCCTGGCAGTTCGATGCAGCTGCCGATGCCTCCTGCTCGGCTTTGACCGCCTCCTGATCGGCGGCTTCCACCACCCGCCGGTCAATATCCCGGGTCAGCTCTGCCCGTTTTGGATGATGCACACTGCCGCAGACCGGACAGGGCTGACCCTCCGTCAGCTCCGCCGCCAGAATACCGGCGATGTTGTCGTTATAAAGACCACGCAGCTTCACCGCCTCCATGCGGAGCTCCCCGGCCCGCTGCTGGCTGGTCTGGTAGCGCTGCAGTACTTCATCATAGGCTGCCTTGGCCTGCTTCCACTGCTGCGTTCGCTGTTCCAGTTCCTGCAGCTTTTTCCATTCGATCTCCAGCTCCTTTAAAGCGATCTCCGCCCGAGTCTTTCGATCTGCATAATCTTTTCTGGCCTGCTCTTCCTCCTGGAGCCGTTTCTTTTCTTCCTCCATCTGAAGCAGCCTGGCAGCCGCCGCCTCTTCCTTTTTGAGTGCCTCCCGGGCTGCCCGGTCAGCCTGGGCCTGTTCGCGCCCCAGCTGCTGCAGCCGGGGATATTCACGCAGCTGCTCTCCCAGAACAGCGGTTTCTTTACTCAGCGTTTCCATCTGCGCCCGCTGGCCCTCCAGCTCCTGCAGCCGGGTCTGCTGTATCTCCTCCTGCTGTCGAAGCTGCTGCTCCTGCTTCTGACAGCTTGTCAAAAGCTCCCGTTTTTTCCGGATCTCATCCGCCGCGTCGAATTCCCGTCTGGCCGCATCTCTTTCTTTCTCTGCCTGCCGGCGTTCCAAAGCCGCCTGCTGATGCAGCTCTTCGTCCCGCTGCGCAATCTCCCGCACCAGCTTCAGCGCATCCTCGATGCACAGACTCTCCGCCTTAGCCGTACAGAATGCTGCCAGCTCTTCCTCCTGCATCGAGCCCGGCTCCGCCTTTACGACCCGCAGTGTCTCCAGAATCGCCTTGCGGGTGTCGTTGTATTCACCGTATTTTTCCCGGGCCAGCCTGGACAGCATGGCTGCCAGCGTATCGTAATCGCCGGTCTTGAAGATCCGGCGCAGGATCTCGGTCCGCTCCTTGGATCTGGCCCGCACCAGCTTGCGGAATTCACCCTGGGCGATCATGACGATCTGGGAAAACTGAGCCGCCTCCACACCGATGATGTCATCCCGGATCAGCCGGGCCACCTCCGCCGCCTTCGTAACGGTCTTCCCATCCGGCAGCCGCAAAGCCACCTTTGCCGGCGTATCCGTTTTATTTCCGCGCAGGCGCTGGGCCGGACTGCGGCGGATAAAGTATTCCCGTCCGGCACTTACAAAGCTCATCTCCACAAAGGTCTCGGTGGTGGGCTCCGCATAGACCGAGCGCAGGTTTCTGGCTTCCCGGTCCTCGCCGCTGCCGGTGTCGTAGAGGGCATACATGATGGCATCAAAGATCGTCGTCTTACCCGCACCGGTCTCGCCAGTGATGGCATACAGTCCTGTATCTCCCAGTTTCGTCATATCCAGACTGGTCAGTCCGGCATAAGGGCCAAAGGCACTGATGGTCAGATTCAATGGTTTCATTCCTTAAAGCCCTCCACTTTCTTCATGGTCTCCGTTACAAACTGCCGCGCCTCGGCGCTCATCTCTTCCTTATGGATCAGCACAAACAGCTCTTCCATCAGCTGCATGGGCGACTTTTCCTCCAGCTCCTCCGGCGCGTCCACCATCTGGAAGCTCCGGGTCCGCTTGTTGTCATAGCGCATGGCCAGCATGTTGGGAAAACGCTCCCGCAGCCGGGCCGCCGCATTGGGGATATCCTCCTCGTCGGTGAGATCCACAAAATAAAAATCCTGCTCTGCTCCGGCCTCAGGACCTTCCTGCATCAGCGCATCAAAGCCGCCCCGCACCAGCCGCAGCTCCCGCAGGGGGTGCAGGGGACACTGGGAAACGGTCATCTCGCCTTTGGCGTCCATCTCCACCATCGTTACGGTTTTTTCATTGCTGCACTCCGACCGGGAGTATTTCAGCGGCGTTCCGCAATAGCGCATGGTGCCGTCGGAACGCCCCACATTCTGGGGGCGATGCAGGTGTCCCAGCGCCACATAGTCGAAGGCCTCATAGTACTGCGCGCTCACGTCTTCCAGGGTGCCGACGCTCTTTCGCTCCGAATCACTGGTGGTGCCGCCCACAATGAACTGGTGGGACAGGATCACATTGCGCAGACTGCGGTCCGGCTGCATCTCGCTAAGCACAGCCCTGGCCGCCTCGTCCGCATTCCGGATCCGCTGATCCGGGAAATAGGCCGCTGCGTGATCCGGGTTCACATAGGGCATCAGCCAGAAACAGACCACGCCCCATTCATCCGCCAGCCGGATCGGTTCGATGTGTCCGTTATACACCGGCGAGATATAGATCCGGCTCTGAGCCAGGAAGCTTCGAGCATAGGTCAGCCGCTCCGCACTGTCGTGGTTGCCGCTGATGATAAACACCGGCTTTTCCCGCCGCGCCAGCTGCGTCAGGAAAAAGTCCATGAGCTCCACCGCCTCAATGGATGGGCGAGCCGTGTCGTAAACATCCCCCGCGATCAGCAGCGCATCCGGCTGCTCCCGGTCCATGATGTCAAGGATCTGCTCCAGAATGTACTTCTGATCCTCCAGAAGGGACACGTCCATCAGACGCTTTCCGATGTGCAGATCTGATATATGCATCAATTTCATTGGTTTCTGTCCTTTCCCGCTTTCTGCTCATTTCAGAGGATGTCACGCCTCCACGTTCAAACAAACATGAAGTGAGGCGCGACTTTTGACAATAAATCTTCGTCAATTATAACGCAAAAAGCTCCCGATTTTCTCAGGAGCTTTCTAAAAATCACGCATTTCTTTTTACACGATTTATGGTTCGCATATATCCCGGAATCAGAATCACATCCGCTCCGGCCCAGGCAATGATCTCGGCAAACAGGATGCCGGATTCGCCCAGCAGCAGCGGCAGGAAAAAGGCCGACAGCATGCGCATGACAAACTCAGCTATGCCGGAGACCATGGGGATCACCGTGTTGCCCAGTCCCTGGATCGTGCTCCGCACCACATGCAGCACATACAGCACCGGCAGGAACAGACTCATGATCCGCAGATAGTCAAAGGCGATCCGCATGGCCTCCTGTCCCTGGGCACCGCTGGTATCGATAAAGCAGCCTAAAATAGGCTTGCCCAGTGTGAACATCATCAGAGCAATAAGGATCGAGGTGGCCACGCCGATCACCAGACCGGCCCGCAGACCATCGGAGATCCGCCGCCGCTGCCCGGCTCCCAGGTTCTGTCCCGCGTAGGTGGTCATGGCAAAACCGTAGGAAATGGCGGCCACCTCCAGAATGCCGTAAAGCCGATTGGTGGCGGTGTACCCGGCGATAAAGGCGACGCCGTAATGGTTCACCACGGTCTGCACAATCATGCCGCCCACGGCGATGATCATGTTCTGAAAAGCCATGGGAATCGCCAGCGAGATCAGATGGGTCCGAAGTGTTCCCTGGTTGGCAAAATCCTCCCGCGTCATGGCCAGGATCCTGATCTTTCGAACCTTCAGCAGACAGAAGCCCGAGGCAAAGAGCTGAGCCAGCAACGTGGCCACCGCAGCTCCCGCCACGCCCCAGCCAAACTTAAGGACAAACAGCAGATCCAGCCCGATGTTGATCACCGAGGCGATGACCATGGCCATCAGCGGCGAACGGCCATCTCCCAGCGCACGCAGCACCGAGGAAGCCATGTTGTAGAGCATCACGATGGGGATGCCGGCAAAGATGATGCGCAGGTACAAAGCAGCGGTGGGTATGACCTCCGCCGGGGTGCGCATCAGCACAAACATGGGGCCCACCAGGGCTTCCATCAGTGTCGTCATGATCAGTGCACACAGCACCGACAGCACGCAGGCATTTCCCAGCGCCCGGCGCAGTCCCGGATGATCCTCCGCGCCAAATCGCTGGGCCAAGAGAATGGCAAAGCCCTGGGTGATTCCCTGCACCAGGCCGAGGGACATCCAGCTGAACCATTCCACGGTGCCAAGGGCTGCCAGAGCCTCCACACCCAGGGCGCGGCCTACAATAGCCGTGTCCGTTACCGTATACAGCTGCTGGAACACATTGCCCGCCATCAGCGGCAGGGCAAACAAAAGCAGCAGGCGGGCCGGGCTGCCCGTCGTCATATTTTTGATATCTTTATTTTGTCGTGTTTTCAAATCAAACTCCTGTCCGTACTTCTTCCTTCCGGAATCTCAGCCGTACTAAATACTCAAATTCAAAGCCAGCCTATCATGTATTTGCATGCTGTTTTAAACTTTCCCGCCAGGATAACCGCTTTATGATCACACGGAAGCTTTACTCAAGAAGAAACTGCGCCATCACATAGTTGGCCAGATCCATGCCCCGCTCGGTCAGCGCCAGCGTGCCTTCCTCTGTCCACCAGAGCAATTCCTCTTTCAGCAGCTTTTCCACCACCGGACCGTACACATCCATCAGCGTTTCACCAAACGCATCCTCAAAACGTTTCGGATCCACGCCCCGGCAAAGCCGCAGTCCAAGGAACATGGTCTCCTCCATGCATTCGCTGCGGGTGAGGAGCGTGCGCTCGATTCCCGGTTGGTTTTCAGCAAACGGCAATTCCAGATACTCCTCCAGCTCCTCCGTATTCTTCATCCGGCAATTTCCCAGCAAGGAGGAAGCTCCCAGCCCGAAGCCGACGTAATCCCGTCGGATCCAGTACCCGCTGTTGTGCCGGCTCTCAAATCCGGGCCAGGCGTAGTTGGAGATCTCATACCGCTCCAGCCCCGCCTCTTTCAGAAGTCGCAGCGTGGTATGATACATGGTCCGCTCATCCTCCTCCGAAGGCAGAAACTGCGGCGTCTCGCCCCGCTGCCTGGCCTCATGGTCCGCCTCATATTTTTCATAAAAGGGTGTCCCCTCTTCTATGATCAGGCTGTAGGCTGAAATATGCTCCGGCTTTAAAGCCAGCACCTTTTTCAGGCCGGTCTCCCAGCTTTCCGGAGTCTGCCCCGGAATGGCCGACATCAGGTCCACGTTGATATTCGTAAAGCCCGCTTCCCTGGCCGCATGGTAATTTTCTTCAAACTGCCGGTAGCTGTGAATTCGGCCCAGGCACCGAAGATCCGCATCCTCCGCCGACTGCAGTCCCAGACTCAGACGATTGATTCCAAAGGAGCGATAGGCTTCCAGCTTTCCCTTCGTCAGAGTTCCCGGATTGCACTCGATGGTGATCTCCACATCCTCTGCCAGTTCAAAACACTCCCGAACCGCCGCCAGAATCCGGCCGATCTGATCCGCCTCCAGGATGGACGGCGTCCCGCCGCCAAAGAAAATACTGACTCCCTGGTATCCGACCGGATCAAAGGCCCGGATCTCCCGAAGCAGCTGACATACATATTGCTCCCGGACTGTTTCTGTACAGGGAAAGGACAGGAAATCACAGTAGGCGCACTTGCGCACACAAAAAGGGATATGAATGTAAATCCCCAGTTCTTTTGTAGGCATAGATCTCTCCGTTACATATGAAAGAGACATAGCAAAGGCTATGTCTCTTTCTCACAGTGTGTTAATTCTCATCCAGCTTCAGAACATTGAGGAACGCCTTCTGCGGCACCTCTACGCTGCCCACCTGACGCATCTTTTTCTTACCTTCCTTCTGCTTCTCCAGAAGTTTTTTCTTACGGCTGATATCACCGCCGTAACACTTGGCCAGCACGTCTTTGCGGACCGCCTTAACGGTTTCACGGGCAATGACCTTGCCGCCCACCGCTGCCTGGATCGGAATATCGAAAAGCTGGCGCGGGATCTCCTCCTTCAGTCGTTCGCACATGCGGCGGCCTCTCTCGTAGGCTGTGCCGGCAAACACGATGAAGGACAGGGCATCCACTTCCTCACGGTTGACCAGAATATCCAGCTTCACCAGCTCCGAGCGAACGTAGCCCTTCATCTCGTAGTCGAAGGAAGCGTAGCCTCTGGATCTGGACTTCAACGCATCGAAGAAGTCGTAGATGATCTCATTGAGCGGCAGTTCATACTTCAGCAGGGCACGGGTCTCCTCCATGTACTCGATGCTGACATAGGTGCCTCGTCTCTCCTGACACAGCTCCATAATTGCACCGATGAACTCGGTGGTTACCATGATCTCCGCATTAACGAAGGGCTCCTCCATGTACTCGATCTCCGACGGATCCGGCATGTTGGAGGGATTGGTCAGGGCGATCATCTCGCCATTGGTCTTATGGATGTGATACACAACGCCCGGTGCCGTGGTGACCAGGTCCAGGTTATACTCTCGCTCCAGACGCTCCTGGATGATCTCCAGATGCAGCAGACCAAGGAAGCCGCAGCGGAAGCCAAAGCCCAGCGCAATGGAAGTCTCCGGCTCAAACTGCAGGGATGCATCGTTCAGCTGGAGCTTTTCCAGTGCATCGCGCAGGTCCTGATATTTGGCCGAATCCGCCGGATACAGACCACAGTAGACCATGGGGTTGACCTTTTTGTAGCCCGGCAGTGCCTTTTTACAGGGACGCTCCGCCTCGGTTACGGTATCACCCACCCGGGTATCCGCGGTGTTCTTCATGCTGGCGGTAAAGTAGCCTACCTGTCCGGCCGACAGCTCCTCACAGGGGATAAACTGTCCCGGTCCGAAATAGCCAACCTCGACAACGTCCGCCTCAGCGCCGGTCGCCATCATCTTAATGCGGCTGCCCCGGCGGATCGTGCCGTTCACCAGACGCATGAATACGATCACGCCCTTGTACTGGTCATACTTGGAGTCAAAGATCAGTGCCTCCAGCGGAGCATCGGCAGCGCCCTTCGGTGCCGGCAGCTTTTCCACGATCGCCTCCAGCACGTCCTCCACATTCAGGCCCGTTTTGGCAGAGATCTGGGGTGCATCCTGTGCTTCCAGACCGATTACGTCCTCGATCTCATTGATGACGCGCTCCGGGTCTGCACTGGGCAGGTCGATCTTATTGATCACCGGAATAACCTCCAGGTCCGCATCCAGCGCCAGATACACGTTACCCAGCGTCTGTGCCTCGATACCCTGGGCTGCATCCACCACCAGAATCGCTCCGTCACAGGCTGCCAGCGCACGGCTGACCTCATAGTTAAAGTCAACATGGCCCGGTGTATCGATCAGGTTGAAGATGTACTCCTCCCCGTCCTTGGCCTGATAGACACAGCGAACGGACTGGGCCTTGATCGTAATACCTCTCTCACGCTCCAGGTCCATATTGTCCAGGACCTGCTCCTGCATCTCGCGCTGTGTCAAAAGACCGGTCTTCTCAATAATACGGTCCGCCAGCGTCGATTTACCGTGATCGATATGGGCAATAATACAGAAATTTCGAATTCTGCTCTGCTCTGTTCCTGCCAATGTCATTCCTCCTGTCAGTTCACTATATCCCGGGGTGTTCTGCCCCTAATCTACAAACATGTATCCTTTAATATACGACATGCCGGCCTTTTTCTCAAGGGGCACCCATGATTCAATTTCGCCCCCGAAGAACTTGAACCGCAAATGTTGCTTCAGGTTCTCTTCGACTGCTGCACACTGTTTCAAAACATCAACCCAAGTCAGTCCGCTTCTCTGAAGCAGAGAAAAAGCCCTTCTGATCCATATGAATCAGAAAACCCTGCCGGAATGACGGTACCGACAGGGTAACAATTCGATTAATGAATAATCTATTCTATTATCGTCGAATTAGGCCATGGTGCTGACAGCCTTTGCCAGACGAGCTACCTTTCTGGCAGCGTTGTTCTTGTGATAAACGCCCTTGGTAGCAGCCTTGCTGATCTTGGAAGTAGCCTCAACCAGAGCTGCGGAAGCAGCCTCCTTGTCGTTTGCAGCTACAGCAGCCTCGACTTTCTTAATTGCAGTCTTAACAGCAGACTTGATCGCCTTATTGCGCTCATTTCTGACCTTTGCAATTTCAACTCTTTTCTTAGCAGATTTGATGTTTGCCAATTCGTACACCTCCCATCGTAAGAGAATTCTTATGCTTTCACCTGTTTTTCACAGTTCGTGTGCCGGAGTCGGGGTGTTCGTTGATGCTCTGAAAGCATGAGGGTGTAGAGCTCACCGCGACCGGAAAAAGATACGTTCCAGACACACGCATCTATAATAGGGCAAATGCCCCCTCCTGTCAACCCATATTTCAATCATTTTACCTGCGGTTCTGGTCACTCAATCCCATGATCTGCTGCAGCAGGATCTCCACGCCGGTCCGGTCCGTGATCCGCCCCTGCTTGATGTCCTCCTCCGTTTCTATACACAGACGCAGGATCATCTCCACCTGTCCGGTCTTAAAGCAGGCCGCCTGGGCCAGACAGCCCCGGACGATGAAATCCCGGATCCCGGTCTTGGATACGATGGTTCCCTGATCCATGCCCTGATCCCGGAGCTCCTTGACCTGAGCAATGCGCTCAAACTGCCGGGCCAGCAGTGCCAGCAGCCGAAGGGGTGATTCACGCAGCGCCAGCATATCCCAGTAGAGCTTCAGTGCCCTCTCCCGCTTGCCAAGGGCCGCCGCATCCACCAGCTCGAAGATCCGATCCTCACTTTTTGCCGTCGTCAGCGCTTCCACATCTTCCAGCATGATGGAGCCTCCCGGCCCCGCATAACAGATCAGCTTTTCCAGTTCCTTCTCGATGGTGTTCATATCGTCACCGGTGCGGCGGATGAACAGGTCCATGGCCGACCGCTGGATACTGACCTGCTCCCGCTTGATGCGGCCCAGCACCCAGTTCTTCAGACTCGATTCCGTCTGGCGCTTCTGCTCTTCCGCACAGCCCAGTTCCTTCACGGTCTTGAACAGCTTTGTACGGACATCCACTTCATTTTCCACAAAGACCAGAATGGTCTCCTGGGGCATCCGCGGCAGATACTCCGCCAGTCTGGCTGCATCGTCACCGGCCTTTTTAAACCATTTGGAGTCCTCCACCAGGATCAGACGATGATCCGCGAAAAAGGGCATGGTCTCGGCCTGATCAATCACCGCCGTCACATTGATATCTTCTCCCTGATAGTAGTTGAAGTTAATACTGTCCGGTCCGTCCGACAGGGCCTTTACCAGACGATTTTTATAATACCGCTTCAGGTAGGCTTCCTCACCGTAAACCAGATAGATCCGGCTGTACTGGCCCGATTTTAATTCGTCACTGATTCGTCCCATTCCTGTTTCTCCTTATACTACTCAGGCTTCCTTCTTTAACTAAATCACTTCCTGAATAAACCATTTCCTGTTCCACGAACCCGCCCGGTATCTGCGTTTTTGCAGAAGCCTTCCGCCTCATACCGGGCGCGCTTTCCACACATGGAGCCTGCTTTACAGCTCCTCCCGGCCGAGCCGCACCTGCTCCAGCAGGACCTGCAGATCCCGGTCCAGATCATCAAACAGGCACCGTTTTCCCACCGGATGCTCCTGCAGATACCGGTCCTGCATCTCCCGGCAGGCGTGGGCGATCTCTTCCTTCAGATCTTTGGCCGACAGCCTCCGGGCACCGGCTCCCCAGATGATCACCTGCTCCGCCGAATCCGAGGTGGCCACGCTGACATCAAATTCCCGGGCCATGCGATGGGCACAGGCTTCGATGTAGGCGTCCGCCGTCTCGGCTTCCTTCGTATAAACGATGTGGATCCCCTGGTACATCTGGCTGCTGCCCAGACCGCCGCTGACCTTGTAGGCATCGAATACCAGGATCAGTGTCATCTTGCGGTAGCCCCTGTAATTGGCCAGAATGTCCGCCAGCTTCCACCGGGCGCTGTCCAGATTCGTCTCTGCCAGATCCTTCAGCTCATCCCAGGCAAACAGGATATTGTATCCGTCCACCAGCAGGACCTCTTCCTTTTTCACGCCGTGGGAGGACCGCCCCGGGCTGCCGGCTCCGGTACCGAAGCTGCGGGTCTTTTTCCAGCCCACCGTCGACCGGTCCGCATCGGGACTGCCGTAGGTGCGGTAGAAGATCTCCATCAGCTCCGCATCCGCTGCCCCGTTATCCCAGGAGGTGGGCACCTTCTGCCGGACTGCTCCGGCGTCCTGCTGCCTGGCCTTCTCCTGCCGGTCGCTCATCAGCGGCAGATGCATATGCTCCTCCACCTCGTTCCAGGGAATGAATACCCCGGCTCCGTGGGAGCAGAATACCGAGCCGCTGGGGTGCTCCCGATCCGTATCCGGGTCATATCCGCACTCCGCCACCACCTGGGCGGCCAGCTCCTCCGGACAGGGTGCATACCCGTCCGGGGTGCAGATCCAGTGTCCGAAGCCATGGGTATAGCGGCTGACCTGGGTCGCATAGGACCGGCTCTCCGCCACCGGCACCGTTCCGGTCAGGACAACGGTATTCCCCTCCATCACCGGATCATCATGCTCGCCGCGCATGGAGCGGATATCGTTCATGGCCCGGCCCAGGTTCTCCGTGGGCACCTCCATCCGGAACCGATAGACCGGCTCCAGCAGCACGCTTTTCGTTTTCATCAGTCCATGGCGCACCGCCCGGCAGGCGGCCTCCCGGAAATCTCCGCCCATGGTATGTTTTAAATGCGCCCGTCCGTCCACCACGGTGATGGACACGTCCGTCAATGCAGCCCCGGTCAGCACACCCGGCTGGGGACATTCCATCAGGCTTCCGATGATTAGCCGCTGCCAGTTCAGATCCAGGCGGTCCGTTCCCACCGCACTCTTGTAGGTCAGACCGCTGCCCCGCTCGCCGGGCTCCAGCAGCAGATGACACTCCGCGTAATGCCGCAGGGGCTCAAAATGCCCCACGCCCTCCACGGGCTCGGCAATCGTTTCCTTATATACTATCTGTCCGTCATCCAGTTCAATGTCCAGATCAAAGCGTTCCTTCGCCATCCGGCAGAAGATCTCCTTCTGCACTTCGCCCATCAGCTGCACCCGGATCTGGTTGCGGTCCGCATCCCAGACCATGTGCAGCTGGGGATCCTCTTCCTCCAGCTGCCGCAGCTTCAGATAGGCCTGATGCACATCCACGCCCTCACTCAGCCGCAGGTGGAAGGTCAGCACCGGCTCCAGGGATGTTTGGATCATGCCCTCGTCTGCGCCGATGCTCATCCCGGCCCGGGTCTCCTGGGGACCGGCCACCGCGCAGACCATGCCCGCCGGCGCCTCCGGCAGTACCTTCCAGGAAGCACCCGAATACAGGCGCACCTCATCCGCCTTTTCGCCGCCGATCTCCATCTTGGCCTTCAGCGTGCCGCCGGTGACCCGAAGCCAGGTCAGGCGCTTGCCCCCTTCCCGGGAGATCTTGAAGATCCTGGCTCCCAGCTCCCCGGTGCCTACCGCATACTCCGTCAGCTGGGAAAGTCCCTCGATCAGCTCCTCGATTCCTTCCATTTTCAGGGCTGAACCAAAGAAGCACGGAAAGATCTGACGGGACCGAATCAGCTGCACGATCTCTTCCCGGCCGATGGTCTCTCCCTCCAGATACCGGCTCATCAGCTCCTCGCTGCACATGGCCAGCTCCTCCTGACACGCCTCCGAATCCTCCAGCCGAAGGATCGAATCCGACAGGCGGTCCTTAAGCTGCTCCAGCAGCACCTTCGCATCGTTTCCGGGCTGATCCATCTTGTTGACAAAGAGGAAGGTGGGGATGTGATACCGCTCCAGCAGCTTCCAGAGGGTCAGCACATGGCCCTGGACACCGTCCGAGCCGCTGATCACCAGGATCGCATAGTCCAGCATCTGCAGCGTGCGCTCCATCTCCGAAGAAAAGTCCGTATGCCCCGGGGTGTCCATTAAGATCACCTGTTTCCCATCCGGCAAAGCGGTTACGGCCTGCTTGGAGAAGATGGTGATTCCCCGCTCCTTTTCCATGGCCTGAGTATCCAGGAAGGCATCCCCGTGATCCACCCGGCCCGCCTTTCGGATCTGTCCCGTTTTATATAGAAGACTCTCTGCCAGCGTGGTCTTGCCCGCATCCACATGAGCCAGTATTCCAATCGTTACATACGAAAACTGCACCTTCTACCTCCAACTGTTTTGCTGCGCCTGTTTTCACTCCATGGACTGCTGCTCTGTGGCGTTTCGTCCATTCCAAATCAGTCAAACCCTGCTGCGACCACTGTCGTTTTGGTCCGACTACCCGTTGTATCCTATCACATTTATTGCCTTTGGTGTTGAGCAATTCATTTCACCGCCGAGAATTATCGTCCATGTTATTTAATCAATCTCCACTTTCATTTTCAATCATTTCTGAAACAAAAAGTGCTCTCCAATATCTAAAACACAAATTTAATATCTATGTGAAATAAAATTAACATCTTTATTTTTTCGTCACTTTCGGTTAGAATGTTGATTAACTCGCATTTGTCAATTATTATATTGAAGTTTGGGTACGAAGCTGATATAGTACATACGGTTTTTTAACTTTTGTAACATAATTGTAAAATCCTTATGACAGAAAGGCTTTGTTATGTGGAAAGATCAAATCGATAAATTACTTGAAACACGTGCCCAGCACGCTATGGGCGGCGGCGAGAAGCGTATCGCCCGCCAGCACGAAAGCGGCCGTCTGACCGCAAAGGAGCGTATCGACCTCCTGCTCGATCCGGACAGCTTCACTGAAATTGACAGTTGTATGAGTGCCCAGCCGGGTGCCTCTGTGGGCGGAGCCTCCAGAAGCGTTCCGGGTGACGGCGTACTGACCGGCTTCGGTCTCATCGAAGGACGTCGGGTTTGCGTAGCTGCTGAGGACTTCACAGTTGTCGGCGGAACCCTGGGTGCAGCCCATGCTGCCAAGATCGCCCGTCTGCAGGACCTGGCACTGAAAATGAAGGTGCCGGTGATCTTCCTGAACGACAGCGGCGGAGCCCGTATCGAGGAAGGCATCCATGCCCTGAGCGGCTACGGTGAGATCTTCCAGCGCCATGTTCAGGCCTCCGGTATCATTCCCCAGATCTGTGCGATCCTGGGACCCTGCTCCGGCGGTGCCTGCTACTCTCCGGCTCTGTGTGACTTCACCTTCGTAGTCAAGGGCATCAGTAAGATGTTCATCACCGGACCGGCCGTTGTCGAGTCCGTTCTGGGCCGCCGTCCCACCTTCGAGGAGCTGGGCGGTGCCGAAATGCACAGCAGCGTCAGCGGATGTGCGCATGCCATGTTTGAGGATGAGAAGACCTGTCTGCTGGGTATCCGTACCCTGCTTTCCTATCTTCCCTCCAACTGCAGCGAGCTGCCGCCTCTGGCTGTGGAAGATCATCCGATCAAGCGCCGTCTGGGTGCACCGGTCTCTCTGGAAGAGATCGTTCCGGACGATGCCCGCAAGCCCTACGACATGAACCAGGTGATCCGGGAGCTCATGGACGTTGGCGAGCCGGTATATGAGATCCTGAAGCACTTCGCTCCGAACGTGATCACCGGCTTCAGCCGACTGGACGGACGCGTCATCGGTGTGGTTGCCAACCAGCCCACAGCTTTCGGCGGCGTACTGGACTGCGATGCCTCCGACAAGATGGCCCGCTTCATCCGCTTCTGTGACTGCTTCGGTATCCCGCTGCTGACTCTGGTGGACGTTCCGGCCTTCCTGCCGGGCACCGACCAGGAGCGCAAGGGTATCATCCGTCACGGCGCCAAGGTGCTGTATGCTTATTCACAGGCAGTGGTCCCGAAGATCACCGTCATCGTTCGAAAAGCATTCGGCGGTGCCTACATTGCCATGAACAGCCGCTCCCTGGGAGCCGACCTGGTCTACGCATGGCCCATCGCTCAGATTGCGGTCATGGGTGCCGAGGGTGCTGTTCAGATCCTCTACGGACGCGAGATCAAAAATGCCGAGGATCCGGCAGCCATGCTTGCTGAAAAGCAGGCCGAGTACGAGCGCGACTTCCTCAATCCCACCATCGCCATGGAGCGCGGTTATGTGGATGAGGTCATCCTGCCCTCTGAGACACGCGAGTGTCTGATCCGTTCCTTCGGTTTCCTGTGCGAAAGCCAGACCACACCGGCCCAGGACGGACAGCTTCGCCGTCACGGCAACATCCCGCTCTAATTCATAAATAGCAACCTTCTGACCGAGCTTTTCTATAGGGCCCGGTCAGTACGCTGTTTACCGTTTCTTTGTCCGCGGCCTTTCATCAGCCCGGGGACTCAGACTCTGACAGAGGATGATCATCCGCTGCACACGCTGCCGCCGATCGTCCTCCAGCATCAACCAATTTAACAGGAGTAATCTATGATATTTTCGACCTATCGTTTTATTTTTTACTTCTTGCCGATCACCTTTTTCGTATACTTCCTGCTGAACCGCTTTAAATGCTATTCCCTCAGCAAGATCTGGCTGGTGGTCTGCTCTCTGTACTTCTACGCACAGGGAAGTCCCAGCTTCTTCGTGTTCTTCCTGGCCAGTATCACAGGCAACTATATCTGCGGTACTACCATGGTCCGAATGGAAGGCAATCAGACCTATCAGAAAAAGCTGCTGCTGGCCATCGGCCTGCTCGGCAACGTAGCTCTGCTGGGTTACTACAAATACACGGACTTCTTTATTGAGAACTTCAATCTCCTGACCGGCTCCGACGTAGCCTTAAAGCGTATCGTCCTGCCGATCGGTATCTCCTTCTTCACCTTCCAGCTGATCGCCTTCCTGGTGGACTGCTACCGCGGTGAGACCAAGGAATACAACTTTATCAGCTATCTGCTGTTCATCACCTTCTTCCCGCAGCTGATCGTAGGTCCGATCATCCATCATGCGGAGGTGGTTCCTCAGTTCGAGGATGAACGCAACCTGAAGATCCGTCCCGAGAACCTGGCGCTGGGCCTGTTCCTGTTCTCCATCGGATGTGCCAAAAAGATCGTGCTGGCTGACCCGCTGACCACGGATGCACAGAAGTTCTTCAACAATCTGCCGGCGAACATCACCATGATCCAGTCCTGGTTCCATTCCATCGAATATACGGTTTCGTATTACTTCGACCTGTCCGGCTACGCCGACATGGCCATCGGTCTGGGATACATGTTCAACATCGCAATCCCGCACAACTTTGATTCACCCTACAAGGCAAGAAACTTCCAGGATTACTGGAGACGCTGGCATATGACCCTCTCCCGTTTCCTGAGTGCGTATATCTTTAAATCTGTTTACAAAAAGGGCGACAAGTACCGCAACTACTATGTGGCTACCATGGTCACCTTCCTGGTATCCGGCTTCTGGCACGGTGCCGGCTGGACCTTCGTTGTCTGGGGTATCATCAACGGCCTCCTGGTATGTATCGCTTCCTGGATGAAGCGCAAGGGCTACAAGTTCCCGTTCCTGCTGGCCTTTACCTTAACGGCCATCGGCGTTGTCATGGTTCGTGTCCTGTTCGTATCCAACACCTTTGCCGGTGCCTGGGCCGTATACAAGGGCATGTTCAATTTCGCTTCCCTGGGCGGCTCTTTTGGAGTTTTCCTGCATAAGCTGTACAAATTCTTCCGCTGGAGAAAGTCCTATGCCCTCTATCTGGTGGTTGGCCTGTTCATCTGCTGGTTTATGCCCAACTCCAAGGCTCTGGCTGAAAAGTTCAAGCCGAATGCACGCACCATGCTCTTTGCAAGTATTCTGATGATGTTAAGTATCGTCAACATGAACAAGGTCGTACAGTTCCTGTACTTCCAGTTCTGATCCGGCCCCTGCACAGGACAGTTCTTTACCGACCTGCCCTGTGTGCCTGAAAGGCAGAACGTCTGCCGCTGGTCTATTCGTATCAGCAGCGGACGGACCTTTCCCGTACCTTCCGATCAGACTTCATTCATTAAAAAAGGACTTTACTACTATGGAAAATAACAAAAAGAATACATCCAAATCGACGAACAATCCCATGCGATGGATCGTCGGCTACCTGCTGATCATTCTGATCGGTGTAGCCGCTTACATCTATGTGGACTATCGCATCAACCCGCTTCAGTACTACACCAGCTATGGCAGCGGCGAGGACAACTTCCTGTCCTCTGAATATGCCCGTGCCATCAAGCTCAACTATCTGTACGATCATCACGAAGATTACGACGCTGTCATTTTTGGCGGCTCCAAGGCCGGTTCCGTGGATACAACACTCCTCACCGAGTACTCCGGTCAGCGCTATTACAATCTGCATGCCAACTGCGGCAACTTTGCCGACTATCTGCGCTATACGGAATTTATCGTCAACTCCTGCCCGAACATCAAGGAGATCATGATCTGCCTGAGCAGCTTTGAGACCATCAAATACGATCGGTCCAACGATGGTACAGTACTGGGTGTTCCGGCCATCGTCAGCGGCAGCGAAACCAAGCGCGCTGCGGAATTTGTCAAGTTCCTGGTTTCTGACATGGCCACCCTGCGCCGATCGCTACACATGGCAAAAAGCCTTGAAAACTACGGTCTGAAGGAGGGTGAGCTCCTCAAGGACGGTGTCCGCATGCGTACCCGCCTGCTGGTCAAGGAACTGGTCGATCCGGTTCCCTATGCCGATCGAATCCTGGCAAGCACGGAAAGCGATCTGAAGTCCTTCTTCAATCTGGGCTGCGAGACCTCACAGGCCAAAAACCGTCAGTCCAATATTGAAGCCATGCGTCAGATCAAGACCCTGTGCGATCAGAACGGCGTGACCCTGAAGCTTGTGTTTGGTGCCAGCTTCGTTAACGAGCGCAGCCGCTTTGAGTGCCCGTCCTATTACAACTACATGACCGAGCTGGTCAACATTGTCGGCGAAGCCTGGGATTTCAGTGACTACAATTCTGTCAACATGAACCCCTACAACTTTGCCAACAAGACACACTACTCCCTTGCCACCGGTGACGAAATGATCCGCACCATGTACGGCGAAGGAACGGTCGATGATTTCGGCGTGTATCTGACCCCGGACAAAATGCCGGATTATACCGCTAAGCGTCAGGCCGACTTCAATCACTACAAGGAAGTCTTCGAAACCACCGGCACTCTTCCCTACGGAACCATGGAAGACACCGGCTACCTGCCCTTTGAGTCCGCTCACTATTATCAGGGCGAGATCCTGGAAACAGCACAGATCGCTGCCGACGAGCTGAAAGCTCAGAAGGAAGCACTGGAGCTTGAGACCGAGGATCCGGACGAGGAAGCCTGATGAAAGCTCAGAAGGAAGCGCTGGAGCTTGAGACTGGGGATCCGGACGAGGAAGCTTAAAGCGTCCGGTCAGCGGACCCATCGAAATTTCAAGCGGAGTTTCCAATGAAGGGTATGCGAAAACAGCAGGATCCCGGAGTGCTTTGCTCTCCCACGATCCTGCCCTTCATAAATAATCAAAAAAGCACCGGCACAGCCGTTCTCTCATGGAACGATGTGCCGGTGCTTTTTCTTTACCTGAAATATTCCTGTTTTCTGTTTACCAGCTCATTTCTACAACGTGCAGTGCACGCCTGACTTCTCCTCACTGGCTCAAGCCAGGGCTTTACGCTCTGATTGACAAAACCGCTTGCAGAGTCCCAATCAGGACCTCATTCTCTTCCCTCGTCCGGACGCTTACCCGATAATAGCCCTGTTCCAGTCCACGGTAATTACTGCAGTCCCGGATCAGGATGCCCTGTGCCTCGCAGGCCTGGGACAGTCCCTCCGGTCCACGGAAAAACAGGTAGTTGGCCCGGGAGTCATAGACTTTCAATCCCAGCTTCTGAAGCTCTCCACGCAGCCAGGTCCTCTCAGCGCGGATAAGAGCCATGGTTTCCCTTACGTAGTCCTCTTCCTCCAGTGCAGCCTCTCCGGCCCGCATAGCCGGCAGAGAGACGCTCCAGGGCTGCATCACCGATCTCAGCCGTACCGGCAGCTCCGGGTTTTCGGTCAGAACATAGCCCAGCCGGAGTCCTGCCATGGCATACAGCTTGGTGAAGGCCTTCAGAATGATCAGATGCGGATGGGTCTTCAGCAGATGTTTCAGACTGCTTCCCTTCGAATCCTCCAGAAACGGATTGAAGCATTCATCCACCACCAGCCAGATGTCATGCTTTTCGCACAGATCGGCGGTTGCCTGCAGGATCTCCGGATCGATGGTGATGCCCGTCGGATTGGATGGATTGCACAGGAAGACCATATCGATCTCCTCCTGCAGCAGATCGGTATAATCCGGCTGCATATGAAACCCCTTCTCTTCCAGGCAGGTGTAAAAGAGCATCTCCTGACAGCCGCCGGCCTGCAGAGCCTGCTCATACTCCGCAAAGCCCGGCGCGACTAATAGCGCTTTCTTCGGCTTCAAAGCCCTGGTCAGCGAAAAGATCAGATCGGCGGCTCCGTTGCCGCAGACGATCTGATCCGGATCGATCTCTTCCACCTTTCCCAGCCTGCGAACCAGATCCCGGCAGAGGATGTCCGGGTAATTCACGGACTCTCTCACGCCCCGGCAGGCGGCTTCGTACACCGCCGGGGGCATGCCCAGCGGGTTCATGTTGGCTGAAAAGTCTATTCGGCATGGCTTCGAATATATATCGCCGCCGTGCGTCGCTTTGTACATAGTGTTTCTCCTAATTCGTCTAAATCTACAGTATCTGAAATCATTATGCCGAGGCGCGGTCCATGCCTGAGGCCGAACTAAAGCGCGCAAATCACAAGGCAGCGCAGCCCCAGCATCAGCACCATGGTCAGCATCGACGTAGCGTAAAGCAGCCGATTGGCCCGGCGGATGTCCTCCGGCTCGATGGCGCGCCCCGGATCTCCGATGGTCTTTTTCTTATGCACCTTTCCAAAGTAAACGGCATCCCCCGCCAGCTGCACATGCAGCGCACCTGCCATCACTGACTCCGTCTGAGCCGAGTTGGGGCTGGCGTGGTTATAGCGGTCCCGTTTGAAGATCTTAAAGGCCTCACGGGCATCCAGTCCCGCAAAGGGGCAGGCCAGCACCATCATCAGGGCACTGAAGCGGGCAGGCAGGTAGTTCACCACATCATCCAGCTTCGCTGCATAGCGGCCAAAGTTCAGATACCGGTCATTCTTATAGCCCACCATGGAATCCATGGTGTTGATGGACTTGTAGAGCCATCCAAGGAGCGGCCCTCCAATGGCCATATACAGCATAGGGGCAATGATGCCGTCAGAAGTATTCTCCGCCACGGTCTCCACTGCAGCCTTCGTAACCCCTTCGGCTGTCAGATTCTCCGTATCACGGCCCACGATCATCGACACCGCATAGCGGGCCCCCGGAAGATTCTCCTTCTTCAGTTCACGATAGACCTTCATGGATTCGTCCCGCAAAGACCGGGTGGCAAAGAGCCAGTAATACAGAAGGGTCAGAATCGTAAACTCCGCCCATCGCGGCAAACGGGCGGCTCCGGCCATGATCAGCCAGACGACGCCTACCGTGCCCAGGATCACCAGCGGCACAAAGCAAAAACCTGCCTGCAGCTCTCCTTTTCTTGTTTTCGGGAAAAGCCTGCGCAGCAGCTTCTCCAGCAGCATGATCCAGTTTCCGATAAGCCGGACCGGATGATACAGCCAGTGCGGGTCACCCACCAGCAGATCCAGCACATAGCCGGCTGCCAGCGGTCCCACCATCATGAATAATACCTGTTCCATCTCAATCCTGTCCCTCCGGCAGATAACGCTTCACATACTGTCCCGTATAGGATTCCGGCACCTTCGCCAGCTCCTCCGGGGTTCCGCAGGCCACGATCTGGCCGCCCCGGTCTCCGCCCTCGGGGCCCAGGTCGATCAGATAATCCGCGGTCTTGATCACATCCAGATTGTGCTCGATCACCACCACCGTATTGCCGGCCTGGGCCAGGCGCTGCAGGATCTCGATGAGCTTGTGCACATCTGCAAAGTGCAGTCCCGTAGTAGGCTCGTCCAGGATGTAGATGGTCTTTCCGGTGCTGCGTTTGCTCAGCTCCGTGGCCAGCTTGATTCGCTGGGCCTCACCGCCGGACAGCTCCGTGGAGGGCTGGCCCAGACGGATGTAGGACAGCCCCACATCGTAGAGCGCCTGGATCTTGCGCTGGATGGACGGCACGTTGGCGAAAAAGCTCACCGCCTCCTCCACCGTCATATTCAGCACATCGTAGATGCTCTTGCCCTTGTAATGGACCTCCAGCGTTTCGCGGTTGTAGCGCTTGCCGTGGCAAACCTCGCAGGGGACGTACACATCCGGCAGGAAGTGCATCTCGATCTTGATGATACCGTCACCGCTGCAGGCCTCGCATCGTCCGCCCTTCACATTGAAGCTGAAACGGCCCTTCTTGTAGCCCCGGGTCTTGGCGTCCGCCGTGGAGGCGAACAGATCCCGGATCTGATCAAACACGCCGGTGTAGGTCGCCGGGTTGGACCGGGGCGTCCGGCCGATGGGCGACTGGTCGATGCAGATGACCTTATCCAGCTGCTCGATTCCCTCAATGGACTTGAATTTGCCGGGAATGGTCAGAGCCCGGTTCAGTTTTTTCGCCAGCACCTTATGCAGGATCTCATTCACCAGCGAGCTCTTGCCCGAGCCGGATACACCGGTAACACAGGTGAAGACGCCGATGGGGAACCGGACGGTAATGTTTTTCAGATTGTGCTCGGTGGCCCCCTTCACGGTCAGCCAGCCCTGAGGCGTCCGGCGCACCTTCGGCACCGGGATGGCCCGGCGTCCGCTCAAGTAGTCTCCGGTCAGAGATTCCGGGCAGGCCATGATGTCTTCCACCGTTCCGGCCGCCACGACTTCGCCGCCGTGTTCACCGGCCTGGGGTCCGATATCCACCACATAGTCTGCCGCACGCATGGTGTCCTCGTCATGCTCTACCACGATCAGAGAATTGCCCAGATCACGCAGGGCAAACAGGGCACCGAGCAGCTTGTCGTTATCCCGCTGATGCAGACCGATGCTGGGTTCATCCAGGATATAGGCTACGCCCACCAGACCCGAACCGATCTGGGTCGCCAGACGGATACGCTGGGCTTCGCCGCCGGACAGGGTGCCGGTGGACCGGGTCAGGCTTAAGTATTCCAGGCCCACGTTGACCAGGAAGGACACTCTGGCCCGGATTTCCTTTAAAATCTGGGCGCCGATGAGCGACTGCTGCTCCGTCAGCTGCAGCTCCTCCAGATACCGGTGAAGCTGTCCGGCCGGCATATTAGTGGTCTCAAAGATGTTCTTATCGCCCACGGTCACCGCCAGTGAAGAGGGCTTCAGACGCTGTCCGCCGCAGACCTTGCAGGGAGTAAACCGCATAAAGGTCTCGTACTCCGCCTTCTGGCTTTCCGAAAAGGTCTCCCGATACCGGCGCTCCACATTTCGCTTCAGGCCCTCGAAGGCCACATTGTAGACACCGATGCCCCGCTGCCCCTTGTAATGAACCGCCACCTCATGGCCATCGGTTCCCTGTAGCAGCACCTGCTTTGCCCGAGGAGAATAATCCTCAAAAGGCGTATCCAGATCGAAACCATATTCATCGCACAAGGCCACCAGCAGAGCCCGGGTAAAGCTTCCCTCTGATACGCAGCTGGCCCATCCGGTCACCTTGATAGCTCCCTGATTGATGGACAATGTCGGATCCGGAATCATCAGCTCCTCGTCAAATTCCATTTTGTAGCCCAGACCCACACACTCGGGGCAGGCACCGAAAGGATTATTGAAGGAGAAGCTGCGGGGCTCGATCTCTTCTATACTGATGCCGCAGTCCGGGCAGGCAAAACTCTGGCTGAAGGTCAGCATTTCCGGCTCGGGACGCTCGCCATCCGCTGCATCCGGATCTGCCGGCCGCTGCACCTCTACCTCTGCCAGGGAGCCGGTCAGTGCCAGCACCTGCTCCAACGATTCGCTCAGGCGGCGTTCGATGCCTTCCTTGATCACCAGACGGTCCACCACGATCTCGATGGTATGCTTGATATTCTTGTCCAGCGAAATATCCTCCGCCAGATCATACAGGCTGCCGTCGATTCTGGCCCGGACATATCCGCTCCGTCGGGAGCTTTCCAGCAGCTTGGCATGCTCTCCCTTTCGTCCACGCACCACCGGCGCCAGAAGCTGGATCCTTGTCCGCTCCGGCAGCTGCATCAGCTGATCCACCATCTGGTCAACGGTCTGCTTTCGGATCTCCCGGCCGCATTTCGGACAATGGGGCACACCAATGCGCGCGAACAGAAGACGGAAATAGTCGTAGATCTCCGTCACGGTTCCAACGGTGGAACGCGGGTTGCGGTTCGTGGATTTCTGATCGATGGAGATGGCCGGCGGCAGTCCCTCGATGCTCTCCACCTCCGGCTTCTCCATCTGGCCCAGGAACTGACGCGCATAGGAAGATAGCGACTCCATATAGCGCCGCTGCCCCTCCGCATAGATGGTATCAAAGGCCAGGGAGGATTTACCCGAGCCGGACAGACCCGTCAGGACTACAAAGGAGTCTCTCGGAATGTCCAGATTGATCCCCTTCAGGTTGTTTTCTTTCGCTCCGCGAATGCGGATATATTTCGTCTCACTCATGAAGTCTTTTCCTTACCCGTACTTCTATTTCTGCATCGCTTCTCCTGCTGGCAGGTCTCGTGATTTTCCCTCGTATACGAAAAATACCGTAACCTGCCAGCCACAAGCTCCTTACCGATGAGCATGAGGAACGGTCACGCCCCGTTACAGTGCAAATATGCCGCTCACTCCCGGCAGAATTTCTTCAGCTCCAGCATCTGATCGCGCAGCCGGGCCGCAGTCTCGAAGTCAAGCTCCGCCGCTGCCTTGAGCATCTTCTTCTGCACCTTTTCGATGAGCTTTCGAAGTTCCTCCTCGCTCATGGATTCCGGATCCTTCTCAAACTGTTTTTCCTGCTTGGCAATGTCCTTAGAAATCGCAATCAGCTCACGCACCGACTTTTTGATGGACTGGGGCGTGATACCATGCTCTTCGTTGTATGCCTGCTGGATCTGACGACGGCGCTTTGTCTCGTCGATGGCCTTCGCCATAGACTCCGTAATGGTGTCCGCGTACATCACAACGTGACCCTGAGCATTTCTCGCCGCACGGCCCACGGTCTGGATCAGCGAGGTCTCGGAACGCAGGAAGCCCTCCTTGTCCGCATCCAGGATCGCCACCAGGGAGATCTCCGGAATATCCAGGCCCTCTCGCAGCAGGTTAATGCCTACCAGCACATCGAACACGTCCAGACGCATATCCCGGATGATCTCCGTCCGTTCCAGGGTATCGATATCCGAATGCAGGTACCGCACGCGGATTCCCACCTCACGCATGTAGTTGGTCAGGTCCTCCGCCATATTCTTGGTCAGGGTAGTCACCAGCACCTTGTTGCCGCCGGCCACCTCTTTTTTGATCTCGCCGATGAGGTCATCGATCTGTCCGGCCACCGGACGCACCTCGATCTCCGGATCCAGCAGTCCTGTGGGACGGATGATCTGCTCCGCCCGCAGCAGCTCGTGCTCCTCTTCGTAGGGGCCGGGCGTTGCCGACACAAACAGGATCTGATTGATCTTGTCCTCAAACTCTGAAAAGCTCAGAGGCCGGTTATCCTTGGCCGAGGGCAGACGGAAGCCGTAATCCACCAGGGTGGATTTTCTGGACTGGTCACCGTGATACATGGCCCGGATCTGGGGAATCGTCATATGGGACTCGTCCACCAGGATCAGAAAATCCTCCGGGAAGAAGTCCATCAGTGTCTCCGGCGTGGATCCGGCCGGTCGTCCCGCCAGATGCCGGGAGTAGTTTTCGATGCCCGAGCAGAAGCCCGTTTCACGCAGCATCTCGATATCATAATTGGTACGCTCCGCAATACGCTGAGCCTCCAGGAGCTTATCCTCGCTCTTGAAATAGCGCACCCGCTCATCCAGCTCTTCTTCGATCCGCCGGGTAGCCTCCAGGATCTTGTCCATGGGCATAACATAATGGGAGGCCGGGAAGATGGCCGCAAACTCCAGACTCTTCTGCACCTTTCCCGTCAGCACGTCGATCTGGGTGATCCGGTCGATCTCGTCACCGAAGAATTCCACCCGCAGCGCATAATCCTGGGCATCTGCCGGAAAGATCTCCAGCGTATCCCCCCGGACCCGGAAGGTACTTCGCTTGAAATCCATGTCGTTGCGGTCGTACTGGATGTCCACCAGCCGGCGCAGAATCTCATCCCTGCTGCGTTCCTGGCCCCGGCGCAGATACAGCACCATGTCCCGGTAATCCACCGGGCTACCCAATCCGTAGATGCAGGACACACTGGCTACAATCACCACATCCCGGCGCTCCACCAGAGAAGCCGTAGCGGACAGACGCAGCTTGTCGATCTCATCGTTGATGGAGGAATCCTTGGCAATGTAGGTGTCTGAGGACGGCACATAGGCCTCCGGCTGATAGTAATCGTAGTAGGACACAAAATACTCCACCGCGTTCTCCGGGAAGAATTCCTTGAACTCTCCGTACAGCTGGGCCGCCAGAGTCTTATTGTGAGCGATGACCAGCGTAGGCCGGTTCAGCCGGGCAATGATATTGGCCATGGTAAAGGTCTTACCCGAGCCCGTGACACCCAGCAGGGTCTGGCACTGGTTTCCCTCCGCAAAGCCGTTCACCAGCCGATCGATGGCCTGGGGCTGATCTCCCGTAGGCTGATATTCAGAATGAAGCTTAAAATGATCCATCTTTCTCCTCCTGCCGACAGGACAAAGCGTGCAAAGCACGCTAGCCGCAATGCGGCGGTTGTCCGGCTCCTTGCCCGATTTTATATCGGGCCCGCAGGAAATTCCAGAAAGAATTTCCTGTGAAAGGACAAAGCGTGCAAAGCACGC
>JAUNDD010000013.1:32745-51748 GCA_030526245.1 Lachnospiraceae bacterium
CGCAGGAAATTCCAGAAAGAATTTCCTGTGAAAGGACAAAGCGTGCAAAGCACGCCAGCCGCAATGCGGCGGTTGTCCGGCTCCTTGCCCGATTTTATATCGGGACTGCAGGAAATTCCAGGAAGAATTTCCTGTAGTGTGAACAAGTGTTCTTGTGCTACTATAGCACACTTCTCCCCAAACTCCAAGCCTAACCTACAGGATCGTGCCACCGCCTACCACGTAGTCGCCGTCATAGAGTACTACGGCCTGTCCAGATGTGATCGCCCGCTGGGGCTCATCAAAGACCACATGCACCAGGCCATCTTCGCCGATCCAGGCCTGGGCCGGAGCTTCCTTTGCGCGATAGCGGGGCATGCCGGTGACGGAGATCTTCTCTCCCACAGCCGGCGCTTCCCGGGAGATCCAGTTGAAGTCACGGCAGGACAGTTCACGGGTAAAGAGCTTCTCGGAAGGTCCTAAGATCACCCGGTTATTCTCCATATCCTTGCTGCAGACAAACAGCGGTGCCGGCAGGGCCAGCCCCAGGCCTTTTCGCTGACCGATGGTGTAACGGATGAGTCCCTTGTGACGTCCCAGCACCTTGCCTTCCTGATCCACGAAATCACCTTCCGGGTAGGTCCGTCCGGTCCGCCGTTTGATAAAGTCCGTATAATTTCCTTCCGGCACAAAGCAGATGTCCTGGCTGTCATGCTTGGCGGCATTGACAAAGGCATAGCCCTCCGCCTTGGCCCGCACCGCATCCTTGCTTTCAAATTCGCCCAGCGGTAGCTTTGTATGGGCCAGCTGCTCCTGGGTCAGGAAGCACAGCACATAGCTCTGATCCTTCGCCCGGTTGACCGCCCGCTTCAGACACCAGCGCCCGGTCTCCTCCTTATACTCGATCCGGGCATAATGACCGGTCACCACATAATCGCATTCCAGCTCCATAGCCCGGTGATACATCCGCTCAAATTTAATATATCGATTGCAGTCGATGCATGGATTGGGGGTCCGCCCCTCCTCATAGGCCTGCACAAAACGGTCGATGACCTCCCGGCTAAAGTCCTCGGTGAAATTCAGCACATAGTGCGGAATCCCCAGCCGGTAAGCCACTGCCCGGGCATCCTCCACATCATCCAGTGAACAGCAGGCAGATTCCCTGGAAATGTTCACATCCTCATTCTGATACAGCTTCATGGTGGCACCGATGCACTCATAGCCTTCCTCCACCATCACAGCTGCCGCGGCCGAGCTGTCTACACCACCGCTCATGCCGATCAAAGCGCGCTTTCCATTCTTTTCCATTTCATCCTCCATCCTGTTACACTGATTATTACTGCTTAATATTTATTTCAAGGCTGCCAGAAATGCTTCGTAACGATCCTTAACTGCCTTGTGGCTGCATTAGCTGCTACGCGATTTAAGCAGCCTACAACGTTCGGCTGCTTCATGGCTGCCTGATACAACTTTATTACTGCTTCATAGCCTCAGAGATCCTCTGCACCGCCTCTTCGATTCGCTCCATCGGAATCTCCGCGTAGTTCACAAGATACTGCGACTGCTTGGGCATCGGATCGGGCATCTCACCGATCCAGTACTGCTCCAGATGCGGCAGCCGGATCCCCCGGCTGCGCAGCTGCTCCTCCAGCTTCACCGGCTCCACCGGTACCTTCAGCTTCATAATAAAGTGCAGACCTGCGTTTTCCTCCGAGATCTCCACCATATCATCCATGCCACTCCGGGCCATGCACTCCATGAGCCAGTCCCGTTTTCGACGGCTGGCATTGCGCACACGGCTGATGTGCCGCTCCAGACAGCCCTTCTCCATAAAGCGGGCCAGGGTATACTGCTCAAAGTTCGACACACTGCAGGAATAAAAGCTCAGCCTTGCCCGAAAGCGCTCCAGCAGCGGCAGCGGCAGCACCATGTAACCGATACGGATCGTGGAAGCCAGGGTCTTGGTAAAGGTGTTCATATAGATGACTCGGCCGGCCCGGTCCTCGGAGAACAGCGCCGGCAGCGGTTTTCCGTTCATACGGAATTCGCTGTCATAATCATCTTCAATAATGTATCGGTCCGGCTGCTTTTTCGCCCAGCCCAGCAGTTCAAAGCGCCTGGCCGCCGGCATGGTGATGCCCGTGGGGAAATGATGGGACGGCGTCACATGAACCACCTGGGCCCCGGAGCTTTCCAGCTCGTTTACCCGGATTCCCTTATGATCCAGTCCGATCAGGCGTACCTCCGCCCCCAGTGCCCCCAGCACATCCACCAGCTTTCGATACCCCGGATTCTCACTGGCATAGACCACATTCGTCCCCAGCAGCTGAATCAAAAGCCCGTACAGATAGTCCGTACCCGCTCCGATCAGGATCTGCTCCGGCCGCACCTCCATGCCCCGGAACTGGCGCAGATGCTCAGCGATCCGGCAGCGCAGCCGCATGATCCCGCCGGCCGGTGCGTTCTCCATCAGCTCCTCCTGCATGGTGGACAGCACCTCCCGGCTGACCCTGGCCCAGGTCGTAAAGGGGAAGTTATCCGCGTGGGTCTGCTTACCGGAAAAGTCTGCGAACCAGTCCGGCTCCTGCCGCGTCGCTTCAGTCTCTCCCGCCACAGCCGGTGACATTTCCGGTGCCGGAAAGAATTCCTCCTGCCCCAGATCCGCCACATAAAAGCCTTTTCTCGGAACCGCCTCGATGTAGCCCTCCATCTGAAGCTGAGCATAGGCATTTTCCACTGTCACGATGCTGATGCCCAGCTGCCGGGCAAAGCTCCGCTTCGACGGCAAGGCTTCCCCGGCCTTTAAGGCCCCGCTCCGGATATCTCTTCGGATCATGCGATACAGATGCTCGTACAGCGTTTCGCTGCCCAGCCCTTCCAGTGAGTAGGTTAACATAGCGCTCCTTTTTCTTCCCGCTGCCGCTCACGACGCAAACAGCAGCCCCCTTCATAGTCAGCCTCGATTATAGCCTCCCCATTGAGATTAGTAAAGCAACCGGGCATGTCATTTAGGCAAAGGCATTTGGGCAAAGCGTGCTTTGTGGCAGTTGCCCGGATACATGTCAGAAAAGATCGGCCCATCGGGAACTAAAAAAAGTGCCATACCCTCAGAAGCCTGCCGGCCCCTGCATAGTACAGCACCTTTTCCTCATTGAGCCATCCCCGACCCTAAGCGCTCGGATCATGTCCCAAATTCATTCTATTTTATCCGGCAGATCACTTCATGATATTTCCAATCCATACTCTGCCTGCGAAGCCTGTGCTTACGCCTCGAATACATCCGTCAGCTCCAGGGTATGCTCTTCGTTCATGCGATTGATCACAGCCACGAATACATCCAGCGGAACGTTGTAAACGGTCTTGTTCATACCGCGCACGTTGATGGATACGCTGCGGTTTTCCACTTCCTTATCACCGATGCACAGTACATACGGGATACGAGCGGTCTTGAAGGCCTTGATCTTTTCCTTCATGTTCTTGTCTTCGTAGTCGGCAGCCACACGGATGCGGTTCTTACGCAGCAGCTTGGCTACTTCCTTGGAATACTCGTTGTGCTCCGGACGGATCGGTACGATGGCAACCTGCTCCGGGCTCATCCACATCGGGAAGGAAGCCTTGAAGTTCTCGATCAGGATACCGATGAAACGCTCGAAGGATCCGAACAGTGCACGATGGATCATAACCGGACGCTTGAAGGAACCGTCGTTGGAGGTGTACTTCAGATCGAAGTTCAGCGGCAGCTGGAAGTCGAGCTGGATGGTACCCATCTGCCATTCACGGCCCAGGGCATCCTTCATCTTCAGGTCGATCTTCGGTCCGTAGAAGGCACCGTCGCCTTCGTTGATCTCATAGTTGCCGGATCCGTAAACATCCTCCAGGATGCTCTTCAGGCCGGCCTCTGCCTTGTTCCATACCTCGATGTCACCCATGTAGTCATCCGGTCTGGTAGACAGCTCAGCCACGTAGGTCAGGCCGAAGGTGTTGTACAGCTCGGTACAGATCTCCATGATATCGTGGATCTCGTCTGCGATCTGATCCTCGGTCACCAGGATGTGTGCATCGTCCTGACGGAACTGCTGTACACGGAACAGGCCGTTCAGCTCACCGGACTTCTCACGACGATGGATAACGTCCACCTGATTGATACGCAGCGGCAGATCCTTGTAGGAACGGGCCTTGCTCATGTATACCTTGATGGCGTTCGGGCAGTTCATGGGCTTCATGGCGAATACATCGCTGCCGTCCTCTGCCTCACCCGGCAGAACGAACATGCCGTCCTGATAGTGTGCCCAGTGACCGGAGGTCTCCCAGAGGATTCTCTTGGACAGTACCGGACCGGAGATCTCCTGGTAGTCATGCTCTACATGCACGCTTCTCCAGAAATCCAGCAGGGCATTGAACAGCTTCCAGCCTCTCGGCAGCCAGTAGGGCATACCCGGAGCAGTCGGATCGAACATGAACAGATCCTGCTGCGGTCCCAGCTTCTTGTGGTCGCGCTCCATGGCTTCCTTGATCAGGTTCAGATGAGCCTTCAGATCATTCTTGTTCGGGAAGGCATATACATAGATACGCTGCAGGCTGTCGCGGTTTTCGTCACCTCTCCAGTAAGCACCGGAAACCGACTTGATCTGGAAGGCAGCGCCAAGCAGAGCCTGGGAATTTTCAACGTGCGGTCCGCGGCACAGATCAACGAAATCCTCACCGGTGTAGTATACGGTGATCATCTCATCCTCCGGCAGCTCCTGGATCAGCTCGGTCTTGAACTTCTGATCGGCGAACATCTCCAGAGCCTCTGCGCGGGTAACCTCCTTGCAGGTCCACTCTTCTTTTCTCTTTAAGATCTCACGCATCTTGTTTTCGATAGCGGTGAAATCGTCCTCCTTCAGCGTACGCGGAAGGGTGAAATCATAATAGAAGCCATCCGCAATCTGCGGTCCAATGGCATACTGTACATTTTCTTTGCCGAACATCTCAATAATGGCCTTAGCCAGGATGTGGGACAGGGAGTGGCGATACACTGCCAGATATTCTTCGTTCGTCATTTTGTCTCCTCCTAATAACTCTAACACAGTACTTCTTCGAATTCTGTAACTTGATCCGTTATACCCGGCAAACAGCCGGCCAACGAATTTGCAGAGAATCAAAAAGCCCCTACATTGCACGCAATGTAAGGACGCTATACACGTGGTTCCACCTTACTTACCGCCAAAGCGGTCACTCATTAAAGATGATCACGGAATCACCGGGCCGGATTAGGGCCTCTCAGAGGTGGTCTTCAGACGGATCCGGTTCCGGAATGCTCACAGCCCCCTGACCGCAGCCGGATCATTTCCTGATCTCGATCCGTCCAGCCACGTCATTCGGCATTCCTCTCTGGGGAAGGATGTCGCCCTACTCTTCTCGTCACAGATTTAAACCGATTATAGCATACCGTATTTTCTTGTCAACCATGGTTCCCCTTCGCTCCTCCACTCTCCTGGTCAAAATGTCCCGGATTTTCTCCACATATTCTTGTAATCGTGAATCGTTCACGTTACAATGGTTCTGTCTGAATTTTTCTCGTGCATGGACCGAAGGGTCCTATGGAGGTTTTATGGAAAAAGCAAAAGTTTATTACACCAGTTACAGAACCAAAGTCGGCACCCCGCTGACCGAAAAGCTGAAAAAGGTCTGTCGTCAGGCCGGCATTGATTCCATCGATATGGAAGGAAAATTTGTTGCCATCAAAATGCACTTCGGTGAGCTGGGCAACCTGGCCTTCCTTCGCCCCAACTGGGCACGCACCGTTGTGGAGATGGTCAAGGAAAACGGCGGTATTCCCTTCCTGACCGACTGCAACACCCTGTATCCGGGCAGCCGTAAGAACGCCCTGGAGCATCTGGACTGCGCCAACATCAACGGCTTCAATCCCATGTCCACCGGCTGTCAGATTCTGATCGCCGACGGTCTGCGCGGTACCGATGACGTCATCGTGCCGGTCCGCAACGGCGAGTATGTACAGGAAGCCTACATCGGCCGTGCACTGATGGATGCCGATGTGGTCATCTCCCTGAACCATTTCAAGGGTCACGAATGTACCGGTTTCGGCGGTGCCCTGAAGAATCTGGGCATGGGCGGCGGAAGCCGTGCCGGCAAGATGCACCAGCACAACAGCGGCAAACCGGAAGTGGATCCGGCTGCCTGCCGCGGATGCAAGCGCTGCTCCAAGGAGTGCGGCTCCAATGCCTTCTCCTATGTGGACGGCAAAGCAGTCATCGACCATGACCTGTGCAAGGGCTGCGGCCGCTGTATCGGTGCCTGCTCCTTCGATGCCATCTTCAATCCGAACCACAACGCCAACGAGATCCTGGGTTGCAAGATCGCCGAGTATACCCAGGCCATCGTGGACGGACGTCCCAACTTCCACATCAGCCTGATCGTGGATGTATCGCCGAACTGCGACTGTCACGGCGAGAACGACGGACCGATCCTGCCGAACCTTGGCATGTTCGCCTCCTTCGATCCGGTTGCTCTGGACCAGGCCTGCGTGGATGCCTGCATGAAGGCTGAACCGATCCGCAACAGCCAGCTGGGCGAGAACCTCTCCAGAACTGACTGGGTACGCAAGGGTGATCCCTTCACGGACAACAACCCGAACGTTCGCTGGAAGGAAACACTGGCCCACGCCGAGAAGATCGGACTGGGTACCAGAGAGTATGAGCTGATCGAGGTGAAATAATTTCACCTTTTACAGTCTGCTGTTAAATCGATCGGCTTAATGAACGGCGTGCTGTTTGATCAGTTCGCATTTTGATCGGCATGCTGTTTGATCGGTTTGTTGCAAAATGCCGGCTTGTCCGACAGTTTATCAGGGTTTGTTACGCGTAAAGGAGACTTGAATTATGGATTATTCAGCAGTAGATTCATCGCGTTTCACCGGACCTGTTCAAGCTGCGTTTCTGATGGCGCAGCAAGCACACCAGGGTCAGACGGATAAAGCCGGCTGTCCCTACATCGCTCATGTCTGCCGGGTCGCCTCCGCACTGGAGGATCCGGAGCTTCAGATCATTGCCCTTCTGCATGACACGCTGGAGGACACGGCCCTGCCGGCCGATGAGATCCGCCGTCAGTTCGGCGACCGGATCGCCGATGCCGTGCAGGCTCTGACCCGCCACCGGGATGGGCACGAATCCTATGAGGACTATATTCGCCGGGTCTCCTTAAACCCGTTGGCCAGACAGGTCAAGCTGTCTGATCTGGCCGACAATATGCGGCTGGACCGCCTGCCGCAGGTCACGGAAACGGACCGGAAGAGGTGCCGCAAGTATCAAAAAGCGCAGGACTTTCTCCTGTCCTGAGTTTCAGGTATCCACATCCGTGTTCTGTTACAGCTCCTTTTGAGGAAGGAGCTGTTAGCGATAACCTCACATGGGATGCGGTTACCAAGGCAGTCATTTCAACGAAACTTTTTTACAGAGTATACAGAATCGAGAAAGAGCGCATGGCCAGCCATGCGCTCTTTCTTCGTCCCGGTTCAAATTTCTCCAGTTCATTTGTTCCCAGTTCAGCTGTTTTCCCAGTTCAGATATTTTCTCCGCATTTTGATGATAAACGGGATCGACACCAGACAGGTCATCAGATCCGCCAGCGGCTGGGACAGCTCCACGCCGGTGACGCCCAGTACCCCGGGCAGGATCATCACGATGGGCAGGAAAAAGATTCCCTGCCGGCAGCTGGCCAGGATCGTGGCCTCCAGCCGGAAGCCCAGGCACTGATACAGCTGATTCACAAAGGTGGAAAAGCCCAGTACCGGCATCACGGCACAGACAAAATACAGCGTCTGTCGTCCCAGCTCCAGCACCTGCTCGTCCTTACAGAACCACCACATCAGCGGCCCCGCAAAGGCGGCGATCAGCAGAGCACTGACACAGCAGATCACGGTTCCCACCTTGCAGGCAAAGGTAAAGGCCTCCCAGCTGCGCTTTTTCAATCCGGCGCCATAGTTATACCCGGCCGCCGGCATATAGCCCTGCCCGATTCCCAGCATGATGCAGCGGACCAGGATGTAGCATTTGTTGGCGATGGTGATGGCCGCCACCGCCGCATCTCCATACAGCACTGCCTGCCGGCTCAGGGCTACCGTCGCTACGCTGGAGATGCCCTGCCGGAATACCGTGGGCAGGCCGGTGGAAACAATCAGCCGATACTCTTCCATTTCCCGGCTGACATACCGCCGCTTCAACCGGATGATGGTCTTTCCTCGCAGAAAATGGGACAGCATCACGGAAAAGCTGAAGATCTGGCTGACGGCTGTGGCGATGGCCGCTCCGGCGGTTCCCATACCAAGTCCGAAGATCAGCAGCGGGTCCAGAGCCATGTTCAGCAGTCCGCCGCCGGCCATGCCGTACATCGCCAGCTTCGAATCCCCCTCGGAACGGAGCAGGTTGCTCAGCACAAAGGAGGGACAGCTGATGGGCGCCACCAGCAGGATAAAACGCAGATACCCGGCCGCATAATCCAGCATGGTCTCCGAACAGCCGATGAGCCGCAGAAGCGGATGCAGAAATCCAAGTCCCAGTCCCATCAGAACAAGACCGGTCAGGAAGGCCGCAGCCAGGGCACTGCTGCCGCAGATATGGGCCTCCTCATCCTTCCCCTCTCCCAGCTTCATGCTGCACAGGCTGCAGGCGCCCATGCCCAGTCCAAAGCCCACCGCCTGGATCAGGGCCATGACGGCAAAAGAGGCACCCACTGCCGCAGATGCCGATTTGTTGATCTGTGAAATAAAGTAAGTGTCCGCTGTGTTATAGATCAGTGTGATCAGCTGGACGATCACGGTCGGTACCGCCAGCTGGGTGACCAGCCGGGGAATCGGCGTCTCAAGCATATGCTGCCTCTGTTTTTCACTTGAGACCACGCGTCTTCATCTCCTCTCCGTTCGCAGTCAGCGGCCCCAAAGGGCCGCTGTATCTTAATTGATCCAATGTCAAAATCTCGCTCCATTCCATGCCTGCACGAACGCGAAAGCGTAAGATAATCCCCGTTATGAACCGAAAATGGGGGATTACATGCCTGTTCTATTCCTTGCTTAGACTGCCACCCTGCGCAGCCGCCAGTAATTGAGCAGGGACCGGAAGCCCTCGTCTGCTACGATCAGCCAGAACAGGGCGGTCATGCCGCAGCCCATGCCCAGTACCAAAACAGCCGAGCCGGCAATCACGAAAACAGTTCCCACCAGCTGGGTCTTCAGCATCCAGAGGGTGTCGCCAAATCCCCGGATCCCGGCACCGATCACGATATTGCCGGCCTTCGGGAACAGATCCACGCCCACGATCATCAGGTAGCCCACCGAAGCGGCGATGATGCTCTGATCCGCCGTAAAGCATCCCATAATGGGCTCCGGGAAGATCATAAAGAAGGCCAGGATCACGGCGGATAAGATCATGCACACCCGCATGGACAGGCCCACGATCCGCTGGATCCCCCGGGGATTGCGAGCTCCGGCTTCCTGGCCGGACAACGTCGTGGTAGCCTGGCCCAGACCACCGAATACACAGATGGGCAGCAGCTCCACCGAGAATACGATGGTATAGATGCCGGCTGCCACCTGGCTGACCCGGTTCAGCATCACGATCAGGAACAGGTTGCCGAGATTCCAGGCAAAATCCTCCACCGCATAAGGAACCCCCAGCTTCATGGACTGGAAATAGACCGGAAATTCAGCTCCGGCGATCTCCTTCAGGGAAGGCTTGACCCGGAAGGTCTTTTCCCGGCAGACATACACCAGTGCCACGACCACGCCGGCAAATTCAGCCAGGGTAGTGGCCAGTGCCGCGCCGGAGACGCCCATGGCCGGCAGTCCGCAGCGGCCAAAGATCAGCAGGTAGTCCAGCACCACATTGAGGCCGGACCGGACGAGTCCGTAGACCACCAGAAAGCGTGTCCGCTCATTGACCTGCAGCGTGCAGGCCATGGCCGATGACAGACCCGTGATCAAAAGAATGGGCGAGAAGATCCGGGCATAGCTGATGCTCATGTCAATGACATCCGGGCCGACGCCCATGAGCCGGAAAACCACCGGCGAGCCCAGGAGCCAGAACAGGAACCAGAAGGCCGCCAGCACATTGTTGAAACGGTACAGGGCCGCCAGCACCTTCCGGGCCCGCCGGTCATCTCCCGCTCCGATGGCCTGGGATGCCAGGATATTGGCTCCCACCGATAATGTAAAAATGGTGTTCATCGAGGTCCAGATGGGACTGGAGGCGTTGCCCACCGCACTCATGCAGGTGATGTCCAGCCGCCCCAGAAAGATCTTGTCGATGAGCATCTGGACCTGGCTGATCAGACTGCTGATGATGATCGGCAGGGCGATAGCCATGATTCTGGAGAAATATGCATTCTTTTTGTTGTACATATTCATGTCACGCACCTCCTGTTGCTTTCGCCGAAAAACATTCTCCTTTCGGCAATTTACTCCGGCCTGCTGATACTTCGGCCTGCTGATCCGGCTCCGTTCCCTTCCCGGCCAGCGTGACCCGTCTCTTAGCTGCGAGCCGCTTGCCGGAAACGGCTCCGGGATCTACAAAGATTCTTAGAACCGAATCATATCTTTCTTGATATCCGCAATGCTTCTGGCTCCACACATATACATGGTATCCGACAGCTCTGCCTTCAGCTTATCGAAATAGCACTCCATGCCCTCCTGGCCGCCGCCGTAATAGGAGATCAGCACCGGACGGCAGATCATGCACATGTCAGCGCCCATAGCCAGTGCCTTGAACATATCCAGACCGCTGCGGATTCCGCCGTCCACGATGATCTTGGTCTGACCCTTTACGGCCTCCACGATCTCCGGCAGCACCTCCGCCGTCGCCGGGGTATCCGCCAGCACACGACCGCCATGGTTCGATACGATGATGGCATCCGCACCGGCCTCCACGGCCTTTTTGGCCGTAGCCGCCGACATGATTCCCTTCAGGATAAACGGCACACGGATGTGTTCCTTCAGCGCCTTCAGCTGATCCACGGACTTGCAGCCCGCATTGCCGTTGAGCTTGCGCAGATGGGGCAGGCCCGCACTGTCCACCACCACACAGATGGCCGGCGGAGTCACATCGCCCACACACTGATCCATCTTGGCCATGATGGCTTCATCCGTATCCGGGTTGAACACCGGGATGCCGTTCAGGCCGTGGGCCTTACCGGATGCCAGGGCACAGGGCAGCACATCCGTCTGCAGACCGTCGCCATAGGCATGCATGATGCCCCGGGTCTCGCAGGCTGCCATACACTTCTCGTTGAAATCCTTGACATCATCCGTGGGATTGTACTGCATCTTGATGGAACCGATGGGCGCTGTGATCAGCGGCATCTCAAAGGTTCTGCCAAACAGCTCGGTCTTCGTATCCACCGGGCCGTTCTCCACCATGGTGTCCATATTCAGGCGGATCGATCTCCAGGCCTTGTAGTTGACATTAGCGCCCAGACCCGGTGCCTTGGAGCCCGGTCCCGGCATAGTGTTACCGCAGGCAATGCCGTTGCAGACCGGACAGACCTTACAGTTCGGTCCGATCTTTTCCTTCGCGTTTCTTAATACTTCTGCATATTCCATATATTTCTCTCCTCGATTTAGTCAGCATGGCTTCTCCGTATCCACTCTGAAGTCACTTCCCTATTCAGGGAACCACCGGTGCGTACTTGATACCGCCCAGTGCCTGCCGGAAGGATTCCTTCACCGCCTCCAGCTCTTTTGCATCCTCCACCAGACGAAGTCCGGTGGCGGCCATCACCTGGGCCGCGTAGAGCATGCCCTTCTGTCCGATGGACTGGCCCGAGCAGGCCGTCACACCCCAGGTATGGTTCGGCGTTCCCTTGGGATAGCAGGCCGCGAACAGCATGCCGGTGGGCACCACATAGCTCACATCGCTGATGTCCGAGGAGCCCAGGATATCCACGGTCCTGCCGGTGGGTACCGAAAAGCTCTCATCCAGCGGATGCTCCCAGACATCGGCGCCAAAGCGGGCCGCCAGACCTTCCCGGTCGGTTCCCAGTGCCGTCAGAAGCTCCCGGGAGAATGCCTTCTCCTCCTCCGTCCAGTCGATGGCCGGTACCTCCTGCTCCATGACTTCGTTCATCAGGCGCACCAGCTCCGGCACGATCCGTGTCTCGTTGCAGCCGCTCAGCAGCTTCTTCGTGAAGGTGGTGCCGGTCATCTTTGCGGCGCCCTCGGCAATGTCATCCAGTCTGGCCGCGATCCGCTTCAGATCTGCCGTGGTGTTGGCCCGGATAAACTGCCACACCGCTGCCTTCTCCGGCACGATATTGGGCTTCTGCCCGCCGTTTAAAATCACATAGTGAAGCTGTCCGCCCGCCGGCACGTGCTCGCGCAGATAGTTGACGCCCACGTCCATCAGCTCCACGGCATCCAGGGCACTGAAGCCCTCCTGGGGTGCCATGGCCGCATGACTGGCTTTGCCGGTGAAATGATACTCCACGGACATCATGGCCTGATAGGATTCCTCGCTGGCCCGGTTGTAATCCCCCGGATGCCAGGACAGGGCCGCATCGAGATGATCAAAGACATGCTCTTTCGTCATCACGATCTTGCCTTCCATGATCTCCTCGGAAGGACAGCCGTACAGATAGACGGTTCCGGGCAGCTTCTTTTCTTCCATCACTGCCTTCAGCGCCAGCGCCGCTCCCACCGCACCGGTGCCCAGAAGATTGTGACCGCAGCCATGTCCAAAGGGCTGATCCAGAGGCGCCGGAGACGACACGGTATCCTGCGCCAGTCCCGGCAGCGCATCGTACTCCGCCAGAAAACCGATCTTCGGACTGCCGCTGCCCCATTTTGCCTCAAAGGCTGTTGCCAGCCCAGCCAGCGATCCTTCACTTACTTCAAAGCCCTGCTCCCGCAGCAGCTGCCCCAGCACCTCGCAGGCATAGCATTCCTGCTGGGAAGCCTCGGGATGCTCCCACAGATCCCGGCTTGTCTTAACCAGAAGCTCTCGGTTCCCATCAAACCAGGCCTGTATTTCCTCTCTCATCATTATTATCAAACCTCCACCTGAAACATCTGGCTGAGCAGCTCCATCTTCTTCAGGGACGGCGTCGTCCAGTAGTCCAGCACCAGGCCGGCGTGCATCAGCTCCACGGTCTCCTGACCAAGGCTCTCCGCGATCCGCGCATCGGCCTTTGCATACACCTGAGCGACCATCTCCGCACCGGCTTCCTGCGTCAGGATCTCCTTCATGGTCTTATAGATGTGGCCCATGTGATAGGCCCAGGTCTTTAAGCGTACCGTTCCGACCTTTGCGGCCACCGCTGCATTTTCCTCCTTGTGCTCCGGGGTCATGTCCGCACCGGTCCACTTGAAATAGCAGAACTCGTCGCCGTTTGTCTGGGTGGTTCCGGTGCCAAGCTCCAGCTCCGGGTTAAAGCCATGCACCAGCTCCCGGTCTACAAACTGACAGTAGTACCGGCCGGCCTCCAGCATGCCCTTCTCTTCCCATTCCTGATGCCAGGGACAGCGATGCACATTCCAGACAGCGGAAGGTGTCTCCTCCGGCACGCGCACGTCCATCTCTCCCGGTGCCGGAGCCCATTCTCCGTAAGCCAGGTACATCTGCATGGTACGCGGGTCGCCAAACTGCTCCGCGGTCTGCCCCATCCGGCTGCCTCGCTGCAGGCCGTAGGTCCTGATTGCTTTTTCCAGGATCTCCGGAGCCCCTTCACAGGCGGCCAGAATTTCCTGAGCGATAACGCCATACACAAAGGCATGGTTCCTTGCTGTATATTTCATGCTTCGTTCCTCTCTTGATCACTGTGTCAGGGATTACGTATCGTTTCGTGCTGCGCACTTCCACGATCCTGCCCGCTATTCGCAGTTCATGGGGCTCCCCGCTTCCTGCAAATATCGGGGCGTAACTTTTGACACTTTATCTAAATACCCAGGTATGCCTTACGGATGCTGTCATCCTGCAGCAGGATCTCACTCTTATTCTCGTTGACGATCCGGCCGTTTTCCAGAACATACACATAGGACGCCGTTTCCAGTGCCAGATTGGCATTCTGCTCCACCAGGAAAATGGTCTTGCCCATCTTATTGATCTTGACAATGAACTCGAAAATGCTCTCCACCACAATAGGGGCAATGCCCAGACTCGGCTCGTCCAGCAGCACCACATCCGGCTCCATCATCAGTCCTCTGGCGATGGCCAGCATCTGCTGCTCACCGCCGGAGAGCGTACCGCCCTGCTGCCGCCGGCGCTCCGCCAGAATCGGAAACAGCTCGTAGTTCTGCTCGATCAGGGACTCGATCTTTGCCTTGTCCTTGTGCAGCGTATAAGCTCCGATCCGCAGGTTTTCCTCGATGGTCAGCTCCGCAAAGATGTGACGTCCCTCCGGCACATGGGCCACCTTCCGGGCCGCGATGTGATGGGATTTCATGTTGGTGACGTCCTCACCCCGCAGGAAGATCTTTCCATCCTTTACCGGCACCACACCGGTGAGGGCGTTTAACAGCGTTGTTTTTCCGGCACCGTTGGCGCCGATCAGTGCCACAATGGCCCCTTCCTCCACGGACAGCGACACGCCCTGCAGGGCCTGGATCGCGCCGTAGGAAACATTCACGTTATCAAAACGTATGATTTCATTCGACATAGTTTTTCCTCAGTATTTCACCCGGTCACTTCGGTTCCCACCTATGAGATCTCCGATATCTGACACGTTCCATATCCGCACGGTCTGCAGCTGCACTTTGCCTGCGATATCGTCAGGACTCCAGCTGCACTTTGCCTGCGATATCGTCAGGACTCCTGACCGGTTACTTATCACCCCTGCGTCTTACGGTAGGACTTGCCCAGGTATGCCTCGATCACCGCGTCGTTGCTGCGCACTTCCTCCGCCGAGCCTTCCGCGATCTTCGCTCCGTGGTTCAGCACCGTGATGGTATCCGCCAGGGACATGACCATCTTCACATCGTGCTCGATCAGCAGAATGGTCAGGCCCTCGCTGTTGATCTTTTTAATGAACTGCTTGAGCTCCTCGGTCTCGGTGGGATTCATGCCCGCCGCCGGTTCGTCCAGCATCAGCAGCTTCGGCGAGGTGGCCATGGCCCGGACGATCTCCAGCTTTCGCTGATCGCCGTAGGGCAGGCTGGTGCAGCGCACGTCCCGCTTGTCATACAGGTCCACGCGCTTTAAAAGTGCCAGGCACTCCTCCCGCAGCTTCTCTTCCTCCCGCTTCTGGGAGGCGGTTCCGAACATATCTGCAAACAGTCCGCTCTTCACGTTCATATGGAAGCCGCACAGGACGTTTTCGGCCACCGTCATGGATTTAAACAGTTTGATATTCTGGAAGGTACGTCCGATTCCCTGTCTGGCCACCTGATGCTGATTCATCGAGGTGATGTCCTTTCCCAGAAAACGGATGGTTCCCTCCGAGGCCCGGTTGATACCGGACACCGCATTAAAAAACGTGGATTTGCCGGCGCCGTTGGGGCCGATGATCGCATGGATCTCCCCCGGGGCGATGTGCAGGGACACATTGTCCACCGCCGTCAGACCGCCAAACCGCACATATACATTTTCTGCATACAGCATGCTATTTCCTCCTGGATGTGTCTCGCCCTTCCCGGCTGCCTGGTGCAGCCGGGCGGCTCACTCTCCTTCGCTCTCTGAAGCCGTTCGATCACAGTTCACCGAGTGAGCTGTCGTGTTTTTCGTATATCACACCAGCTTCCGGCTTTATCAGCTATTCTCTTTTTTTACGGGACGCAGCTTCGCTCCCAGCTTACTCCAGGGCAGGCCCACCAGTCCCTTGGGTGCAAACATCACCGAAATGACCAGTGCTGCGCCAAACAGCAGCTGACGGTAATTGTCCAGGAAGCGGATCGCCTCCGGCAGGATCTGCAGCAGCACCGCACCGATGATGGGACCGCTGATGGTTCCCATGCCGCCGATAGCCACCATGGCCACGATGTTGATGGACACATTCAGCGAGAAGTTGGAAGCATTGATGTACTGAACGAAGGAGGCATAGATGCTGCCCGCCAGACCGGCGATGAAGCAGGAAATGATCATGGCCTTCATCTTGTAGGCAAACACATTGATGCCCAGGCTGGCAGCCACGCCCGCATCGTCCCGGATGGTCATCAGGGTACGTCCGGTATTGGAGTGCACCAGCCGGTAGATGACGAACACGGACAGCAGCACCATAGCCAGCGTCAGGTAATAGCAGCCCGTTCTTCCGATGGAAATGCCGAAAAAGGCCGGCTGGGGAATGCCCGTCACGCCCAGTGCGCCGTTGGTGAATTTCGCATTCTGAATCACGATACGCACCACTTCACTCAGACCCATGGTAGCAAAGGTCAGAAACAGGTCGTTCAGTCGAAGGGTGGCGATACCCACCAGGGCTCCGGCGATTCCGGCCACGATTCCGGCTGCCAGGAAACACCAGATAAAGGACCACTTCATTTTCGTGGCCAGCAGCGAGGAGGTGTAGGCTCCCAGGCAGTAAAAGGCCACGTGACCCATGGAAAAGATGCCCGTGTAGCCGATCAGCAGGTTCAGACTGGCCGCCAGCATCACATAAATGCCGCAGTAGACCGCGATCTGCATCATGTAGCCGTCCATCACAAAGGGGGCGATCAGCAGAGCCGCCAGCAGCAGCGTCAGGGCGATGGCCCTGGGGGTAAATACTTTTGATCTATTCATGATTTCTTGCCTCCTTCACACTTTCGTGATCTTCTTTTTGCCCAGAAGACCATTCGGTCTGACAAGCAGGAAAATGATCATCACAACGAAGCTGATGACATCACGGTAACCGGTGGAGAAGATCTGCACACCGAAGTTCTCGATGATACCCATCAGATATCCGCCCAGGATCGAGCCGGGCATGGAATTCAGGCCGCCGAACACCGCCGCCGAGAAGGCCTTGATGCCGGGACTCCAGCCCATGTAGGCTGAAACGGACTGATAGTAGATACATCCGGCCACACCGGCGATGGCTGCGCAGGCACCGGACAGGGAAAAGGCGATGGAGATCGTCCGATCCACGTTGATGCCCATCAGGCCTGCCGTGGTATTGTCCATGGCAACGGTACGGATGGCCAGACCCGTACGGGTTTTAAAAATGAACAGCTGCAGCGATACCAGGATGATGATGACGGTGGCCATCAGCACCAGCTGCAGGTAATTGATCGTTACATTGCAGACCGTAAAGGCCGGCTGTTTGAAAAAGGCCGGCATGCCCTGGGTGGACTTGCCGAAAATCAGCGCCGCCAGCTCGTTGATCAGCTGGGAGAAGCCGATGGTACAGATCAGAGAAGAAATTCGGCTGATGCCGCGGATCGATTTAAAGGCCAGCTTTTCCAGAATAAAGGCGGCGATAAAGCCCACAATAAAGCCGACAAGGATCGAAAGGAAGAAATTCTCGGTCAGGAAATTGCACACAGCCCAGCTTCCCACCGCGCCCAGCATGTAGATGGAGCCGGTGGAGAAGTTTACCATGTTCATAACACCGTAGACCAGAGAGTATGAAATCGCCAGCAACGCGTACAACCCGCCCTGGGTGATACCGTTGACCAGCTGCTGAATGATCATGGTCATAGGAAACCTGCTTTCTAAAATCCCACTCACGGCGAAAATGCCCGATCATACAATCGGGCATCTTCTGTTATTTCATGGGAAGTTGTGTGTTACTGTTCAGGCGTTTCAATTCCGCGAGGTGTTTTGCCGCATGCGGCAAAATCCCGAGGGTTGCAGGCCAAAATCCCATTGCCGCAAATCGTATTCGCGAAGCGAATAGGATGAAACGAATGCCATCGTGCGAAGCACGATTTGGAATGGATTTTGGCCAATTGCAGTTCACTGCGTGAACTGTAACAGTTGTGATCAGATTGTTACTCAACTACCACGTACTCACCGTTCTCTACAGTCAGCTTGATGTAGCTCTTGTGAGCGTCGCCGTTCTCATCAAAGGTGATGCTTCCGGATACACCTTCGTAATCGGCGGTAGCGGCCAGAGCGTCACGTACCTTTGCGGAATCCAGCTCGCCGGCTGCTTCGATGGCTTCCATCAGTACGTTGAAAGCATCGTATGCGCAGGCACCATAATAGTCCGGATCCTTGTCGAACAGTGCATTGTACTCTTCGATGAAGTCAGCTGCTTCCGGAGTCGGGTCGTTCGGATAGAAACCTACGTTGGTGTATACACCTTCAACAGCCTCGCCGCCGATGGACAGGAAGTCGGAGGAGTAAACGGTACCCGGATGGTAGACCGGAATATCCCAGCCCAGGTTATCCTTCTGGATATTGATGGCTGCACCGTCGTTGTAGTAGCAGGCCACATACAGAGCATCCGGCTCGGTGTCACGGATCTTGGTCAGAGCTGCGGAGAAGTCGGTCTCACCGTCGTTGTAGGGCTCTTCGATGATGATCTCACCGCCCAGGGCCTTGAAGGCATTGGCAAAGCCGTTGTCTACGCTGATACCCCAGTCACTGTTCAGGTACAGAACGGCAACCTTGCGGGCACCGTTGTCATAAGCCCACTGTGCCATGAATTCACCCTGTACATCCTGGGTTCCCAGGCACTCGAAGGACCACTCCGAACCAACTGCAAAGTTTACAGCGGAGCAGGTCGGAGAAACCTGAAGCATTTCTGCTCCGGCGTAGATCGGCTGCGCTGCCAGACAGCAGGCGGTATTGAAGTCACCTACTTCAGCAAAGATATCCTTGTCGCTGACGATCTTCTGGGCAACGGTTGCTGCCTGTGCCGGATCGCCGGCGGTATCCTCTAATACGACCTCGACCTGCTGGCCAAGCACGCCGCCCTTTTCATTCCACTGCTTGCAGGCCAGGCTCACACTGTTGTCGAAGCTCTCGCCGTACTGCGCCATATTTCCGGTCATCGGAGCGGTAAGTGCGATCTTGATCGTATCCTCTGCCATGCAAAGGGAGGCTGCGCTTACTGCCAAGCCAAGTGCCATTGCCATTGAAACTGTCTTTTTCATACCTGTTTTCCTCTTTTCTTCTTGTTTTTCTTC
>JAUNDD010000014.1:0-1901 GCA_030526245.1 Lachnospiraceae bacterium
GTGCTGACGCCGGCCCGCGGCGGAGAATGGCGGGGTTTTCGCACTGGCTCCGCCGTGCTTGCTCTTTTGTTCACTTGCGCTGGCGGAGAATTTGAGGGTTTCTTCCTGAGAGCCGCCGGGGTTTGGTGCTGAAGCCAGCCCGCGGCGGAGAATGGTGAGTTTTCGCACTGGCTCCGCCGTGCTCGCTTAAACAAGCATGCTACAGGATTTCTGCAATGTGTCTAATGTGCTCTTCCACCACACGCATATTGAGCTGCATTCTTCCGGTTTCATACGTCATCAGCAATCTTTCTCCCAGAAAAAAACCGTTCTTCTCATACGCAAACAACTTCTGAACAAACTTATCTGTATACTCCGCATCATCCAGCATTCCAAAATGCTCGAGGTAGATTTCTTCTCTTCGTCTTCGACTCATCAATGTAAAGTCAGGATGTACAAGACCAAATCCATTCAGATACAATGGCTTCTCGTACAAGTATGGAATATCATATTTATGCAAGAGATTTGCTATAAACACTTCCGATTTTGATCTCATTCTCTCGCCCTTTTCGGAATAAAATTCCGGCGCACCCTCAGCAAATTCCTTAGACTCATACGGTTGTTTCATCCATTCCTGCAAGAACTCCTCAATTGGCTTTTCGACTGGTGTTACCAGGGCTTGAATGCCTTTGGTCAATTGTTCGTACTTATCCTCTACCAAGCCTTTCTCAGATATTTTCTGCAAGCGGATCAGTTCCCTTAACTCTGCCTGTGCTGCCTTTATTACTCTTTGATCGTATTCCTTTTGCCCCAACGCCATCGCCAGCTTCATTTGTTTCTTGGGTATGTACTTTCCATTTTTGTCAGCTTTGTTCTTTCGGAAATAGTATTGCCACCCCTTACCATGTTTGCTTCCTCTGACCATCCCATCTGGCATTTGTTTCAGGCTCTGAGTTATATCCCGAATTAGACTCTGAAGAAATCTAATCCGCTCATTAATCTCCTGGTTGCAATATCGCTTCATACGCATTTCCTCCTTGCATTATGTTTTTATTTTGCCCGCGGCGGAGAATTGATGGGTTTTCACACATTCTCCGCCACGCTTGCTTACGGACGCTCGCCTGGGACCCAACTCCGGCGGAGATTTTGAAAGTTTCTTCCCTGGATCCGCCAGGCTACTTCGTTGACTCAAGTTCCGCGGCGGAGAATGGAAGGGTTTCTCGCTGGCATCCGCCGTGCTTGCTAATTGGAACTGTGATACTGGCGGATTATTTCAGGGTTTTCACACATTCTCCGCCGCGCTTGCTTACGGACGCTCGCCTGAGCCCTGACTCCGGCGGAGATTTTGAAAGTTTCTTTCCTGGATCCGCCAGGCTACTTCATAGGCTCTGGTTCCGCGGCGGAGAATGGAAGGGTTTCTCGCTGGCATCCGCCGTGCTTGCTAATTGGAACTGTGATACTGGCGGATTATTTCAGGGTTTTCACACATTCTCCGCCGCGCTTGCTTACGGACGCTCGCCTGAGCCCTGACTCCGGCGGAGATTTTGAAAGTTTCTTTCCTGGATCCGCCAGGCTACTTCATAGGCTCTGGTTCCGCGGCGGAGAATGGCGGGGTTTCTCGCTGGCCTCCGCCGTGCTTGCTAATTGGAACATTGATACTGGCGGATCATTTCATGGTTCTCGCACATCCTCCGCCGCTCTTGCTTACGGACGCTCGCCTGAGCCCCAACTCCGGCGGAGATTTTGAAAGTTTCTTCCCTGGATCCGCCAAGCGGCTTCATAGGCTCTGGTTCCGCGGCGGAGAATTGAAGGGTTTCTCGCTGGCATCCGCCGTGCCTGCTAATTGGAACTGTGATACTGGCGGATCATTTCAGGGTTCTCGCACAGTCTCCGCCGTGCTTGCTAATTGGAACTGTAATACT
>JAUNDD010000014.1:2001-8022 GCA_030526245.1 Lachnospiraceae bacterium
ATTTCAGGGTTCTCGCACAGTCTCCGCCGTGCTTGCTAATTGGAACTGTAATACTGGCGGATCATTTCAGGGTTTTCACACATTCTCCGCCGCGCTTGCATACCGACACTCGCCTGGGCTCCAACTCCGGCGGAGAATTGATGGATTCTCACATCACCTCCGCCGCACATTTCTTTAACAAAAAAACACAGAGCGAAAACCGAACATTCTCGCTCTGTGTTCCCAATAACACAGTATCACAAACAATATATTTTGTATATATTTCTTCACATATTGATTATATCAAATTGTGGCATATTTCATTCCACTGCTTTATCTTTTTGTCTTACTGCTTAATTCTCCTCTTCCTGCATCGCCAGTCTCTCAGCCTGGTCTGCTGCTGTGCAGGCATCGATGATTTCATCCAGATCACCATTCATGATCTTTTCCAGCTTATACAGCGTCAGATTGATGCGGTGATCCGTGACACGTCCCTGAGGGAAGTTGTACGTACGGATCTTCTCGGAACGGTCACCGGTTCCGATCTGGCTTCTGCGGTTGCTGGCCTGCTCTTCGTGCGCACGCATCATTTCCAGAGCATACAGCTTGGCACGCAGTACCTTAAGGGCCTTATCCTTATTTTTCAGCTGAGACTTCTCATCCTGACAGGAAATTACGATACCCGTCGGAAGATGGGTCAGACGAACTGCCGAGTCGGTGGTATTTACGCACTGTCCGCCGTTACCGGATGCACGGAACACATCAAACTTACAGTCGTTCATATCGATGACAACATCTACTTCTTCTGCCTCCGGCATGATGGCCACCGTACAGGTAGAGGTATGAATACGTCCGCCGCTCTCAGTCTCCGGCACACGCTGCACGCGATGTACGCCGGATTCATATTTCATGCGGGACCATGCTCCGTTACCGCGGATCATGAAGCTGACGAATTTCAGACCACCGATTCCGATGTCTTCCATGTCCATGGTCTCCACCTTCCAGCGCTGGCTTTCGGCATACTTCACGTACATGCGGTATACCTCTGCCGCAAACAGAGCCGCCTCATCACCGCCGGCGCCGCCACGAATCTCCACGATTACGTTGCGGTCATCGTTCGGGTCCTTGGGAATCAGCAGGATCTTCAGGTTTTTCTCATGATCCTGGAGATCTTCCTTGGCCTGCTGCAGCTCTTCCTTGAGCATGGCGCGCATCTCATCATCGGTCTCCTCAGCCAGCATTTCCTGACTTTCTTCGATGGTCTCTTTGCACTTCAGATATTCACGATATGCATCTGCCACCGGTGCCAGCTCGCTCTGCTCTTTCAGGAGCTTCGTCAGAAGCGCTGAATCGCCGGAGGTCTGCGGCTCCTGCAGCTGATTAAGAATTTCCACCTGACGCATCAGGACAGCTTCCAGTCTGTCAAAATTCATATATATCCTCTCCTTCTGTGAGATCAAGGTTCTATTCTGTTCTCGGTTTTTGTTTGTTCTCAGTGCTTTTCTGTTCTAGGTGCTTTTCTGTTCTAGGTCTCCCGGGGCCACCATACCAAAATAGTGCCGGCAGAACCGCATTTCACACAATAAAATATCACCCGATACTACGTTCATGCAATCCGTCTTACCCCAGCTATTGGGGATACCGCCCACCATTTTCATCAAGTATTTGTGTATCACACTCCAGCTTCATGCAAGGTCAAGACTCCAAACTCCCACCGCATGCAAGCTCAAGGCTCCACGCACCACTTTCCACCCACGATTCGATCCAGCCCCGCCAGATCCTTCCGGACGAAGGTGTCCGTAAAGCCTGCCTTCTGCAGCAGATCTTCCACTGCCTCGCCCTGATCATAGCCGATCTCGAATAGTATTTCGCCGCCGGCATTTAAATGAGCCGGTGCTTCCTCGATGATCTGCCGATAAAAATCCAGGCCGTCTTCGCCGCCATCCAAAGCACTCATAGGGTCGCCTTCTTTTACTTCTTTGGTCAGCTCCAGTATCTCGCGTGTGGCGATGTAGGGTGGATTGGATACGATCAGGTCATACCGTCCCGGCAGGTTCTGGAACAGATCGCTGTGGACAAACTCAACCTCGGCCCCCAGTGTGCGGGCGTTTCCTCTGGCTACTTCCAGGGCCGCCTCTGAGATATCGCTGGCGGTCACCTTAATATCCGATGCCGCAAGCTTTTTGATGGAGATGCCCAGGCAGCCGCTGCCCGTACACAGATCCAGGACCTGCACTATTTTATGGCAACCACCATTATCTCGGCGAGACATAGAAGCCTTCTCCACTATCGCTTCAGCCTGGTCCTCATTTTCCGCCTTTACATTTGGCTTAGTCCCTGTCTCGCTTTCCAGCTTTTCATTCACTTCAGCCTTGATTTCGCTTTCCAGCTTTTCATTCACTTCAGCCTCGGCCTCGTTTTCATTGATCCTGGCCTGCAGCTCCGCCACCTTCTCCAGCGCCAGCTCTGCCAGCAGCTCCGTATCGAACCGGGGGATCAGCACATCCTTCGTCACATGAAAAGAAAGCCCCATGAACTCCTGCTCTCCGGTGATATGCTGAAGGGGAATTCGTTCTCCCCGGCGGCGGATCGCAGCTTCATAGAGGCTTTGGTGTGCGTCGTCCATCGGCCGGTTTGCTTCGAGGATCAGGTGGGTCCGATCCATACCGGAGGCATATTCCATCAGCAGCGAGGCATCGGTCCGGGCCTCCTCGATTCCCTGTTTTGCCAGGAAGGAGGCGGCCATCTCCATTGCTCTCCGGTAGGTCAGTTCAGACACCTCTTCACTCAGAAAGGTCGTAGTGCGCGTCAAAGTTTTCATTTAAGTATTTCTTCCAGTCAAAAATCGCTTCCACAGAAGCAATGCCAACTTCAATCTGTGCATCGTCCGGTTCCTTGGTGGTCAGCTTCTGCAGACACAGACCCGGTGCACTCAGAATGTCCACCAGCTTGTTGTCATAACGACCTGCCAGGCGGATGAATTCAAAAGATACGCCGGCGATCACGGGCATCAGCAGAATGCGGATCAGCACACGCCACAGCGGCGAGTCGATGCGGATGATCATGAAAGTGATCACGCTGACGATCATGACGATCAGCAGGAAGCTGGTGCCGCAGCGCTTGTGCAGACGGGAGCTCTTGCGGACATTTTCCACGTTCAGCTCCAGGCCATGCTCGATGCAGTTGATGCATTTATGCTCGGCGCCGTGATACATGTAGGTGCGCTGGATCTCCTTCATCATGGAGATCACCGCCAGATAGCCAAGAAAGATGGCCATGCGCAGCAACGCTTCTGCAATAACGATGATCAGATTGTTGCTGATAAAGGTGTGCAGAAATCTGGACAGGAAATACGGAAGCAGGATAAACAGACCGATGGTGCATACCACCGAAAAGGCTACCGTCAGTCCCATCAGCAGACTGTTATCTTCTTTTTCTTTCTCCGGAGCCTGGCCTGCCTGCTGAAGCTCCAGATCATGCCGTTCCTTGTCGGCCTTGGCCCGGGCTTCTTCCAGAATGCCGGCCGCCTCTTCGCTCTTGCCCTTTGCTTCCAGAGCTTTGGCTTTTTTCTCTGCCTTTGCCAGCTCTTTGGTCAGGCGCTCCTCCAGCTCCTCCGGTGTCTCCTCTGCAAAGAAGTCGGCAGAGAGCATCAGAGAAGTCATGCCCAGCACCAGCGAGTCCACAAAGCTCACCACGCCGCGCAGAATGGGAATGTTCTTTACCTTTTCTGCCACCAGCAGCGAATTATATGTTTTTTCCACGACCTCGATCTTGCCTGTCTGGGTCCGAACTGCAACGGCATATTTGGAACCGTTGCGCATCATAACGCCTTCCATGACAGCCTGGCCGCCAATATTTGAGTATTTCACGTTTTTTCCTCCGAGCATCGCATCTGCGGTTGCTCCGTTTCCTATCGGTATATACGCAAAACAGGCCAGGGGAAAACCCTCGGCCTGCTGTGTGTTTCTTATTTCGTTGCGATACCGTACTTCTTGTTGAACTTGTCAATTCTGCCGCGGGCTGCAATCGACTTCTGCTGACCGGTGTAGAACGGATGACATTTGCTGCAGATCTCGACATGGATTTCCGGCTTGGTTGAACCAGTTACGAAAGTGTTGCCGCAGTTGCAAGTTACAGTTGCCTGATGATAATTCGGATGGATTCCTTCTCTCATTTTTTTCACCTCATAATATAATTGTGAACTACCGCGTCTATCGCCATTCCGTCACACCGCTACTCAAACTCATTCACGGCTGCGGGTTTTCACCGCTGTGAACGGCTACCCCTGCAAGTCCCTGCAGTTGGCTGTCTGCATCTAAAATACTGATATATTCACAAACAGCGGTGCAAGTATAGCACACATATCTGCAGGAAGCAAGAAGTTTTTTATCGACAGGATAACGTCCTGTTTCCGGTGGTTACAGTCCACGCAGAACCTCATATTCCCGTCGTTACCGATCATGCCCCCTTGTTAATACGCCCGGAATTAGATATCATGCTGTATGAAAAAGGAGATGCTTCATCGCAAACGATCCATTCCAGTCATCTCCCGAAAACATACAGTTCTGAGGTTCTGGCTGTAGCCACTCCTCGTCATCTGTGGATCCCTGTCAAAACATCAACACTTGTATTAAGGAATAACCCCTATGTCTGATATTCGCAAACGTTATATGGCCCGCCTGGCCGGCCGCATTCTGATCCTGGTTCTCGGGATCCTCTACTGCATTTTCGACCCTGCCATTTTTGACATTCTAAATGGCATGAACTTTTTCCATGGTTTCTCCGTCATGCATCTGCTCTAGCTGACCTGGATCATCGACATGATCGTTCAGATCATCCCGATCAAAAACAAAGTTCCGCTGGGCTCCCAGAAGCTTTTTGCCAACCGGTTTCGGCCCATTCGCGATGCGATCAATCAGCACGCGCTGGAGAAGTACATCAAGTCCACCAGTCGGGCCGCTTACAAAGTGCTGCTGATATGGGTGGCTGGGAACGGCGTGATCGTGTATCTGCATCACCTGGGTGTGATCAGTAAGATCGGCATGTTCATGATCACTCTGATCTACTATGTATGCGATTTGATCTGTGTGCTGGTCTGGTGTCCTTTCCGGCTTCTGATGAAGAACCGCTGCTGCACCACCTGCCGGATCTTCAACTGGGATCATCTGATGATGTTTACGCCGATCATGTTTATCGGCGGATTTTACTCCATCTCCCTGGTTGTACTGGCTCTGCTGGCCTGGATCGTCTGGGAAGCCTGCGTGGCGCTGTATCCCGAGCGGTTCTGGGAGCAGTCCAATGCAGCGCTTAAGTGCTCCGAATGCACGGACAAGCTTTGCACGCAGTATTGCCAGAAGCTGAAGAAAAAATGAGGTGCTGAAGAAGCTTTCAGCGCGTTCACAGAACATGAGGCCGGCGCTGGCTCAATGCGTATGAGAAAGTGAAGCCTGATGAAGCTCGCAAAAATATACGAGGCATAGGATTTCCTGGTTTTCCGGAAATTCTATGCCTCATTTTTTCTTTGGCTCTGGCTCGCGGCGGAGATTTTCGGGGTTTCTCTCTGGCCTCCGCCGTGCTTGCTCACTCGGAGCCTATCGCCGGCGGATAATTGGTGGATTTCTTCCTATGATCCGCCGGGGTTTTCCTTTGGCTCTGGCTCGCGGCGGATCATTTCAAGGTTTCTCTCTGGCCTCCGCCGTGCTTGCTCTGTGATACTTTGACGCTGGCGGAGAATTGGAACATTTCTTCCTGGGATCCGCCGAGGTTTTCCTTTGGCTCTGGCTCGCGGCGGAGATTTTCAAGGTTTCTCACTGATCTCCGCCGTGCTTGCTCTGTGATACTTTGACGCTGGCGGAGAATTGGTAGATTTCTTCCCATAATCCGCCAGGGGTTTCCTTTGGCTCCGGTTCGCGGCGGAGATTTTCAAGGTTTCTCACCAGGCTCCGCCGTGCTTGCTCTTTGATACTTTGACGCCGGCGGAGAATTGGTAGATTTCTTCCCATGATCCGCCAGGGTTTTCCTTTGGCTCTGGCTCGCGGCGGA
>JAUNDD010000014.1:8122-46376 GCA_030526245.1 Lachnospiraceae bacterium
CCGGTTCGCGGCGGATATTTTCAAGGTTTCTCACCAGTCTCCGCCGTGCTTGCTCACTCAGAGCCTATCGCTGGCGGAGAATTGGAGCATTTCTTCCTGAGATCCGCCAGGGTTTTCCTTTGGCTCTGGCTCGCGGCGGAGATTTTCAAGGTTTCTCACTGGCCTCCGCCGTGCTTGCTCACTCGTAGCCTGACGCCAGCGGAGAACTGGTGGATTTCTTCCTGGGATCCGCCAGCGTTTTCCTTTGGCTCTGGCTCGCGGCGGATATTTTCAAGGTTTCTCACTGGTCTCCGCCGTGCTTGCTTACTTGTAGCTTGGTGCCGGCGGAGAATTGGTGGATTTCTTCCTGTGAACCGCCAGGTTTTTTCTTTGGCTCCGGTTCGCGGCGGATATTTTCAAGGTTTCTCACCAGTCTCCGCCGTGCTTGCTCTTTGATACTTTGACGCTGGCGGAGAATTGGTAGATTTCTTCCCATGATCCGCCAGCGTTTTTCTTTGGCTCCGGTTCGCGGCGGATCATTTCAAGGTTTCTCACTGGTCTCCGCCGTGCTTGCTCTTTGATACTTTGACGCTGGCGGAGAATTGGAGCATTTCTTCCTGTGAACCGCCGGGTCACTTCGCTGGCACTTAGATATGCTTCTGCCGGCGAATTCTTTCCACAAGATCTTCGTTATTGATGGTATGTACGAACATATTCAGGATGTTTTCCACAGCCTCGTCGCTCTTCATGCCGTTCAAAGCCTTGCGCATAATGTAGACTGCCTCCTGCTCCCGCTCATTAAGGAGCAGATCTTCCCGCCTGGTACCGGACTTTTGGATATCGATGGCCGGGAAGACACGACGCTCGGACAGCTTGCGGTCCAGCACCATCTCCATGTTGCCGGTTCCTTTGAATTCCTCATACACCACGTCATCCATCTTGCTGCCGGTATCTACCAGGGCCGTGGCCAGGATGGTCAGGCTGCCGCCCTCCCGCATATTTCTGGCTGCGCCAAAGAAACGCTTGGGCATGTGCAGTGCCGCCGGATCCAGTCCGCCGGACAGGGTACGGCCGCTGGGCGCCACTGTCAGGTTATAGGCTCTGGCCAATCGAGTGATAGAGTCGAGCAGAATCGTCACATGCATGCCGTGCTCTACCAGACGCTTGGCTCGCTCGATTCCCATCTCGGATACCTTACGATGATGCTCCGGTGTTTCGTCGAAGGTGGAATAGAGCACTTCCACATTGTCGCCCACGATGGCTTCCCGGATGTCCGTTACCTCCTCCGGACGCTCATCGATGAGCAGGATCAGGATATGCATATCCGGCTCATTTTTCAGAATGGACCGGGCCACATCCTTAAGCAGCGTCGTCTTTCCGGCCTTGGGTGGCGAAACGATCATACCGCGCTGTCCCCGACCGATGGGCGAGATCAGATCCACAATTCGCATGGAAATATCCTTGCTGCCCCGTTCCATCCGAAGACGCCGGTTCGGGAAGATGGGCGTCATGTCCTCAAAGTTCATCCGGCGCACGGCCTGCTCCGGTGCCAGACCATTGATGGCCGTCAGGTATAAGAGTGCGCTGTACCGTTCTGTCTGGGCTTTGGCGCGCGTGTGACCGGTGACCATGTCGCCGGTCTTCAGGCCAAACTTTCGAATCTGCGACTGTGCTACGTACACATCATTCTCACCAGACAGATAGTTGGCGCTGCGCAGGAAGCCGTAGCCATCCTGCATGATTTCAAGGATGCCCGTCACGATTTCTCCCATCTGCGGGCGATCTCCCTGCACGCGCTCCTGCTGCGGGCGCTCGTAACGGTCTCCCTGCACGCGCTCCTGCTGCGGACGTTCATAACGGTCTCCCTGCGCACGTTCCTGCTGCGGGCGTTCGTAGCGCTCTCCCTGCACTCTGTCATTCGTATAATTTCTGCGCATAAGCTGCTCGCTACGTTCCGCTGCTCCATAGCCCTGACCGCTTCTTCGATTTGCCTGATATTCCCGAGCCTCAGCATTACGCGGCTGTACATCCTGAGATTCTGCTGCATTCCGGGGCTCGCGTGCTTTTGCCTCCTGAGGCTCATGCATCGCTACTCCCTGGGACTCATATGCCGCTGCCTCCTGGGGCTCATGCGCCTTCGCCTCCAACGCATCCAGCTCACACATGGCATCGATCAGCTCGCTCTTTTTCATTGTCGATGCATACTTGATCTTTCGATTTTTTGCAATATCCCGTAAAACGGTCACAGACAGGGTTTCGTATTTTTCTCTCATATATTCTCCAGCATTTTCGCTTGCGAAACTATTGTTGTCTTTTCTTTCCAGCATGTATAAGGCAGTTAAAAAATCAGCCTGACTAACATCCTCTACCGGCACCAATCCGCGCTAAAGTCAGGCTGATTGCCTTCCGATCCAGCTGCACATCACATCTGTAAATCCCGCGGATTATTCCATTTTCTGCACATGCGCTTACTCTTCCACCTTATTCTCTCCGGACAATCCCAGGATATCCATAATCTCCTCCATGGGCATTTCAAGGTAGGCTGACAGCTCCTCCGCCGACGGCTTTACACCGAAGTCTTCTTCCATACGCTTAACCGCTTCATGCAGGCTGTTTACCTTTTTGACCGTGTTGTTGTCTGCCTGGGAGCGTTTGGTCTGCTGATCCAGGGCTTCCTGCATGGCACGGTTGATCTCATTTAAGACATGTGCTTTGTTTGCTGCCAGAGAGCCGCCCCGTTCCAGGGTATCGAAGGACAGGATCAGACCCATGTTGCCTTCCTGGATCAGATCCTCAACGATGACGCCCTCAGTCTCCATCTCTCCGGCCATGTCCAGTACCAGCGGCAGGAAGGAGGCGATCAGGCGATTGCGGGCATTCATATCTCCATCGGCCGCTGCCAGAAACAGGATCTCTTCCTCCTGGGCATCCAACTCCAGAATCTCCGACACATCTTCTACATACTGTTCCAGCACCCGCTTGTGACCGGCATTTTCCTCGTCCTCCGAATCCAGATCCTGGCTCTCGCCATCTGCGCCTTCTTTGGCTTTGCCATCCGCGCCGGTTTTTCTTCCGTTAGCGCCGGACGATGCATCTCCCGCTTCCGAGGCGGACATCTCGTCATTCTGCGCATCCTCAGCTGTGCCCTGCGCCTCCCGCTGGGCTTTCGCGGCTTCCGTCAGTCTGCCATACTCACTCTGGCTGCTCTGATCCCGATTCCAGCCCTCCACGCGGATCATCTGCTCGTTTAAGTACTCGCAGATCATGTCCAGCTGCTCTTCGGTCATCTGTGCATGCGCAAAGAATTCGTTGACCTCCTGTCTGGTCAGTACGTTGCCTTTCTGCTCAGCCAGCTTTCGGATCTCGCCGAGCATCTCTCGAAATATGATTTTCTGTTCCATATGTGTTTTCTCCTTGAATATCTATAAATATCGTTCACAAAAATACTTTTCATATGTGTTCACATTCGTAATAAACCCCCCGAACCTCTTGATGTAATGTATCCAAAACGGACCATTTTTAACAGCACTTTCACGCATTGTGCCGTTTCAACCTCCAATCAACGCAATCGCCGCAGTTTGGCATATCTGCCGCATTTTATGGCATCAGCAGTCCAGTGCAACTGTGGTTACAGTAGTTTTTTCGATTTTGTTATTTCTCACAGGGATTTTTATTCGATACATCCTTAAGATGATTTTTTCAGAGCTGTTCTGATATTGTTTTCCAGTTCGATACTTTTGAAACGCATGTGCCGAGGCACAGATTCTGCGCCCAAACGATCTCGTCAAACGCCTTTGCAGGACAGAATACAGCGAACTGCTCCAGTATCCAAAAGCTCGCATTTCAGAGGCGCTTTTAGCGGAGGAGAGATCCACGCCTACGGAGACCAAAATGCGAGGGCCTCACCCCGAGCATTTTATATATGGTCGTAGTTGGCGTTAGCTCGACGCAGCGTTGCCTCAGCGAGCGTTGGATCTGGACAGGAGCTGTACCTGAACTGTTTCGAAAAGCATGATAATTGAAAAAAGAAAAGTATTTGTGTACCTTGCGCGCCAGTCAACTGGCGGCATTATTTGCATGTCTGCCGTTTTCATACCAACAGCAAAGATAAATCTGCCGTTTTCACTGCAAGCAGCTAATAAAGGCTGCCTCTTTCACTACCAGCAGACATAGAAAAGGCTGCCGCATTTTCTGCAGCAGCCTCGAAAAGTCAATTAATACTCCTGGTTTTCCATGTGACGCATATACTTTACAACCATCAACGCGATCTTGAAGGTGATGGCATCATCGAATATGCGCAGATCCAGCCCGGTGGACTTCTGAAGCTTGTCCAGGCGGTATACCAGCGTATTACGATGGATGTACAGCTGACGGGAGGTCTCGGAAACGTTCAGGTTGTTATCGAAGAACTTATTAATCGTCGTAAGGGTTTCTTCATCGAAATCATCCGGCGACTTGTTTTCGAATACTTCCTTGATGAACATTTTACACAGCGGAATCGGAAGCTGATAGATCAGACGGCCGATACCCAGGGAGCTGTATGCGATGACCTTGCTCTCACTGAAGAAGATCTTGCCGACGTTCAGGGCCAGTCTCGCTTCCTTGTAGGAGCGGGACACGTCCTTGATCTCGCTTACGATGGTACCGTAGGCGATGACCGCGTCTGCCTTCTTGTCCTCGGAAAGTACATCCAGAATAGAAGCAGCCAGCTCATCCATCTGCGGATAGCCTTCCTCTTCCTCCAGCTCCTTCACTACGATCACGCTCTTTTCATCCACGGCCGTAATGAAGTTGTTGCTCTTGCTGCCGAAGAGGCTGCGCACCAGCTCGATGGAGCTGCTTTCTTTTTCGTGACTGACTTCCAGTATAAATACCACACGCCGAACATCGGTGTCAATGTGCAGTTTCTTCGCACGGTTATAGATATCCACCAGCAACAGGTTGTCCAGCAGCAGGTTCTTGATAAAGTTGTCTTTATCGAACCGCTCCTTGTAGGCTACGAGCAGTGTCTGGATCTGGAAGGAAGCCATTTTTCCTACCATGTACACATCCTCGCTGTTGCCGTTTGCGATCAGAATATATTCAAGCTGACTGTCGTCCGACACCTTAAAGAACTGATATCCGGAAATCACCTGGCTGTCCGCCGGTGAATTCACGAAGCCCAGCACGGACTCCCGGAAATTATCGGCCCCCTCAAAGGTTGAAGCCAGCAAAATACCTTCGGTATCCATTACACACATATCCACCCGACTGATGGTCTTAAGTCCTTCCAGAGTAGTCTGCAAAACCTGATTTGAAATCATGGATACGTTCCTCCTTTAAACCGCCGGCTCATGCCATTTGCCCGGATAAGCGGCGTTTCTCAAGCATATTTGTTCATGCCGTTCACATATCTATTCGGCCAAAATGAATAACTAGCATTATTGTAATGTTTGTCGAGAAAAAAATCAATCCCTTTTGTTACATTTGCACTATGTAATCTTTCGTCTTTGGTTTTGCGTTATGCAGGCTTAACCGTTTTCGACATTCCCTTTTGGTAAAATTACTCACAAAAAGGCCGCATGCTGATGAATTCAGCATGCGGCCTGTAAATTTTTGCTTACACCTCAAACAGCAGGTCACCGTAGGACGGCATGGGCCAGCAGGTCTTATCCACCAGCATCTCCAGCTTATCCACCGGCGCACGCAGCTCTTCCATGGCGGTGCACACTTTGTCATGATAGTAAACAGCCTTGTCCCGGCCTTCTTCCATCTCCGACGCAACGCTCTCCACGTCCACCAGTCTGGTCAGGGCTGCATCCGTTTCCTCCAGCAGCGCGCTGCACTCGGCCAGGATCTTCTCCTGCACCCTGGTGCTGGCACCGGCTTCCTTGATGGTCAGAATGCTCTTGGCCAGGGAGGAGGTGTAGCGGATCACCGCCGGGATGATCTGCTTGGTGGTGATGTCGATCATGGTGCGGGCTTCGATGTTGATCACCTTGCTGTAGTTTTCGTACTTGATCTCCGCTCTGGAGCGCAGCTCGCTTTCCGTGTAAACACCGAATTTCTCAAACATCTGAATGGTGCTTTCTTCCAGCAGCATCGGAATCGCATCCACCATGCTCTTGATGTTGGGCAGTCCGCGGCGCTCGGCCTCTTCGACCCAGTCCTCGCCATAGCCGTTTCCATTGAAGATGATCCGCTGATGCTCATCCAGATACTCACGGATCAGCTCATGCACAGCGATCTCGAAATCCTCTGCCTTTTCCAGCACATCGCAGGCATCCGAGAAGGACTCCGCCACAATGGTATCCAGCACGATGTTGGCAGATGCGATGGAATCCCGGGAGCCCACCATACGGAACTCGAACTTGTTTCCGGTGAAGGCAAAAGGCGAAGTACGGTTGCGGTCCGTGGCATCCTTCTTCAGATCCGGCAGCGTGGATGCACCGGTACGCAGCACACCGCCGCTGATGCAGCTGGTTGCATTTCCGGTGGCGATCAGCTGAGCCACTACGTCCTCCAGCTGCTCTCCCAGGAATACGGAGATGATCGCCGGCGGTGCCTCCAGTGCGCCGAGACGATGATCGTTTCCAACGTTGGCTGCGGATTCACGCAGCAGGCCGGCATGACGATCTACTGCCCGCAGGATGCAGGCCAGCACCAGCAGGAACTGGATGTTCTCGTTGGGGATCTTGCCCGGATCGAGCAGATTGATGCCGTCGTCCGTGGTCAGGGACCAGTTGTTATGCTTTCCGGAGCCGTTCACTCCGGCGAAGGGCTTTTCATGCAGCAGGCACTTCAGTCCCTGCTGACCGGCCACGCGCTTTAAGGTCTGCATGACCAGATGGTTGTGGTCTACCGCCACATTGACCTTGTCGTAGATCGGAGCCAGCTCATGCTGGGCCGGTGCTACCTCGTTGTGCTGGGTCTTGGAGGTGACGCCCATCTTCCAAAGCTCTTTATTGACTTCCTTCATGAAGCCGCCGATCCGGCGACGGATGCTTCCGAAATAGTGGTCGTCCATCTCCTGACCCTTTGGCGGCATGGCGCCGAACAGGGTGCGGCCGGTGTAGACCAGATCTTTTCTCTGCTTATATTTCTCCGCGTCCACCAGGAAATACTCCTGCTCGGCACCCACGGACGGGGTCACCTTGGAGGAGGTGGTGTTGCCAAACAGGCGCAGCAGACGCAGGGCCTGCTCATTGATGGCATCGATGGAGCGCAGCAGCGGTGTCTTTAAGTCCAGAGACTCGCCGGTGTAGGAGCAGAATGCGGTGGGGATGCACAGGATCGCTCCGGCTTCATCTTCGCGAACAAAGGCCGGCGAGGTGCAGTCCCAGGCCGTATAGCCTCTGGCCTCGAAAGTGGCGCGCAGTCCACCGGAGGGGAAGGAGGATGCATCCGGCTCGCCCTTGATCAGCTCCTTGCCGGAGAACTCCATCAGCACATGGCCATCTTCCTTCGGTGCCGTGATAAAGGAATCGTGCTTTCCTGCGGTCACGCCGGTCAGCGGCTGGAACCAGTGGGTGTAATGTGTGGCGCCCTTTTCGATGGCCCAGTTCTTCATGGCCTCCGCCACCACTTCCGCTACGATGGGATCGAGTTCCTTACCTTCATCAATGGTCTTGTGAAGCTTCTTATAGATTGACTTCGGAAGCCGCTCCTGCATCACGCGGTCGCTGAAAACATTTTCACCGAAGATGTCCGCAATATTGAAGTACTCACTCATGTTTGATTTTCGCCCTTTCCTGGTTTTCTATTCGCCGGGTCTGAGGATCCCTGCTGTGTTTCACTTAAGTGAACGCCCATGCCTGCCGCGGTGTCGACGCAAATGCACGCCTGTATCTGACGCGGCAGTGTAAAGCTGTCCTCCGCATCGGGAATCCTGCATCGTATCACACCGAAAAGGCATCCCACCTGCGCGGAACGCCTTTTCATAGATGCGTATTAAGCTACACTAATTTTTTATAAAAATCAAGTGCCTGTATTGGGGCCGGCTGCCGCTCACACTAAGAACGCTGCCGCGCGCGAAACAAATCGCTTAGCGGCAGCTGTTCAGATACCTGCCCGATTTGACACCGGACCCATAGGAAATTCCTTTCGGAATTTCCTATTAAAGTACAAACAGCCGGATTTCCCGGTTACCGCACGCTGAACTTGTAGATGGTGGTAGTCTCGTAGGTCTCTCCTGCCTTCAGGATCGGCTTGGCAAAGCCCTCCTGGTTGATGGCATTCGGATAATACTGGGTCTCCAGGCAGAAACCGCTGCGCTTCTGATATACAGCGCCGCCCTTGCCCGGCATACCTTCCGGTGTAGCTGCGGTGATGAAGTTTCCGGTGTAGAACTGCACCGCCGGCAGGTCCGTGTAGCATTCCATGCAGATACCCGTTGCCGGGCAGTATACCTCACCGAAGCGGATCACCGGTCCGCGGTCCGGACGGATGCAGAAGTTATGGTCATAGCCGCCCACCAGCTTCAGCTGCTCGAAATCGTCCTCGATGCGCTCGCCGATGGTATGCGGTGTGGTGAAGTCCAGCGGCGTGCCGGCCACCTCTGCCACCTCGCCGGTGGGAATGGCCTTGGAATCGATGACCGGATTGTAATGGGGTGCATTCAGCATGACCTCATGCTGTCCCACGCAGCCGCTGTCATGTCCGCCCAGGTTGAAGTAAACATGGTTGGTCAGATTGGCTACGGTATCCTGGTCACAAACCGCCTTGTAAGCCAGCTCCAGACGGCCCTCTTCGGTCAGGGTGTAGGTGATCTGTGCCTCGAAGTTGCCCGGGAACCCCTGCTGTCCGTCCGCATCCTTCAGCGCAAAGGTAACGGACTGGTCGGTGATCTCCTTTACATCCCAGAGTCTCTTGCCGAAGTAGTCATTGCCGCTGTGCAGGTTGTTGCCGTTTTCGTTGGCGGTCAGCTGGTAGGTCTTGCCGTTCAGCTCAAAGGAAGCATTGGCAATACGATTGCCGTTTCGTCCTACCACTGCGCCGAAATGTGCGCCTGCCTCCAGGTATTCTCCCGGGGTATCATAGCCCAGCGCCACGTCCACCAGGTTCTCATTCTTGTCCTGGAAGATGATAGATACGATGGTGGCACCCAGGTCACTCACAGTCACCTTGGTGTTGGGGCCATCGCTGATGGTGTACAGATAGGTCATTCTTCCATCCGGCATTGCACCGAATTCTTTTTTTGTTACTGCCATGTTGATTATCTCCTTATCATAAATGTATTCTTTTCTGTCCGTCCGTATTTTTATTGCACTTCTAAACAAAGAAGGGACAGATTTTTTCAAAATATTCAGCACAGATCAGTCAGATCATGCTCTCGCCGGTTTAGACAGACTCTCCCATACTATGAAATCATGGCACAGTCCAAGAGATTATTCCGACTATCACACGCTTACAGCTTCCACAGACGTTCCCCGGTTCTTTCTTCTATCATATAACGTTTAGCCGTCTCACCGCCAGGAAATATCTCAGATTTCAGTTTCCCTCTTCGTCACCCTCATCGACTTCGTCCCCGGCTTCTTCTTCCCCGTCATCCAGCAGCTCGGTGGGCTCATCCTCCATCACCAGCGGCAGCGCATGCTGACAGTTCTCGATCTCGCAGCGGGTGTAAGATCCGCCGAATTCGCCGTCTGTCGTCCAGGAAAGAGGCTCCTCGCTCTCGATCACCAGATGCGAGGTCTTAAAGGTCACCACCTTTTCGTGCTGCACACCGATGAGCAGCATATTCAGGATTCCGGCCCAGTCCAGCGGGTTCTCCGGCTTTTTGATCAGCGTCACCTCAAACAGGCCATCGTTCAGGGTCACGTCTCCGCCGGTGATGCTCTTAAAGCCGCCCACCGAGTTGGAGTTGGTCACCAGACCCAGCATGAATTCACCTTCGCCGGTGTACTCATCGCTCTCGATCTTCAGCTTCCAGAATTTCAGCGAAGGCAGGCGCCGTGCTCCTTCGATGATGTAGGCCGCATGTCCCAGGACATTTTTCATATCCTGATTCGTCTCGTAGGCCACGTCGGTAAAGGCTCCGAAGGCAGCCACATACACAAAGTAATGATCCGAATTGATGCGACCCACATCGAAATGGTAGACCTGTCCTTTGGCGATGGACACCGCCGCGGCTTTCATCTTTTTCGGGATGCCCAGGCTGTTGGCAAAATCATTGGTGGATCCCGCCGGAATGTATCCGATGGGGATCTCCCGGCCGTCCCGCATCATGCCCGTCACCACTTCGTCCAGGGTGCCGTCTCCACCGCTGCACACCACCAGCTCGTAATCGTCCGAGCGGTTGGCCATGATCTCCACGGCATCCTGGGGCTTCAGGGTCGGACGCACCGTCACCTCAAAATCATGGGCCGCAAAGGCCTCCAGTACATAGGACAGATGGGTTCGGATCAGGCCCTTTCCAGCCCGCGGGTTGTAGATAAAAAGCATCCGTCTCATCTTACTTTTCACCTCTTTTTGAAATCACTCAATCTGTGTGACAACAGCCCACCGCTGCGCGTACATACTCTGTCGGAAATCAGACGGGCTCTCCGCGTACACATCCTGTCCGGATCACAGCGGACACTCGCATGTATTTCCCCGGGAATTTGGGTTGCCGTTCACACGTCATTACAACACTACTCTATATGATATTATACCCGGCAATTCGTAAAAACTGCCGGGTATTCTTCTTAAATTATTGAAAATTTTGAAACCGGTCTCAGCCAACAATGCGAAGCATGTGGGATGCCAGCGAGAAGTAGATGACCATCGAGCAGGCATCTACGATGGTCGTAAGCATCGGTGATGCCATCAGTGCCGGGTCCAGCTTCAGTCTCTTGGCCAGCATCGGCAGCGTTGCGCCAAGGGTCTTGGCCAGTACGACGGTGATAAACATACTGATGGATACCACTGCGATCACACCGGTGTTGCCCGGGAACTGGATCGAACGTACTACAAAGTTGATGGAGGCCAGCAGGGCACCGCAGAGGGTTCCTACCCGCAGCTCCTTCCAGATGACGCGGCCCAGATCGTTCAGGCTCAGATCATCTACCGCCAGACCACGGATGACCATGGTACTTGCCTGGGAACCGGAGTTTCCGCCGGTGTCCATCAGGGTCGGGATGAAGCTGACCAGAAGCGGCAGCGCCGCAAAGGTGGTTTCGTAATGATTTAAGATCATGCCGCTGATCGTGGAGCTGACCATCAGCACCAGCAGCCAGACAATTCGGTTTTTCGCCAGTGTAAGAACACCGGTCTTCAGATAGGACTTTTCACTGGGCACCATAGCGGCCATCTTTTCAAAGTCCTCGGTGGCCTCCTGCTCCATGACGTCCACGATGTCATCGACGGTAACGATACCCACCAGTCGACGCTCCCGGTCTACTACCGGCAGTGCCAGCAGGTCGTACTTACTGAAGTCGAGGGCGACCGCCTCCTGGTCGTCCGTGGTCAGAGCGCAGATGACGTCGTCGTCCATGATATCCCGGACTACGGTCTCGTAGGGGTGCATCAGCAGATCCTTCAGGGTCACCACGCCCTCCAGCTTGCGGGACTCATTGATGACATAACAGGTGTAGATCGTTTCCTTGTCCACGCCGTTGGCCCGGATGTAGGCGAAGGATTCCTCGACCGTCATGCTCGGGCGCAGCGCCACGTACTCGGCTGTCATGATCGATCCCGCACTGTTGTCCGGATACTGCAGATACTGATTGATCAGGGTTCGGGTCTCCGGCGTCGCGTTCTTCAGAATTCGCTTGACCACGGAGGCCGGCAGCTCTTCCACCATGTCTACCGCGTCGTCGATCGCCAGGTCTTCGATAATGCGCACCAGCTCCCGGTCGGAAATGCTGTTAATAATGTGCTGCTGCTCCTCGATCTCCAGGCAGGCAAATACCTCTGAAGACAGATCCTTGGGCAGCAGTCGGAAGATCACCAGCACACGTTCAGGAGGGAGATCACCTAGTAACTCTGCGATATCCACTTCATTCATATCGCTTAGTTCCTGCTTTAGTGTTTTCAGTTCTCTGGCATTCACCAGATCAATCAGCCTGTCTTTGCTTTCTTCTGTCATCGACATGTGATTTTTCCTCCTTTCTCTGGGTGTGGTGGATCGATAGTTTCGGTTTTTGTTTTGGACATATCTGTAAGATGCCGGTTACGGTTTGCACAACGAACAGCAGTGAAGGCTGCCTTTTCGGTTTCAGTCACAACTGGACATATTTGACAAATACGGCCGTGCCCTGTGTTGCTCTATGCAGATATGATACTGGGCATTAATGACAAATAGTGGAACTTTGTATTGTACATTCCGCCAGTTTCCCATCATGCCAATGTAGTTATTGTAAACCCTGACCCTGTCAAGGTCAACAAAATACCACGCTTTTTTGTTTCTCAATTTCCGCGGGCGGCGGTGGACAGCCCGATCTTGTTACCCTCGGGATTTTGTCGCGTATGCGGCAAAACACCTCGCGGTATCGAACCGCCTGTACTGCAACCCAGCCTTTAACCGTTATATGCCGCGCAACTCCGACCTCGCATTTTTTCGTCTTGCGTGATACTATATCGATGTCTAACCGGCAGCTTTGCCCACAACCTGTCGGCGTCTCGCGCCATTCCCGGCGCAGACTTCTTCCGACATTATCGTTTCAGTTCACGCATGAACTGTAACACACTATTTCAAGGAGTTTCACATTTTCTCTAAAGGATGATATTCTTCTCTTTGAGCTTAATATTATGCTTATTTCGCAGGCTGTTTTTCCCGCCTGACTCAACGAAAGGATTCTTTGTATCATGATTAACACCGTATACACCCCCGTCACCGTCCGGTCTGTGACGCTTGGTCTGGGGCGCCCGAAGATCTGCGTTCCGCTCACCGGAACCTCTCCGGCCTCCCTGGAACAGCAGCTGAAGGTACTGGCCCAGCTGGATCCCAGGGACTTTGACCTGATCGAATGGCGGGCTGATTGCTATGAGCCGCTGAAGGGCTGCTATGCCGGCAGCGACCGCTCGGATATTGTGACCTCCGGTGTGCTGATGGGCGCCGCCGATCTGATCCGGCGCTATTTCCCGCAGGTTCCGCTGCTGTTCACCATCCGCACCTCCAATGAGGGCGGCTGTTTTGATGTGACAACGGAGGATTACGCCGACCTGAATACCCGGGCTGCTTCGCTTGGTCAGATCGACCTGATCGACGTAGAATACTTTACCATGGGCAGCTCCCTGGCTTCCCTGCTTGGTTCCATTCACAGCCTGGGCAAACCGGTGGTACTCTCCAGTCATGACTTTGAGCAGACACCTTCCGACGATGAAATGCTGTCCCGCCTGCAGGCGATGCAGTCCACCGGCGCCGACATCATCAAGCTGGCTGTGATGCCCCGCTGCAGTCTGGATACCATGCGTCTGATGAACATCACCCACAAAATGCGGCACGAACATGCCACCTGCCCGCTGATCACCATGTCCATGGGACCGATCGGCGCCATCAGCCGCCTCTCCGGCGAGCTTACCGGCAGCTGCGTCACCTTTGCCGCCGCTGCACAGACCTCCGCCCCGGGGCAGATGCCCGCCGGGATCGTGCATGAGGTACTGGAGCTGCTGAAGGTGCAGGGGTAATCGGGTGTTGCCATGCGGCACTTATTTGGAGCGCATCTGTGAGATTGCGTTGCTGCAATTGCTTTGGCGAATTGCACTTCTGTGTTTGCGTTGTTGCAATTGCTTTGCCGAGTTACACTTCTGCAATTGCTTTGCTGCGAGAACATTACGCAGACTCTTTCATTACATTATTGTCATCAATTTCTATATGTCTGCATGTAAAAATTGGTGATTGTTCTTAGTTGTTATGATGAGGTTTCACCGCTTATGAATACACCACGTGAAATCACCGGCACGACACGCCTCGGCGGTCTTTTGGGTTCTCCGGTGGCCCACTCCCTCTCCCCTCTGATGCACAATCTTTCTTTTCGGGAGCTGGGACTTGACTTTGTGTATCTTTGCTTTGACGTAAAAGAAGCGCAGATGCCGTCCATGGCCGCTGCCCTTCGTGAAATGAATGTATACGGTTTTAATCTGACCATGCCCTGCAAGCAGGCGATCATCCCCTGTCTGGATGAGCTGTCCGATGCAGCTCGCCTGATCGGCGCCGTCAATACGGTAGTCAACGATAACGGCCGGCTCATCGGCCACAACACCGACGGCATGGGCTTTATGCGCTCGGTTCGCGAGAATGGCTGCGATATCGCCGGCCGCGAGATGACGTTGCTCGGATCCGGCGGTGCCGCCAGTGCCATTGCGGTGCAGGCTGCCCTGGATGGCGCCAAAGCTCTTCATCTGGCCTGCCGCCGGGGACGTTCCTGGGGTGCCGCCGAAGAACTGGTCCGCCGCATCAATGAAGGAACCTCCTGTCAGGCCGATCTCATCGAGCTGGCTGATACGACAGCGCTGAAGGAGCGCCTTGACAATTCTGCCATCCTGGTCAACGGCACCTCTGCCGGCATGTCTCCCAATGAAGAACTGTGCCCGCTGCCGGATACCTCGATCCTGTCTCCGGAGCTGCTGGTGGGCGATGTGATCTACCATCCGCGCAAAACCAGGCTGATGGCCGAGGCCGAAGCTTTAGGATGCCGTACCTTCAACGGTATGTATATGCTCCTTTATCAGGGAGCGGCCGCCTTTGAGCTTTGGACCGGGCAGCCGATGCCTGTGGAGGTCGTGCGCCAGGCTTATTTTTCTTCTGAAGCTTGATCAAGCAGTTGTGGCTTGGTTAAGCAGTTGTGGCTTCAAAAGCAGAGAATTTTTCATTTTCTGATTTTGCTCCGCCGTGTGTTTCCCTGTTTTCAGGCTCGCGGCGGAGCATTTTTTGTTTTCTTGATGTTCTCCGCCGTGCTTGCTTTTTGATACTTCATCGCTGGCGGATCAATGGAGGATTTCTTCCTGTGATCCGCCATACTCCTTCACTTAATCTGGTTCCGCGGCGGAGAATTCCACTCTTTTCGCTCACCCTCCGCCGTGCTTGTTCTTCGATACGTCATCACTGGCGGATCATTCAAGGATTTCTTCCTGTGATCCGCCAGGCTCATTCACTTGCTCTGGCCCCGCGGCGGAGATTTTCAACCTTTTCACTCACCCTCCGCCGTGCTTGATTTTTGATGCTCTTCGATACGTCATCACTGGCGGATCACTGAAGGATTTCTTCCTATGATCCGCCAGGCTCATTCACTTGCTCTGGCCCCGCGGCGGAGATTTTCAACCTTTTCACTCACCCTCCGCCGTGCTTGTTCTTTGATACTTCACCACCGGCGGATCATTCAAGGATTTCTTCCCTCGCTCCGCCAGGCTCATTCATTTGCTCTAGCTCCGCGGCGGAGAATTCCGACCTTTTCACTCACCATCCGCCGTGCTTGCTCTTCGGTACTTCGTCGCTGGCGGATCATTCAAGGATTTCTTCCTGTGATCCGCCAGGCTCCTTCACTTGCATTCACTTTCTCTGGTCCCGCGGCAGAGAATTTCAGCCTTTTTGCTCACCCTCCGCCGTGCTTGATTTTTGATGCGCTTCGATACGTCATCGCCGGCGGATCATTCAAGGATTTCTTCCTGTGATCCGCCAAACTCCTTCACTTGTTCTGGTCCCGCGGCGGAGAATTCCAGCCTTTTCGCTCACCCTCCGCCGTGCTTGATTTTTGATGCTCTTCGATACGTCATCACTGGCGGATCACTGAAGGATTTCTTCCTGTGATCCGCCATACTCCTTCACTTACTCTGGTTTCGCGGCGGAGAATTCCAACCTTTTCACTCACCCTCCGCCGTGCTTGCATTATAAAAAGGGCGCCACGCTTACGCGTGACGCCCTCACTTGTTCAAATATCAGATTAACCTCTTCTCAGGAACTCCGGAATCTGGATATCCTTCTCGGTTACCGTGCTCTCCGGCGTGCGGAGCTGTACGCGGCCATTCGAGGTCGTCTGACTCTGTGCCGGCTTCTGTGCCGGTGCAGCGGGTCTGGCCGGTGCAGGTGCTGCCGGCTTCTGAAAGCTGAAGCCACCTGCAGGACGGCTCTCCTGTCTGGGATAACGATAATCCGGTGCTACTGCGCGGCGCTGGGGTTTCTTCTCCGGCTTGCCGGCTTCTTCCAGACCGGTAGCGATTACCGTGATGCTTACCTCGTCCGCATAGGTATCGTCGTACATAGCACCCATAATGATGTTTGCGTTTTCGCCAACCAGCTCTTCCACGTAGGAAGCGGCATCGTTGGCATCCATCAGAGAGATATCACCGCAGATATTAATGATAACATCGCTGGCACCCTCAATGGTGGTTTCAAGCAGCGGGCTGGCAACAGCCTGCTTAACAGCCTCAAGTGCCTTGTCATCGCCCTTAGCCTGACCGATACCGATATGAGCAATGCCCTTATCCTTCATAACGGTCTGAACATCAGCGAAGTCAAGGTTGATCAGAGCCTCCAGGTTGATCAGGTCCGTGATACCCTGTACGGACTGCTGCAGTACCTCATCCGCCTTCTTCAGTGCTTCCGGCATGGTGGTTCTGCGATCTACGATCTCAAGAAGCTTATCGTTCGGGATCACGATCAGTGTATCCACGTTCTCTTTCAGTCTTTCGATACCGGACAGAGCGTTGTTCATACGAACCTTTGCCTCAAAACGGAACGGCTTGGTTACAACGCCGACAGTCAGGATACCCATTTCCTTGGCAATTCCGGCAACTACCGGAGCAGCACCGGTTCCGGTTCCGCCGCCCATACCGCAGGTAACAAACACCATGTCTGCTCCTGAGATAGCCTGACGGATGTCTTCCGCGCTCTCTTCTGCTGCCTGCTGACCTACTTCCGGTCTTGCACCGGCACCAAGTCCCTTGGTTACCTTCTCACCGATCTGAATAACGACCGGAGCCTTACAATTGGTCAGAGCCTGTTTATCCGTATTGATCCCTATAAATTCAACGCCGCCGATTGTATCTTCTACCATGCGGTTCACAGCATTGTTACCTGCGCCGCCGACACCGACTACGATTATTTTCGCTGCCGCTTCAATCTCATTAGACGTAATTTCTAACACGGTGCTTCCTCCTTATTAATTATTAGCATAGATAATCAGTATTATTATAAGGCAATCCCCCAAAGAATCAAGAGAAACTTGCCTTCCCCTTTAAATTCACCGGCAGATGCAGCTCTCACCGGAGCTGCATCTGCCGGTTTCGGTTGTTTCCGGGTTTGAAATCTCTTATGCCTCAAGCCGATCTCGTCCCCTGTTTCGGACCGCTCACAGCTCGATCCACCCTGACGATCAGCCTTGCTTACTGTGCCAGTTCGCCGGTCATCGGGTCGATGACATTCCACCAGGCATCCTTGACGTAGCCGTCTTCGGTGACGGTACATCCGTCGATGGGGTTGCCGTAAGCATCTACTACCTGACCGTTGACCACATGGGCATCGTAGCGCAGTGTTCCCGACGAGTCGAATACCATGAACGCATCCAGACCGACCTGGCCGCTGCGATCCGGTTCCTGTGTCTCCCCACTGTTCTCGCCAGAGTATTCGCCACTGTTTTCACCGGTATATTCACCGCTGTTTTCACCCGTGTATTCACCGCCGTCACCGGTATTCTCCCCGCTGTTTTCGCCGGTATACTCCCCGCCTTCGCCGGTACCGTCACCACTCTCCGTGTCCGCCGGTACCTCGGTCTGTACCTCTTCCGCCTCCCGGAAGGTGATGGACTCATTCCGGCCGGTAAAGGCGGTCATGTTCAGGGTGCCCTTTTTGCCGCTGACCTGCTCGTAGATACGTCCCAGATTTGCCACCTTGGCTTCCAGATACTCATTCTGTCCGATCTCAACGGTCACCGTGCCCAGCTGGATGGTGATGTTCAGGTTGTCATCGAAAGCGATGGCATCCGGCTCCAGCTGCGAATCCTTCATCAGCTGGGAGATGCTCAGCACCGTTCGAAGCAGCGCCTCGTTCTCCACCGGAAGCTTCTGGTAAAGCACCGGCTCCGCCATGGAGATACCCGTTACCAGCGGAATATCCTCCAGCACCCGGTCTCCAATCTCCAGCACGATCGCATCCGAGTCAAAGTATACGTTCTGACCGCCGAACTGAACCCGTCCTGTCAGCACCTTTTCCGACACGTTGATCTTTACCTTAGTCGGCGACTGGATCTTTACCTGCACCGTATTCAGATACGGCAGCTGCGAATCCGTCGTCGCATAGCGATACTTAAATCCCAGAAACAGCGTGTTCCTGGACCAGAAATCCCGCAGGATTCCATCCGAGATCTCCTCGCTGGCGGTGCGCATGTTTCCGGTGACCTCTACCTCCCGCACACGGAACACTCCAAACACAACCAGCAGAATGACTGCTATGATGCCGACAGCGATCAGCGTTCCTCTGATCCTGGCCATTCTTTCCTGCCGACGTCTTTTCATCGTATACTCTCACCTCTTCTAAATTTATTCCGCTGCGGCTTCCTGAAACCCGATTTCGGCCTCCACCGCAGCTTCCCGAAACCCGATTTCGGCCTCCACCGCAGCCTTACCACAGCATCTGTCCTTCAGAACAACCTGCGCCGCCTCAATTCATTCAATCCTCCAACGCCTTGACCATGTCCTTAAACACGCGTCCTCTGACCTCATAGCTGGGGAACATATCCCAGCTTGCGCAGGCCGGGGACAGCAGCACCGCGTCGCCCGGACGTGCCTTCCGGGTGCAGATGGCAAAGGCTTCCTCGAAGCTGTCCGCCAGCACGATGTTCTCGAAGCCGCAGAGGCGGGCTGTCTCGGCGATCTTTTCTCTGGTCTGACCGATCAGCACCAGCCAGGTCACCTGGCCGTTGAAGGCGCGGATCCATTCCTCATAGGAGGAGTTCTTGTCATATCCGCCGCCGATGAGCACCGTGGGCCGGTCCATGGCCTGGATTCCCTTGATGGCCGCATCCGGATTGGTTCCCTTGGAGTCATTGTAGTAGACGACGCCCTTCTTTTCGGCCACATATTCGATCCGATGCTCTACCGCTGTGAAGGACAGGACCACGTGACGGATCTCCTCCTGGGACACTCCGTAGGCCCGGGCCATGGCCACCGCGGTCATGATATTTTCATAATTGTGCAGGCCCGGCAGCTTCAACTGACGGCAGTCGAAAAGCTTTTCCCGCTGACCGTCCTTCGCAAACCAGATGGCATCCTCATGATAGAAGTAACCGTCGTCCAGCACTCTGGCGGAGCTGAAAAAGACCGCTTTGCAGTGACAGCTCTTGCCGAATTCCCGCAGCACCTCGTCCTCATAGTTGAGCACGCAGACCTCCTCTTCGGTCTGGTTCATGGTGATGCACTCCTTGACACGGATGTACTCCTCCATGGTGTGATGGCGATTCAGATGGTCCGGTGTGATGTTTGTGATGGCACTGACCACCGGATGGAACTGATCGATGGTCTCCAGCTGGAAGGAGCTCACCTCTGCAACAGACACCGTCGCCTCGGTGGACAGCAGCGCTGTCTCGGTATAGGGCTTTCCGATGTTGCCCACCACAAAGACCTGATCGTTCACCGGCGCGGTCTGCTTTTCGCAGTGATACTTTAAGATCTCACCCAGCAGCGTGGTCGTAGTAGTCTTTCCGTTGGTTCCGGTGATGGCCAGCACATCGCCGCAGCTGTTCTCGTAGGCCAGCTCCAGCTCGCCCCAGATCTTGATGCCCTGCTCCCGGATCAGATTGACACTCGGCAGATCCGTGGGCACTCCCGGCGACAGTACCGCCAGTTCCACATCCGCCAGCATCTCCTTCGTCAGCTCGCCGATCTGAACCTCCGCGGTCACTCCCTGGGGCAGCTTGCCCAGCACATCTGCCGGAGTCAGCTTGGCATTTCCATCGTAGATCACAGGTTTTGCTCCCACCTTGCTGAGCATGGAAGCCGATCCAATACCGCTGATGCCTGCGCCGAATACAAGCACCTTCTTATCTCTCAAGTCCATATTTTCTCCTTTTCTATCTTGCTCTCGATTTTATATCGGGCCTCCCGGGAATTTTTAAAGGATCGTCCTATCTTCCCAGTATATTGAATGCAAAAACAGACTGCAGCGTCTATGCAATCACACGCAAGCAGTCTGTCGATGTCTCATTCATACACAGCTAACCGCTAAGCACGTCCGACCGCAGCCATTCGTGCTCTCTCTTTCAACTGTCCATGCGCCTTCCGGCCACAGTCAAAACACAGATCTGCCAGCTTACAACGCCGCATACGCGATCACGCACAGCAGCACCGTCACGATGGTGAACACGGTATCGATCCGGGTCTCGGACCAGCCGCACAGCTCAAAGTGATGATGGATCGGCGCCATCTTGAAAAAGCGCTTGCCGCCGGTCTTTCTGAAGTAGGTGACCTGGATCATGACCGAAAGCACCTCCACCAGATAGATCAGACCGAAGATCACGATGTAGATGGGCATCTGCATCATATAGGCCGCACCGGCGATGAAACCGCCCAGAGCCAGGGAACCGGTATCGCCCATGAACACCTTGGCCGGATGAGCATTATACAGCAGGAAGCCGAACAGACCACCCACCATGGCAGCGCAGACCGGTTCGATGTTCATGCCCAGCTTCATGGAGCAGGCGAACAGGAAGGCAGCGGTGACGCTGGTGACGCCGGAGGCCAGGCCGTCCAGACCGTCGGTAAAGTTGGTGCCGTTTACGGTTCCGATCACCACAAAGTACAGCAGCACGGTGCAGAAGATCTTGGCCAGGATACCCGACATATCCAGCACCAGTCCGCCGGTAAAGGGGATGCGCAGATCGAAGCAGGCCGGATCGTTGGTCCAGATGTACACCACGAAGATGGTGGTCAGAATGATCTGGCAGATCATCTTCTGCTTCGGCTTGAAGCCGTCCGAATCCTTTTTGACTACTTTCAGATAGTCATCCACAAATCCGATCAGACCGAAGCCGATGGTCAGCACCAGCACCGGAATGATCCGCGGGTTGGAGCCAAGCGCCGGCAGACATCCGACGAGCACCGCCAGCAGAATGCCCAGGCCGCCCATGGTGGGGGTGCCGGTCTTTTTCAGATGGGCCTGTACCCCTTCCGTGCGCACCGTCTGTCCAAATTTCAGCTTGCGCAGAAACGGGATCAGGATCGGTCCGATTCCTGCCATCACTGCAAAGCTCAGGAACAAAGCGATGATACTTTTCATTTTCACCTCATCCTTTCTGTCAATCTTTCTTAAATTCGTCCAGGTCATCTCCTGTCACACCGGACCAGATCGTGCCGTCCATGTCCTCTCCCTCCGGCGCGGCCGAGGGCGGAGATGCCATATTCGGATTATCCGTGCCGATCTGAGAACCGCCCGCGCCCGCCGGCTCGTCCTCACTCTCCACGGTGTCATCCACATGTCCCACCTCGTTCATCACCGCATCAAAGATGGTGCCGTCCTCGGCGATATAGGCGCCGGCGATCTCGTCGCCGCTGCTGCCCACGATCTTGCCGTCCCGGTTGACGTAGCAGCCGGTGTGGTAATAGCCGTAGGAATCGATGGCATCGAAGGTGGCGGATTTCTTATTGGGATCCCGCTTGGTCACGATATCCGCCTCGGTAATGCCCAGGAAGCTCAGCAGCTCCGGGGTCACCTCTTCGGTGGGATACAGTCCCATGTACGGGAATACTTCCGTTGCGATCTTGCGGAACAGGACCTGAGCGTAGGAGCTGTCCGCCTGCTCATATACATTCGGTTCATCGACGACCACATAGATGACCACCTGCGGGTCGTCCATGGGGCAGGCCCCGATGAAGGAGACCAGATATTTACCGCCGGCACGGGTACCCGTTTCCGGATCGATCTTCTCTGCCGTTCCTGTTTTACCGCCGGTAAGATAGCCCGGCACGGTGGACTTGCGTCCGGTACCTTCCCGGACCGCGGTGGTCAGATACCGGCGCAGCAGAGCGGATACCGAGGAGGATACCGGCTGCTTGAGCAGCATCTTATCCACGCTCTTTTCCACGCTGCCGTCCGCCGTCTGGATCTGACGGACCATGTGGGGCTGATAGTAATAGCCGCCGTTGATGACCGCCGAGAAGGCTGCCAGCTCCTGCACCATACTGATGGTGAAGCCCTGTCCGAAGGAACAGGTAGCCAGCTCTACCTCGTGCATGTTGTTGCGGCCGTAGATGACACCGGCGGTCTCGTTGGGCAGGTCGATGCCCGTGGGACGGCCGAAGCCGAAATTCTGCTGATAGTTGGTAAAGTTGGTGATGCCCATCCGGGAGGCCACCGTCATGAGTACCACGTTGCAGGAGTTTACGATGCCGTACTCCAGGGTCTCATCCTTATGACCATAGATGTTGTCACACTTGATGGTGGTATCGGTGATGAACAGACTTCCGTCGCAGTAGAAGTTGTCACCGTCGTACTCGGCACCGCACTCCAGGGCCGACGCCACAGTAATGGGCTTGAACACGGAACCGGGCTCGTAACTCTCGGAAACACAGAAATTGCTCCACATCCCGTTCAGGGCATCGGAGTACTGCTCACTGGTCATGTTCTTAAGCTGGGCACCGGAATACAGGCCCGAGGTATTGTAGGGATCATTCAGGTTGTAGGGCGTGTTGGTGGCCATAGCCAGCACCTCGCCGCTGTTGGGATCCATCACCACTACGCCGATGTTTTTCGCACCCTGTCCGTTGCTGTCCTCATCTCCGTAGGTGTCGTTGAATTCCTGAATGTATTTTTCCACGATCTGCTGGATGTTCAGGTCCAGCGTGGTCACGAGCCGGCGTCCGTGCTCGGGCTCGATGGTATTCTTTTCATACTCCAGCTCGGAGTTCAGGTAACCGTACACACGGCCGTCGGTTCCCTCCAGCATGCTGTTGTAGTAGTTTTCCAGACCGGTCACACCGCCGTCCGCGTTGATGAATCCCACCACGTTGCTGGCCAGGGAATCGTAGGGATAGCTGCGCTCATAGTAGGTCTCAAACCAGACACCCTGAATATTGTAGCGCGCCTTTTTCAGTGCCTTCAGCACTTCCTCGTCCTGGATCTTCAGACTCTCCTCATCCCGGCAGGCCTTGTAATCCTCGAAGGCTTTTTTCTGTTCCTTGGTCACCATCCGGGCGATGATCCGATACTGACTGTCCCGGGTCTCTTCATCTGTAATAAAGGTTCGAAGCTTGTCCCGGTCCAGATCAAAGATGGTATCCAGCGCCTCCAGGGTGGGTTCCAGATAATCCTTGTCCTCGTTGATGACCTTACAGTCCAGGATCACCTTGTAGTACAGGTCGCTCTTGGCCAGGGCAATGCCGTTTCGATCCACGATCTCACCACGTCTGGAGGGCAGGGTCTGGGAATCGAAGCTCTGCTGACTGAGCACCTTTCGGGCATACTGCTTGCCGTTGGTCACATTGATATAGGTGACGCGGATCAGCAGCAAAAGCAGCGCTAACAAAACAAATGCAAATGCAGTGCCAAGCCTCATTTGCATTGTGTTTTTAAATCTTCGATTTGGATATCCCCGGAAGTCCTTCTGCATCAAGCGGCTCCAGGCACTGATCTTTTCCGGCTCCTGGTTCCGGGCTACCGGTCGGATCTGTCGGTTCGAATTCGTTCCTTTTTTTGAATTCGTTCGTTTTTTTGAATTTCTGTTTTTCTTGTCAGCCAATGTTTTACCTTTCGCCGTACATCATTCCTTAGTCCGGAATCTCCTGATACTGCTTTACAAAGTCCTCTTTAGCAGCCTCATAGCTTACGATCTGATCCTCAAAGGCATAGACCATACCGAGGCGGCTCATGGCCTCTTCCTTGACCTCTTCCAGATTGACGCCGGACATGATCCGGTTGTATTCCTCATCGTTCTCACGACGGAGGGATGCGAGTCTGGTCTGGAGTGAGATCACGCTCTTCTGGGTCGTGGTGCACTGATACTGCCGCTTCAGATATCCAACACAGCTGAGCACCATGATCGCAGCAACAACGGACAGAAAGAGCATATATCTCAGATTCATGCCCGGAACCTCCACCTTTCTGCGGGCCGGTGCCTGTGCTCTGCTCCCCTGTTCCTGTCTGCGGACCGGCTGCAGTGCGCGGGCGGTATTTCCCTCTGTCCACACGCCATCAAAACCACCCTGTCTGCGGCTGGTCTGTCCGGTTCCTCTCTTCGTCATTACCTGAATTTCTGCTCTCTGTGCTGCCATTTTCCCTGTTTATCCTATCATTTTTATTCCATGCTGATCCGTTCAAAGACCCTGAGCTTGGCGCTCTTGGATCTTGGATTGTACTCCATCTCTTCCTCTGACGGCAGGATCGGTTTGCGCGTCAGCTGTTTCCCCAGCGGCTTCTGTCCACATACACATACCGGAAAATTCTTCGGGCAGGTACAGGGGTTCTCCGCTTTCTTAAAGATATTTTTAACGATTCGGTCCTCCAGTGAATGGAAGGTGATCACACAGATCCTGCCTCTGTCGGAAAGCATATGGATCATGTTCCCCAGTGATTCCTCCAGCACCCGAAGTTCACCGTTTACTTCGATTCGAATTGCCTGAAAAGTCCTTTTGGCCGGGTGTCCTCCCGTTGCCCGCACCCGGGCCGGAATGGCTGCCTTTATTATTTGAATTAACTCCCCAGTTGTTTCAATTTCATGGTCGGCCCGCGCACTTACGATGTGCTTGGCGATGTTGGCGGCGAACCGGTCTTCCCCATAGTCTCGGATGATCTTATACAATTCCTCCTGACTATAACCGTTCACCACATCCCTGGCACATAAGGTCTGCCTCTGGTCCATTCGCATGTCCAAAGGAGCGTCCTCCCGGTAAGTGAAGCCTCTTCCAACCTCATCCAGCTGGTAAGAAGAAACCCCCAGGTCCAAAATGACTCCATCGACTGATGAAATTCCAAGCCTTTTCAGTTCATCTACCATGTGACAATAGTTATTGCGCACTATCGTTACACGATCTTCAAAGGGTAAAAGACGTTTTGTCGCCGCTTCGATCGCCGCCGCATCCTGATCGATACCGATCAGCCTGCCCTTGTCCGAAAGCCGGCTGCAGATCTCAAAAGAATGTCCGCCGCCGCCCAGTGTGCCATCGACGTATATCCCATCCGGACGGATGTTCAAGCCCTCAATGCACTCATCCAAAAGCACAGAACGATGTTTAAATTCCATTTCTCTTCCTCTCCTCGTCGAAATCAAAGGTCACAGCTCACGCAGTGATCTGTAACGATCATATCACCTTCGCAACACGTCGGCCCTTTGATCTGCCTTCCTGTTTACCCTGTACTGTCACGTCCCGCAACGGGCCGCCCGTACTGACACTAGATCATCATACCCAGATCTGCCATCTGCTCTGCGATCGCATTCATATCGCTCACATCATTATGCTCATTCCATCTGGTCTTGCTCCAGATTTCTATGCGGCTCAGCATTCCGGCCATCACGATCTCGTTATCCTGGTCCAATCCGGCAAACTCTCTGAGCGGACCCGGCAGAAGAACTCGTCCCTGCTTGTCCAGAGAAAAAGAGGTGGCACCTGCAGCAAAGAAACGTACAAATCGACGTACGCCCTCGTTGTTAAGCGGTAATGAGCGCAGCTTTTCTTCGAACTTCTGCCACTCTTCCTGTGTAAAGACAAAGAGACAGCCATCCAGCCCCTTCGTGATCCAGAACTCGTTCCCCAGCGCTTCCCGGAATTTTGGAGGTACCATCAGCCTGCCTTTGGTGTCCATTGTGTGATTGTATGCACCAGTGAACATCATAAACTGCCTTCTTTCATGTGAGCCAAATTCCATTCAATTGGCCCCAGAGAACCTCTTTCAGGGCTTTTTTCAGGTTTTTTGTCCCACATTTGACCACTTTTTACCACTTACGAGCTTATTCTAAAGCATATCAGGGGTTTCCGCAAGAGAACGTGCGTTCTTTGGAGTGCTTTTTCACATGTGCCGAGGCGCGGGCTGTACCTGAGGTCGCTCACGAATGCTCGTTCGTTGCTTGTTATGCCCACAAAAAAGACCCCCGGAGTAAACACTCCGAAGGTCTAAAACGTCATATTCAAAGTTTTCCTATGGCTGCCCTTCCAGCCTGGGCCAGCACGTTCCACTCGCGCAGCTCGGTGACCAGCTTGTGGTAAAAGGCCTGGCCGCTGCGAACGATGTCGTAGGTACGGGCGTCGTCCCGGGTCTCCAGGTGACGGCCGAAGGTGCTGTTTTTGATCTCCTCCGGGCCGTAGCTGTCCACGTCGCCGTCGGGCCAGAATACGAAGAGGCGCGGCATCTGGTCGGCCTGTTCTTTCATGCCGTTTTCGATCAGGATCTCCCGACCGACCTTTGCGTAGCAGGTGAATACGTGGGCGTAGCGCCACACGGTGCGGGTGAAGTCGGACACGCGGAACTGATCCAGCCACTCTTCATCCATCATGCCCTCCTCGTTTTCGTTGGAAACGATCAGGATGACCGGGAAGGAGCGCTCTTTATCCCGCAGGGCTCTGGTCACCGGATTGCCCTCCACTTCCTGGATGATCCGGCGGCGGTTGGAGAGCTCGCAGCCGTTGTAGATTCCCACATTGTCGGTGACGGCCTTGTAGCAACCCGGATAGCTGAAGAAGGATGCCGGGGAACGATCCCGGGTCTCCTCATGGTCCGGCTCGGCGTAGCCGTTATCCACACTCAGGTAGATACTGCCGTCTTTTTTCCGCAGGAACATCTCCGTGATCCAGATCCGTCCGCCCACATCCAGATCCAGATGACTGATCTGGGCTTTCATCTCCAGTTCCTGGGGACGGTAATCCACCGATACCCGGTAAGCCAGGCCATCGTTGGAGTAGGTTTCCACATGGGGCGGCATATCCATAAACAGCTCGCCGTATTTTCCAAGCACCCACCGGTACAGAAGCTCTGCCGACAGCTCGAAGATGGTGCGGCAGTCCCGGCTCGGATTGTCGCCCTTCATGCGGCTGCCATCCACCTTGGTCTCCATGGAGAAGACACTGTGCCGGGTCAGCGGTGCCAGGTCATAGCGTCTGGTTCCGCCATAGCTGTCCTCCCGGCCGTCGTTGTACACGTCCCGGGCCTTGAAGACCGCAGTCAGACGCGGATCATGAAAATAGGCTTCGTTGATCAGTGCCACGATGGTATTGACGTTGACCGGAACCCGGCGGGTCCGCTTCAGCAGCAGCTCCACCAGCTTCCAGCGATCCATTTTGTAGAGGCGCTTGGCCAGGGAGTCCACATTCTCGTCCTGATCCTGCTCCAGAATCTTATCCACCTCGGGATACAGTCTCGCTTCACCCATCTTCAGGCGGTAATGGCTTCGCAGCATATCCGACCACTGTCTGGATTTGTACAATTCATGGCCCAGATCCTCGAACAGGGTGATCATGGACTTGTCGCACAGCTCCAGGGTCGCCAGGATGCTGTTGAAGAAACGGGAAAAGGCCGGATAGGGCTTCCACAGTTCTTCACCCTTGTAGCGCAGGTCGTGCTCGATCTCGTGCCAGCCCTCAAAGAACATGGTCTTGATCTGTACCTCGAAGGTGTCGTCGATGCTCATGTCCCAGGTCTCCGGCGAGATCTTGTCCCGCAGATACTTGGGAAGCCGGCAGACACTGTTGAGCTTGGCCGGCTTGAACTCATCCTCGTTGCGTTCCGAGGTGGACCATTCCACCACGTCAAAGGTATTTTCGATGATGGACCGGCAGATCTGTACATCGTCATCGAAGTACAGGTTGATCCGCACACCCACCAGATCCTGAAGCTTACGGTCATCGCCGTAATCCTTCAGGCCAAATTTGCGTTCCATGCTGGCGGCTGTTTTGGTTCGGGAGAACACCCGGTGATACAGGCCGCAGGTCTCCAGTCTGTCGGAGATGATGCGCTTGAGATCCTGCTCCACCTCCGCCGGTACCCGGACCTTTTCATTCAATTCTTCTCGTGTAAAGATTACTTTTCCTTCCGGAGTTTTCATACGTTCTTCACCTGCTTTTCACGGGGATCCGTCCTTTTGCCACCTGCCAGTCTCCATCTGGTAATTCAAGATACGAACTACCAGGACCTGTGCAGCTTCAGCAGACTGTCCCGCTTTGTTTCGGAACCTGACCGCTCACCCCAGTTTTATCCCAGCAGATTGCCGTACATGTCATAGTGCAGACCCGTGTTAGGATCTGTCCATGCCACATCCGACCAGCTCCAGGTCTGTCCTCCATCGATGATGGTGACATCGCCTCCGCTCTGACCGCCATCCATGGACGCCTCTCCCTGAGTGCTGTAGCCGGAAGCCGAGCCGGCATTCCGGTTCGCCGAAATGTAACCGGATACCTCACCGGCTGAATTCGGATACTTCTCGATGAGCTGGTTAAAGCGTTCATCGGCATTGGTGCTGTCTCCCAGATTGAAGTAAGCAAAGGCCAGATAGTACAGGGCATTGTAATGATTTGCCTGGTTTCCATCCGGATCTGCCTCCACCGCTGCCTTCAGCTGGTCTGCCGCCAGTGCGTAATCGCCCTGGACGTAGGCCGTCGTTCCGTTTGTATAATACTGATCAAACATGTAGGCTCCCACATTGCTCTTTAAGGAGTCATACAGTACTTTTGCGTCGTCTTTGAGCGCCCCTTCATCCAGTCTGCCCAGGGCATCCACGGCGGCTGACTGCTCACCGTTGACATACTGTGCTGCGATAGCCATCAGCTGACTGGTCTGCTCCACCTGGTTTAAGGCTTCATCGCGCTCCTGGTTGGCGTTTTCCACCGCATTCTCGTAATCGCTGATCTGATTTTGCAGATCCTGGAGCTGGGCCGTTCCCGAGGACAGCTGCTGATTGGCATCCGTCACCTGCCGGTTGGCGGCGTGTTGCATCTGCTGCTGCAGGGCCGGCACGGCCATGAACCAGATGATGGCTCCGCCGAGCAGGGCTCCCAGTACAATATTGATAAAGGTGGCCACCGTTGAGCTGTCGCGGAATGTGGTGGGCGTAATGATCGTTTCCGTTCCGCTGACGTAGCGGAGTGTTCCGCTGCTCTGCCGCTCCTCGTCATTCTCCCGGCGGTGGCTCCGGCCCGGGCTGGTCCGTCCGGTGGTCTCCTCCACATGGGTCATGTAGCGAAGGGTGGTGGTGTTGGTGTTATCGATGGCCAGTGCTTTTTTCAGAAGACGTCTGGCCTTTTCGTACTCCCCGCTTTTCATGTACAGCACGGCCAGCAGCTGCTGTGCCTTCACCAGATGCGGATTGCGGGATACTACTTTTTTCAGTTGCATCACCGCCATGTCCTCATGCCCCTGCCGGCAGTACTCGATGGACTGGTTGTACTTGCGGATGCTCTGGTTGATGGCATCCAGATTGTTCTTATCGTTCTGCAGCCGGGCGATGTACTGCTCGGCCAGGTTTCCTTCCGGCATCAGGTTTTTGCTGATGACCCATTCTGTCAGTGCACTGACCGCCTCGCCCGTTTCGTAGTAGCACAGGCCCAGCAGGTTGCGTGCATCGATGTTTTCCTTGTTAAACTTCAGACTCTGCTTCAGACAGCTGATCGCACCGGACAGGTCCCGGACCTGGGCCTTTTCCAGTCCCCTGTTATACAGAAGGTTGGAAATACGACCGATTCGCTTCAGCAGATTGACGTCCGCTCCGCAGCCGACGCAGTAGTCGATGGCCGCCAGCGGCGTGTTGCAGTAAATGCATCTCATGCAGTGATCTCCTTACTTCTTCTTATCTCTTTCTTCCTTGATCATCTCCTTCAGGATATCCGTGACATCCGTCAGGTCTCTGCTGTAGATAGCATCCTCTGCTTCGTTGACATCCATGCTTGGATGAAATTTTTTCAGTTCTTCTTCGTAATTCAACATATCTATACTTCCCTGTTCTCTAATCTTAGTGTCCCATCACCTGCTGACCCGCTGCCTCGGCCTTGATCTCCCCTACCAGGTACAGCGAACCCACGCAAAACAGGATTCCCTCCGGATCCCGCAGATTCATCGCTTTGCGGAAGGCTTCCCGCACATCCTCCACCACGATGATCTCCGAGGTGGTGTTTTCCCGGAACAGCCGGGCGAATTCCTCAGCCGGTACCGCACGGTAGCCGCCGATGGAGGTGACCACGATGCTTTCGAAGTTTCCTTCGGATGCAATGCGGCGGATCATCTGCTCATATTCCTTATCGGCCACCGCCGCAAAGAGCAGGTTGACCTTCTGGGTCTTCTGCACGTACTTGACGGTCTGCAGGAACTGCTCCACACCGTCTGCATTGTGCGCACCGTCCAGCACCACCCCCGGCAGGATCATTTCCATGCGTCCCTCCCAGGAAGTACGGGCCACGGCCTCCAGCATATCCGCTGTGCGCATCTTCTTATCCTGATCCAGCACTTTGGCTGCCATCAGTGCCAGAGAGCTGTTGGCCACCTGATAGTCCGCCAGGAACGGCACGTGCACATTCTTGTAATCAAAACAGGTATTGTTCAGCACAAAATCGATGCCCTCATTGCTGCGGGATACGATCTCCGCCATCTGGGGATAGAAAGGAATGGCCGGTGCATGCATCTGCCGGGCCTTCTCCTCGATCACCGCAGCCGCCTCCCGGTCATGGGCATCGTAGATCACCGGCACGCCTTCCTTGATGATGCCGGCTTTCTCCCCGGCGATCTCCGCCACGGTATTTCCCAGATATTCCATATGATCCAGACTGATGGAGGTGATCACGCAGGCATCCGGATGGGCCACGGTATTGGTGGCATCCAGGCGGCCGCCCAGACCGGTCTCCATTACCAGTATATCGATTCCTCTGTCCGCAAAAACGGTCACGCCCATGGCAAACAGCAGTTCAAAGTAGGTGGCATGGGGAAGCCCGTCCGCCATCATGCTGTCGATGGCCGCCTTGACCTTGTTAAAGGCTGTCAGGAATTCCTCATCCGTGATCTCCTGCCGGTTGATCTGGAAGCGTTCGTTGATCTTTACCAGATGGGGTGAGATGAACAGTCCCGTCTGATAGCCTGCCTTTTCCAGAATCGAGGAAAGGAAGGCACATACCGAACCCTTTCCGTTGGTTCCGGCCACATGGACCACTCTGTACTTTTCTTCCGGGTTACCCAGTCTGCGGAGCAGCTCTTTTGTGTGCTCCGGTTTGTTCTTTTTTGTAAATTTCGGCACTTCCTCAATATATGCCGCTGCCTGTTCGTAGGTCATACTGTCTGTTTCTATCCTTACTCTTGTTTTCTTAGTTTTCCGCATTTCCGGACACGCGTCCTCACAGGGGGCATCTTGCCGTTTGTACGGTCACATATCAACGGTCGGCACACACGCGGCCGACTTCGTCGCCATTTTCTGCACTCCGCACCAAACAGCTTCGCTGCCTTAATATGCCCGGCTTACATCTGCGATTCAATCAGTCCCTGAGCCTGGGCGGCCAGCTCCTCTGCCGGGGTAACGGGTGCGTTCAGTGCCTCCTGGGGAATCTCAAAGCCCGGCTCCTCGTAATAATCGAAGGTGAAGCTCATGGATGCATCGTCGATGCTCAGAGAGGTGCCAGCCATGTTCAGCTGGCTGGCCAGAAGCTCCATGGCCTTGTCCAGGATCGGTCCCCAGCTGCTGTCATTGAGATCCAGGGTCATCTGCACCGGCAGACAGGTATCCACCGCTACGTACTCTTCAAAGGATACCACCAGGCCATCCACATAGGGACCGGCCTTTGCAAGCAGTTCATCGATCACCGCCATCTGCTCCTGTCCGGCATTTCCGGCCAGAGCCATGGCACTCTTGACATACTCCACCATCTGGGAGGCGGCCATCTGTGCGGTGATCACATAGCACTCGGTGCCGTCGATCTCCTGGGTGGCCTCGGCCAGCACGTAATCCATAGGCAGCTGCATGTTGGACATTTCACCGCTTAAGGATCTCTCCACCAGCTCACCGTACTCCGTGCCCTCCTGCACGATGTGCATCCAGGCCGGTGCTTCCGGGTCCGTATCATCCAGCGTGTAGGTATCCATGCCATCCGCCGTGATCACCACGTAGGTGTCTGTAATCTCCCGGTTGATGGGGAAGCCCATCAGATTGAGGGTCATGTTTCCGGTCGTGTATACGCTCATCGGCATGCCCATGGCCGTGTAAACGCCCATCTCCAGCTTACCGCCCACCGGCACGGACTGTTCCTGTCCGTCGCTGCCGGCCACGGTCATGGAAGCCTGGCCGTTCATCACCAGATCCACGGTCATATTGCTGACCTCACTGGATGCTTTCTGCGCCTGTTCCAGAATCTCCTGAGCCGTCTGTGCGCCGGCTGCTCCTGCCAGTAATGTTACACCGGCAACGGTAGCTGCCAGCACTTTATTCATATGTTTATTCATCGCGATCTCCTTTCCGGGATGCTCCCGGTACGTCTTCATTAAAATCAGACCCGACAGAATGCTGCCCTTATGCCGTGCGAAATCTGCCCGCAAAAAGGCGCTTTGTCACGTATAGAGTATAGCATTCGCCCCATGGAGTGTCCATTAAAAATGAATTAAAGTTGCGGTGCCGTCACGCCCCCGTTACAGTTCAGGCGGTTCGATTCCGCGAGGTGTTTTACCTCGTATGCGGCAAAATCCCGAGGGTGGCAGGCCAAAATCCATTCCAAATTGCCTTTACCTGACGAATGCCACTCTAAATCGCGCTTCGCGAATACGCTCTGTAGCAATATGCCCCACCTTTCACGCCGCCCCGACACAGGGCGTACATTCTGACCGAATGAATCAAAAAAGGAGCACCCCTTACGGGATGCTCCTTGGGAAGGTCATTTGTTTCAATTATTTGCTCTTCTTCTTGCTCAGAGTCTGAACACCTTCGATTGCCAGAACAACAGACAGAACTACCAGCAGGATACCGATAATGGTCTGTGCCCACGGACCCCAGTCAGCGCCACCTGCAGTGATGAGGCCGATCTGGTTCTTGGTGTTGATGATCAGAGAAGAAATGGTAACAACCAGCATGAATGCCATCGGCAGGATGAACATCTTGTTGTTCTTGCCGATGTTGCCCAGCCAGGTTGCAACAGCCAGAAGACCAAGAGCTGCCAGCAGCTGGTTAGCAGAGCCAAACAGTGCCCAGATCTTGCCGTAGCCGTTCATACCAAGCAGTACGCCAAGTACTACGGTGATGATGGTTGCAACATACGGGTTAGCCAGAATCTTCTTGTAGCCGGTAACGTTTTCCGGAGTCTCACCCTTGCTGCCATCCAGCCAGAACTCCTGGAACATGAAACGAGCAAGACGAGTTGCTGTATCCAGAGAGGTAAGGCAGAATGCAGAGTAGGTCAGAACCAGCAGGGTGTACAGAATGTTGTAGGAGCCCGGGATCACGTCGTTTACCATGTGAGCGATACCGCCGCCGAAGATAGCGGTTGCACCGGTCAGCTGAGCATCCGGATTAGCTGCGTTCCACTTGTAAGCGTAAGCTACAGCACACAGAGTCAGGACAGCCAGTACACACTCAATGAGCATGCCGCCGTAAGCGATCGGCTTAGCATCCTTTTCCTTATCCAGCTGCTTGGAGGTGGTACCGGAGGAAACCAGAGAATGGAAACCAGAGATAGCACCGCAGGCGATGGTGGTGAACAGTACCGGGAACATGAAGGTCTTTCCGCTCGGTCCTTCCGGAGCCATGTTGATGGCAGCCATGCCGTCCATGCTCGGATGAGAAAGGATTACACCCAGCAGAGCAATGATCAGCATTGCATACAGAAGGAAGGAAGACAGATAGTCACGCGGCTGAAGCAGGATCCATACCGGAGTTACAGAAGCGATGGTGATGTAGATACCAACGATCCACATCCATGCGCTCTGAGACAGATAGATCGGATGGAAGTTCAGGCCGATTGCGATGATAGCAACGATACCGAAGATACCCATAACGGTAGCCGGTCCCATAGCCATACCCTTACGATATACCAGGATACCGAAGATGATAGCCAGAACGATGAACAGAACGGATACCATAGCTACGCTGGCCTGGCTGGAGGAAGCAACCTTATCCAGGACGCCTGCCTCGTCATACTTTGCACCGAAGGTAGAAGCTACGATGGATGCGAAAGCAGCTACAACCAGGATCAGGGTCAGGTATGCAAAGATGATGAAAAGCTTCTTTGCACGCTTGGACATGTTGGCAGAGATGATCTCACCGATGGACTTACCGCCATGACGAACAGATGCAAACAGAGCACCGAAGTCATGTACGCCGCCGAAGAAGATACCGCCGACAAGGATCCACAGTACACACGGAATCCAACCGAACATAGCAGCGCCGATCGGTCCGGTAATCGGGCCTGCGCCTGCGATGGATGAGAAGTGATGGCCCATCAGTACCGGGGCCTTGGCCGGAACATAGTCCACGCCGTCTTCCATGGTGTGAGCCGGAGTTTCTCCGCCTTCACCTACGCCCCACTGTTTGCAGAGCCATCCGCCATAGCAGATATATCCGATGAGGAGCACTGCGATGGAGATGATTAAGAGAACTAAGCTATTCATTTGAATCTCCTTCCAATAATGGGAATACGTTTTTTACGCTTTATTGAGGGATAAAGCGCTTTTTTCAAAAATTCCGCTGTGTTCTTTCCAGGAGCATTGGATGCCACGAACTCCTTCCCCGTGTCCACGACAGCCGTATGGATCTCCATCCAGCCCTTCAGCGAAAATTGAAAACTTTTGCGGAAACGGTATTTTTTCAATGCTTCTACCGCTTCTGGCTGCGCGTTCTGACAAAAGAATACAGCCACCACATTGGAACTCATATGCCCGGCTACCGGATCTACCTTGGCTTCTCCCAGCTCCTTCGCCTGCGCCATGCAGGTCTCAAACAGCTCAGCCGTCAGCTCCGGAACGGAATAGATGAACACATACTCATGTTTATCAGCGGACCACATCTCTGCCTTTCGGATCAGCATGTAGCCTGTCTCGTGCTCGTGATAATCCGCGGTGGCTACCAGCGGAGCCTTCGTCTCATCCATACGCTCGATGTCGTAATAGACGGAATAGGATCTGAGCACCTTTTCGATCTGTTCATCGGCGAGAACCATCTGTTGTTTCTCCATTCTTCCTCCTTGTTATCTGTGATCGGAACGCCTGATCCCGGGACGTTTGGAACCGTTACCAGAAGCCTAATCACAAATGCAATAAAAACGCACGGTACTATAGTATCCCTTTTCTTTTGAAAGTTCAATCTTCGTTTTTCGAAAAAGCTAAGAAATTTAATAAAATTTATCGTTTTTTGGGGTGTTTTAATCGTTTAAGGGGGCTTCAGCCTCCTTGTTCGATCGTATATCAGGCTATATATCAGATTGATTAGCGTGTCATTAAGTCACACCTCCTCTTTCATGCAAGCATGAAGCGGAGGTGTGGCTTTTGACATTTCATTTAAGGTGTCGTGAGTGATTACGGATTGCTGCGTGCTGCGCACTCCCGCAATCCTGTCCGCCATTCGCAATCCTCGGGGCCCCTCCCCCGCTTCTTGCTCATGTCGGGCGTGTCATTAAGCCACACTTCCACTTTCATGCAAGCATGAAGTGGAGGTGTGACTTTTGACACTGTAATCACAAAGAGGCTGCACCTCCCCAAAGGGAAGTGCAGACTCACTAATCAGGTCAGGAAATCCTTCAGACGCTTGCTTCTGGTCGGATGACGCAGCTTGCGCAGTGCCTTGGCTTCGATCTGACGAATACGCTCACGGGTTACGTTGAACTCACGTCCAACCTCCTCCAGCGTACGGGAACGTCCGTCCTTCAGACCGAAACGCAGCTCGACTACCTCGCGCTCACGGGGTGTCAGAGACTGCAACGCAGCGGCCAGCTCTTCACGCAGCATCGAGAACGCAGCAGAGTCTGCCGGTGACATCACCGTATCGTCCTCGATGAAATCGCCCAGATGGCTGTCGTCCTCCTCACCGATCGGCGTATCCAGGGATACCGGATCGCGGGAGATTTTCAGCACCTCGCGCACACGGGATACCGGCACATTCAGCCGCTCTGCCACTTCTTCCGGGGTCGGTTCACGGCCCAGCTCCTGCAGCAGCTGACGGGTCATGCGCAGCGTTTTGTTGATCGTTTCCACCATATGGACCGGTACACGAATCGTACGACCGGTGTCCGCGATACCGCGGGTAATGGCCTGACGGATCCACCAGGTTGCATAGGTTGAAAACTTGTAGCCCTTTGTATAGTCGAACTTGTCAACCGCCTTCATCAGACCCATGTTTCCTTCCTGGATCAGATCCAGGAACGGCATGCCGCGGCCGACATACTTCTTAGCGATACTGACAACCAGACGCAGGTTTGCCTCCGTCAGTTTCTTCTTCGCGTATTCATCGCCCTGCTCCACACGTTTGGCCAGTTCTACCTCTTCTTCACTGGTCAGCAGCGGAACATTACCGATCTCTTTCAGATACATTCGAACCGGATCTTCTGTGCTTACACCCTCGAGTACATCCGTATCGCTGACAATTTCTGTCTCTTCCTCCTCTGAGGCAATGATGTCATCGTCGGGTTCGATCAACAGATCATCCGTTTCTTCTCCCATTGTCTTGCCCTGGAGTACATCCACGTTGCGCTTTTCAAGATATTCCAGTACTTCGTCGATCATCTCTTCGGTCAGTTCCATACCTTCAAACGCTTTAAGAACTTCGTCATATTCCAGCGTATTCTTTTTGGACTTTGCAAGCTCCGTCAGAGACGCCAGATTTTTCAGAAATTTTTCCTGAGCTTCACCCATATTGCTCTCCTTCCTTCAAGCATTTGTTTCAGGACAAAGCGTGCTATGCACGCTAGCCGCTCTGCGGCGTTTGTCCGGATACTTGCCCGATTTTACATCGGGCCCGTTGGAATTCCGTTATGAATTTCAACGAAAGGACAAAGCGTGCCATGCACGCTAGCCGCTCTGCGGCGTTTGTCCGGATACTTGCCCGATCTTGCATCGGGCCCGTTGGAATTCCGTTATGAATGTCCAACAAAACAGCCTGCGCATAAACTACGCAGGCTGATATTTTACCACACATATTTCTTAATGTAAATGTCTTTTTTGTATTATTTTTTCTCAAAGTCCGCCCTCGATCCGACAAATCGTTCGATCTGCACGACACTTGCCGCCGTCTTTCCTCGGTCACAACTCACTCGGCAAACCGCAACTCACTGCTTCCAGTATCCCGGATTCATGGTCAGCTTCTCAATCATCCGATCCGGCAGTTTCCGGTAGGCTTTGCCCAGCTTATAGCCGATGAGCTTGCAGCCGGTCTGCCAGAAAAGCTTCGGCAGATAGATCATCTTGCCATTCTTTGACAGATACCGGATCTGGCTGGTCACCATCTTCAGACCTTCCTTCTCCGAGCTGACGCTTTCAAAGATGCCCGGATACTGAGCCTGGGACACGCCCAGATCAAAATTGCGGCGCAGCTGCTGCAGTCCGCTGTAGCTGTGTGAATGAATCACCTGCGCTTCCGGTTCATACACTACCGCATAGCCGGATCGCACTGCCCGGCCCGCCAGGATCATGTCCTCATTGAAGATCACATGCTTTTCAAAACCGCAGAGCCGCTCGTAGATGCTGCGCCGGTAAGCCGCACACACATCCGAGCAGAAGAAGGTCTTGATACCCAGCCGGGGCAGGTCATCCGCGGTCTTCTTCCGGCGGATCTGTCCGTAATTGAAGGACCGGGAATAACGCTCCAGAGGATCCGCTCCGGGTGCCGGCAGCTGTCTGGCGTAAACACAGGCCACATCCTCCTCGGCAAAATCAGCCATCAGCTCCTCAATCAGGTATTCATCCTTGGGTACCGCATCCTGGGTCATGAACAGCATCACATCCGTATCACACAGCTCCGCTGCCATGGCTCTGGTTCCGCCGTGGTCAAACTCCTCCGGCCGGATGTGTACCACCTCGGCTCCTGGATAGTGCTGCAAAGCCTGGGGTCTGAACCACTCTTCACCGGTGTTGACGACCAGCACCCGCTCCGGCTGCTGCCGCTGCAGAGCCAGCATCCGCAGGATGCGGTCAAATCGCTCATCCGGTTTATATGTCAGTATGATCACCGTTAATGTCATGCACACTCTCCTACCCTGGCTCGCGGCGGAGTTTTTCGCGCTTTTTGTCATCCCTCCGCCGTGCCTGCTCTATGATACTTCATCGCTGGCGGATCGTTTAGAGATTTCTTCCCTCGCTCCGCCCGGCATTTTCTCCTGCCCGGGCTCGCGGCGGAGTTTTTCGCGTTTTTCCTTATCCCTCCGCCGTGCCTGCTCTATGATACTTCATCGCTGGCGGAGCATTTGAGGATTTCTTCCCTTGCTCCGCCCGGCATTTTCTCCTACCCTGGCTCGCGGC